>JAEXCG010000216.1 GCA_023402355.1 Bacillota bacterium | reverse complement strand
GGGGGGGGGGCGCGGGTTGGGGGGCGCGGGGGGGGGGGCTCGGGTAGGGGGGGGCGGGGGGGGGGGGGGGGAAACCCCGCCCCTACACGTATACGCATCCCGGCGGTGACAGCGGAATCGGTACCGCGCCCGGTAGGGGACGGGTTACCCGTCCCGCCGTCCCCCTGTGTTGTCGGCGGGTGGCCCCGCGCCCGGTAGGGGACGGGTACCCCGTCCCGCCGTCACCCCGTTTCGGCAGGCAACCCCGCGCCCGGTAGGGGACGGGTTTCCCGTCCCGCCGGTCACCCGGTTCGGCGTGCACCCCCGCGCCCGCGTCGGGGCCGGTTTTCCCGTCCCGCCGTCCCCCGGATTGTCGGCGTGCATCCCCGCGCCCGGTAGGGGACGGGTACCCCGTCCCGCCGGTCCCCCCGTGTTGTCGGCGTGCCCCCGCGCCCGCGTCGGGGACGGTTTTCCCGCCTTCCCGCCGCGCGCTGTGGGGATCATGCCTCCAAACGCGGCGCTCGGCGCGGGAATCGCTGGATTTAATCGAATTCTCATGACGCGCGGGCGGGATTACGGTATAATAAGGATCATATTCAAGCGCGGGAGCGCAGGCTCGTCGGCGCGGCGGGATCGCCCGCATCGCTTGAGGCAGGATTCACAGGTCAGATCAAGGAGGAACATCATGGAAAAAAAGCGCATCCGCAGCGGCAAGCGTCCCTTTTACGCGGCGCTTGCCGTGCTCGTATACGCGCTCATCTTCGGGCTGGGGTCGCTTTTGTCGTATATCGGCGCGGCGGTCGTCTTCTACATCGGCTATAAGGTGCTCAAAAAGAAGTACAGGGACCGCACCGTCACCGTCGAGCGCGCGCCCCATTCGGGCGACGAGAGCTGCGACGCGCTGATCCTGGAGGGGCGCGCGGCGCTCGCCAAGATTCGCGACGCGAACGAGCGCATCCCCGATCCGGAGCTCAGCCGCCGGATCGACTCCATCGAGGAGAGCTGCCGCCAGATCTTCAAGCGCCTGGAGGAGCAGCCGAAGCTTCAGCAGAACCTGCGCAGCTTCCTGCGCTACTACCTGCCCACGACGCTAAAGCTTCTGGAGGCGCGCGCGCAGCTCGACAGCGGCGCGCAGTCGCAGACCGCGCGGGACGTGCGCCGCCGCACCTCGGAGGCGCTCACGATGGTGGACGACGCCTTCAAAAAGCAGCTCGCTGCGCTCGACGAGTACCGCTTCCTCGACCTGGAGACGGAGATGGACGTGCTCAACTCCATGCTTCGCCAGGACGGCTTCGTGCAGCCGGAGGCTTACGCGGCGCCCGGCGGGGCCAGAGCTTCCGGCACGTCCGGCGGGGGCAGAGCTTCCGGCGGGGCCGGAGCTTCCGGCACGTCCGGCGGGGGCAGAGCTTCTGCTGGGACCGGCACTGCCGGCGGGGCGCCGAAGCTGACCATCGATCCCTACGGCGTGGGCGCGGGCAGCCGGAAACAGACCGGCGGCAGCGCCGTCGCCCGGCAGGAGGAGAAGCGCGATGAATGACGCACAGGTACCGCCTGTGGGACAGGTACCGCCTGTGGGACAGGCACGGTCTGCGGGACAGGCACGGCCTGCGGGACAGGCACGGCCTGCGCTGCCGGTGCTCAGGCTGAGCGCGCAGGACGCGGCGCTGCCCGACCCGGACGCGCTGGCCGCGGAGATTCGCGAGGCGATCGACCGCTACGTGGACGCGATCGACCTGGACGACGCGCAGGCGATGATGGCCTACGGCGCGCGCTGCCAGCAGGAGCTGGACACGTTTGTAAACCTCGCGCTCACGCAGATGATGACCAAGAGCGACCCCGCGCCGATCATGAACGCGCTGGACGCGCTGTGCGAGGCGGTGCTCTCCACCGACGCGGCGAAGGCTGCGCAGGGGCTGTTTGCGCGGCTCGTGGGCGGGCGCACGCGCGCGGTGCGCGACGCCTACCGCAAGGCCGAGCCGCGCGTGGAGCAGCGGGCGAACGAGCTGACGGACCTGCGCGTGCAGCTCCTGCGCGATCAGGCGCTGTTCGCGCGGCTGTACGAAAAGAACGAGACGCTCTACCGCCAGCTTTCGGCGTACGTGATGTGCGGCAGAAGAAAGCTCGGCCGCACCCCGGAGAGCATGGAGCGCAGCCGCTTTGAGCGGCGCGTGAGCGATCTGGAGGTCACGCGCACGGCGAGCCTTCAGCTCGCGGCGCAGCTCACGCTGCTCATGGGGACGAGCCGCCAGGTGTCGGACAGGATTCAGGCGACGCTGACGACGACCATTCCGCTGTGGCGCGCGCAGATGATGACCGCGCTGGGCCTCGCGGACGCGCAGGACGCGGCGGCGGCGCAGGCAAGCACCCAGCGGGCGCTGGAAGGCGATTTGCGCGCGGGCGCGCGCCGCATGGACAGGGACAGCCGAAGCGGCGCGCTCGAAGAGGCCGCGCGCCAGGGCGAGCAGCTCGCCTCGGAGCTCAAGGAGGTCCGGCGCATGCTGCTCACCGCGCGGCCGCAGGCGTAAAAGCCGGGGGAGCGGGCCCTTCCCTTTCTTATTTGAAATCAACCCTCTTCGTAAAGGAGGTCATTCCTATGAGCCAACAAAGGGCAAAAGCGCCCGCGGGCGGACAGCCGTCCGGCGGGAAAAAGAAGAAGCAGCGCCGCGACATCCCCTACGCGCTGGGCATGGCGCTGATGGTCGTGACGCTCATGGTTTCGCTGGTGGCGGGCAACGCGCGCGCGCTGAAAAAGGTGCAGAAGGACGCGCGGTCCGCCTGGAAGGTCGAATCCTTCGTGGACGGGCGCGTGGCGGAGGCGCGCAACCTGCTCAAGATCGCGGGGCGCTACGACGTGCTGACGGACGGGGAGCGGCAGGCGATCGAGGACGCGGCGGACGCGCTGGACCGCGCGAAGACCGCGCGCGACACCTCGGCGGCGAACGACGCGCTGCAAGCCGCCATGTCCGACGCCGCGGCCAGGCTGATGGCGGGCGGCATCTCTTCCTCGGACGAGAACCTGCTTTCCGGCGTGATGGACGACTTCCTGGATAGCGGCAATATGCTGCGCCAGCAGGCCCGCAGGTTCAACGAGGCCGCGAAGGACGCGGTGGAGCTCTACGACCGCCTGCCCACGAAGTTCCTTTTGCCCCGGCCGGACTACTACGAGGGGCTGTAACCCCCTGTCGGGACGGGTCTGTGCAGCCCGAATCGGCGCCCCATCCTATCCGATGAAGAGGAGTAAAAGATGAAAAGAATCCTTTCGATCCTGATGGCCGTCTGCCTGCTTATCGCGCCGCTCTCGGCGCTGGCGGGCATCCCGGACAAGCCGAAGGCGTTCAGCTACGTGTACGACGACGCGAACGTGCTCTCGAGCAGCCAGGAGGAGACGATCAAGGCCTACGGCGAGGCGCTGCGCGAGGCGACGCAGGCCACGATGGTGCTTCTGACCGTGGACTTTCTGGACGGCGCGCAGGCGCGCGACTACGCAAACGACGTGCTGAACACGTGGGGCATCGGCGACAAGTCGCGCGAAGACGGCGTGCTGCTGCTGTTCTCCGAGGGCGACCGCGAGGTCGCGGTGGAGGTAGGCACGGGGCTGGACAGGACGCTGAGCGTCTCCGCGACGGACGAGCTGATCGACGGGGTCATCGATCTTCTGGCAAAGGACGCCTTTGGCGAGGGGATGACGAAGCTCTATCAGGACACCTGCGAGCGGTTGGCGTCCTCGATGGGCAAGCGCCTGAACCTTTCGGGCGGCCAAAGCGGCTCGTCCTCCGGCGGCACGCGCGCGAACGTCGATTCCTACGATTCCCGGCGCTACGACGATTACGACCGCTACGACCGCGGCCCCAGCCTCTGGGAGGTCATCTGGGGCATCGTGATCCTCTACGTCGTCGTGCGCGTGCTCTTCGGGCGCGGCTCGCGCCGGGGCGGCGGCGATGGATGCGGCGGCGGCTGCCTCAAGTGGATTTTGATCGGCAATCTCTTCGACAACATGCGCGGCTTTAACGACCGGCATCGCCGCGGCCCGCGCCCGCCTCGGCCTCCGAGGCC
>JAEXCG010000213.1 GCA_023402355.1 Bacillota bacterium | reverse complement strand
CTCAATAAAGCAATGGGGCTTATTAGGGTTAGCCTAATCGCCTTATTCTACAACAAAACCTTCCTGACAAAACGGAATAACTTAAAAAGAAACTGTCAAGCTAGAAAACGCTAGCCTGACAGCCCCGGTGAACATCGGGTTCTTATTTGTCTTTTTCCGGGTTTTCAGCGATTGCGGCCGCATCCTCGATAATATCCACGAGCAAGTGGAAATCTGCCGCGTTGCGTGAAGTGATGACCGGCTTACCGGTGCGCTGCTCCAGAGCCTTGCGAGCAATGCCCGCGACCTCGCCGCCCATCCGGGCGACTTGCTGATTTTGCGCAAATGTTTCCGGTTGTTCAGTCTGGGAAATATCCTTCGTAGATGCTTCCGCAAGCATGTTTAAGACGATCTCCGTGGTGCTCATGTTATCGCGCAGATTTTCCTTTTTCAGTCCCTTTAGCCTTTTGTACTGCCGGGTATTCATACCCGACCAGGCGCGGGTGATCTCGTCGGTGAGAATGGCGAACTCAATCCCCTTTTTGACACCGCGATCCTGCCATTCGTCTGTCAACTCCTTACGCACCTGAATCGCTTGCAAACGCTGATTGATCCACTCTCGTGAATACCCTTTGCGTAAGTAGGTTTCCAACGCGCGCTCAATCGTTAGCTCCGGGTCGATGGTTTCCTCGATGCGCTCTGCACCGACTTTCGCCAGCCACATCTTAAACGGTTCTGCTTTAGGCGATGGAATGGACTGGATGAGACGCAGAAGCTGCTCGGTGTTAGCTACGTCCGTCAAACGCATCTTGCCATCTGCGGCGCGCAATTTCAACTGACTACAATTCGTAGTCAGTTCACTGCCTTCCTGCTTGAGCCGTACTTTTAGCACACTCCAGTATTTCGCCGCATGACGAGAATCGGGTTGATTTGTGAGTATACTAACCACATCCACAATGGAAAAATACCATTCTTCTTGTTCCTCATCCCATAGGCTGCGGATGGATTTGTGTTCAAATAGCTTCACGGAGTTGTTGGGCGTCTGCTCATCTGCCATTGGAATCACCCCACATCTTTGGTTCATGTGTTCATTATATCGTCCTTTTTACTATCCGGCAAGAAAAAAGGAACGACGGGACGAGCCTGTCCGCCCCGCCCAGAGAATTATTCGTCCGCTGTATCATCTTCCGTATCTTCGTCTATTTCCTCCTCATCAAAGTCAAACTCGCTCATTGCTGTTTTTTTTCGGCCTGCTTGGCTGTCCTTGCGGAATTTGAAGAACCATACCGTCATGCCGCCGCCAGCCAGCAAAGCAATGGACAGCAGCGCCAGGAAGTTCACGCCGCTATTGCCGTTGCTTGCAGGCATTTCTGTGGGCTGTGCTGCGGGCAGCATCGTCGGTGCAGGCGTTACGAAAACAACCGTCGGTTCCGGGGTTGGCAGCTCGTCCTCCTTGAGCACAGCCAGCAGGTCGCGGTCATCGACCAAGTTGAGGAAATAGGTCTCGTAAATCTCGGCTTCAGCGTCTATGGGTTTGTCGTAGTCGATGATGAGGAAATACGTCTCGCCGCTACGGGTCTGAACGGAAATAAATTGCTTGTTGGTCGCCTTGGAATATAGCAGATCAAGGGTCTGCATGTTGCCGCTAGGAGATAGGGGCGTGCCCGGACCAATCTCGATGTAATTCGGCGTAGGCATAGGCGTAACAATAACAGGTGCCAACGTTTCGATTACTAGCGGGATTGGCGAGGACGTAGGCGCGGCGGACGTGGGAAGCAACGTCGGTTTGGGCGTTTGACGCTGGCCGCTGCCGTTGCCGGACGGTTTCTTTGTCGCCTTCGGGGGCTGCGTAGGCGGGGCCTGCGTGGGCGGAGGTTGGGTAGCAGGCGCCTGAGTGGGTGGGGCCTGTGTATTCGGCGGGCAAGTTGGACAACTAATCGCGCTATAATAGGGGTTATCCAACATCACCGGTTCGGAGAAGTTGCCCGCGTAATCGTAAGCGCGAATCCCCAGCTTTTCATAATCATTGAGCAGTTTCTCCATGCGCACATCCAGAACACCATCCTCCAAAACGGTGAACAGGAGCCCATTGACCTGGATACCGGCAACACCGGATAGGGCATCTGTAGCCTCCACGTGCAGCAGCACATTGCGAATGCCCGCCGTAACGCCCGGCGCTTCCCGGTCAAAGCAGCCGATCTGCTCCGTCTCCTCATGGTCTTCCCCTTCTGGATCGGTTACGCGAACGACAAGGAGGCCGTTATCCTGCACGTTTATATCGAGGCTGTCCGCCTCCAGAAACGCTTCCGTTACCTCTTGCCAGCCGCTACCGCCAACCTTGACGAAAATGCCGCTCCAGCCATGGCCGGTCCGCAATCCCTCCACGCGCGCGTGCGTGTCCCACAGGCTGGATGACATGGCTTCTACGGAGCCGCTAAATTGCCATAACGCGGCGTTGAACCGCTCGGTGTCAACATCTCTTATAGGTTCACGGACGATGAGAGCTACGCGGGCGCGTTGGTGAACACGACCGGCTATGAGGACAGCAAGCTAGAAACCCTGGCGCTGGACATGCGCCAGACGGAGGTGGGGGACTACCTGGGCTACTGCAGGAAGTGGGTGGCGTTCCAGGAGTACTGGAACGGCGTGCTGCCTGCGGTGCCGCTGTACAGCAACGTGTACTTCGACTTTTACACGACGAAGCTGCAGGACTACGCAGCGACGTCGAACCAGACGTGGGCGGACGCTATTCTCTACGCCTGGCTGGGCGACCCGGTCGAGACGCCGGACGGCGAAATCACCCCGGACGACATCATTATTGTACCGTAAGGTGCTATAGAAACGACGAGGCCGCGCGCTCCCCGGAAGCGGGGACGCACAGCCTCGTCGTTGTTTCTACGCGGCACACAAAGACCGACGCGACGAATCAACTCCGCTACGCCGGGTCTTTTCGTTTCACAGTATTACAGCGATACTGCCCGTCCATTCTGCGGAGGCAGCGCTTCCAGCAGATCTTTCAGCAGCTTGAGCGCCGGAAAGCGGAACCTTTTTAACGTTCGGACGTCATAGCGCTTTGCCAGGTCGGCTTTGGTGGGCGCAAAGAACGCGCCTACGGCGAAGAGGGAGAGCGCACCGTCCCGCGCGGCGAGCACGAGCGGCCGGTCGTCGGGATTTCCGGCCTTCAGGATGGGCGCGCAGCGGGGCAGGCTGGCGATAGAATCCCCTGCGTGTTCAAAGACAGTGTACGCGTCCGAAAGCCCCAGCGCGTCTGGGGCGGACCGAATATAACCGTCCTGTTCGTACTCCTCCTCGCGGCAAAAATGGCTTAGCGCGCCGGCGCAGAGGATGACCCACCGTTCGTCTTTGGGCAGGGCATCCGACGCGACGAGCAGCGTGCCGCCGACGGATTCGATCGCGTTGTTTGCAAACTTTCGGATAAACGCCGCTTCGCCGACCGAAAACGGCGTGCCGCCGATTTTCCCATGGACAACGTGATGCTGCTTTGCTCCGGGGACGAAGGCTACCGCGGGCGTCAGCCCGCCTTGCACGAGCAGGCCGTCCGCGCTCTGCGTCTTCTGAAAGGAAAGAATCTCTCCGGCGCCTTCGAGGATGCGCGCCAGCAGCGCCTGCGTGTAGGCGGAGCGGTAACGCTTTTTATAAAACCACCGAAAGACGAGGTAGAAGACGCAGGAAAATGCGGTCAGCGGATAGGCGACAGGCCAGCGCGAAACCAGCGCAAACAGGGAGATGAAGAAGAGGAGCATCGCGAGCAGCAGCAGGGAACGCTCCCTCCTGCGCAAATCGACCAGGGCCTTTTCCTCCATGTGTTGCATCAGAAAACCTCCAATCGGACAAAAGCGGATGTAACGGCGAGTCTATATGTTATAGTTGTATTATATCATACCACAAGGAAGGATACGCGTCTATCCCTGATATGAGCGTGGCTACCCAAACGCCGATGTTCTCGCTTCGGGCGTCGGGAGGTAGGGCGGAAGAAAAACAGAATGTTTCCCCATAGACAGGAAAATTTCTTGCTTTGCTCAATATTCTGCGTCCTTGTTTTTACAGCATGTACGCAACTGCTTAAAATTTGGACGACAAATTTCGCGTTTGTACTTGACAAGAAGGGACGGACAAGGTTATACTCCAGTCAGATGTATAACAAGTAACAACATGACAGACGAGGACGCTTTGGATGGATTTTGTAAAGATTGAAAAGGTGAACCTTGTAGACGCCGTCTGCCAGCAGCTTCGGGACATGATCGTCTCGGGCAAATTTCCGGAGGGCACAAAGCTTGAGAGCGAAAACAAGCTCGCTGAATCCTTCAGCGTAAGCCGCGTCGTAATTCGTGAGGCGCTTCAGCAGCTCAGAAGTGAAAAGCTGATCGTCACGCGCCAGGGGGTCGGCACCTACGTGGCCAACCCGACCAACTTCACGATCAACACGCAGTCGATCGACCTAACGGAGGAGATGTACCGCGACTTCCTCCACTTCCGCGAAAGCGTCGAGTACAGCGCCGTATCGCTCGCCAAAACCGCCGCGACGGAAAGCGATTTTGACGAGCTGGACAGGTGCGTTAGCGCGATGAAGAGCACGCGGGACGACAGCCAGGTCTTCAGCGACACGGACTTTAACTTTCATCTTGCCGTCGTCCGCTGCGCGCACAACGTCTTCCTCGAAAACGCGGTGAAGGCCAACCGCCAGCTGCTCGTGTTCGTCTTCGCGGCGATGAACGAGCTGCCCAGCGCAGATACGTTCGGCATCGCCTCGCACGAAGAGCTCGCGACGCTTCTGCGTAAGCGCGATGTGAAAGGGGTCATTCGGAGCTATGACGAGATGGGGCGGTACAACATCGCCCGCCTCGCGGAGTTTTTCAAGAACAGGGATTGAATCTCTGTTTTACATAAACTTGTATGACATGTGATCAACACACATCATGCTTCGTGCGCTGCTAAGGCATATGCAACGCCCGGGAAGGGCGTTGAAAATAAAAGGAGGAACCCCTATGAAAAAATTTGTTGCCCTGCTCGTCGCCGCGCTGATGGTCTTCGCCTGCACCTTTGCGCTGGCGGACTATCCGGAGAAGGCCATCGAGGTCATCATCCCGGCGAATCCCGGCGGAGATACCGACACGACGGTGCGTGCCATCTCTCAGTCCCTCACCGAGATCCTTGGGCAGCCCGTGGTCGTCACGAACATGGCCGGCGGCGCCGGCTCGGTCGCCATGAACGAGCTGACAAACCGCGATGCGGACGGCTACACCGTTTTCTACCATCACGTCGACACGCTGCTGCTCGAGCTGCTCGGCCGCATGGACGAGGGCTGGAAGTGGGAGGACGCGATCGACGTCGCCGCGGTCACCGGCGGCGGCAACACCTACTGCCTGTTCGTGCGCAAGGACAACGCCAAGGGCATCGAGACGTTTGAGGATCTGGTCGCCTACGCGAAGGCCAATCCCTACGACTTGACCTACGCGGTCGAGATCGGCGGCACGCTGCACATGCACGCGCTGGCGATGATGGAAGCGCTGGACATCGAGGTCGATTGCGTGGACCTCGGCTCCGCTTCCGACCGCAATGTCGCGTTCCTGGGCGGCCAGGTGGACATCCTCGAAGCGCTTTACAGCCAGGGCGAGGAGTACATCGAGAGCGGCGACTTCATCCCGCTGTTCGTCTTCGGCAACGAGCGCAATGCGAACTTTGCGGACATTCCGTGCTCCGACGAGCTGGGCTTCCCCTTCGGTGCGGAGTGGTTCTACTACTTCGGCTTCAAGAAGGGCACCGATCCGGAAATCGTCGCCAAGTTCACCGAGGCGGTCGGTCAGGCCATCGAGATGGAGCCGTACAGCAACGCGCTTTCGCTGTATGACTTCCGCGCGAACTTCCAGCCGGGCGAGGACGGCGTGGCCTTCATGAAGGGCGTTCAGGAGGTCTACCGTCCGATGGCTGAGGCGCTCATGGGCAACTGATTTACGGAAGCGTGCGGCAGGTATCCATTGCGGTGTCTGCCGCACTTTTTCTATCGGAGGTTTGGCGTATGCAGGAAAACAAGAAAAAGAATTATCAGGATCTGATCTCCGGCATCATCATCATGGCCCTGGCCGTGTTCTTCTTCTGGACGACGTTCGGCACCAAGTCCTTTCTGGGCACCGGCCGCGGACGGACCGCGCCGGACACGATTCCCAAGATCGTGGCCGCAGCGATGTTCGTCATTGGCGCGGTCATCACCATGAAGTGGTTTATCGCGATGAAGAAGGGCTCGCTGCCGAAGCTTGAGGTGGAGGATGACGCCGAAGACTGCGAAGGCATGGACGGCAAGGAAATCGCCACCCGGCATCTCTTCCAGAAGATCACGATGCCCGTCACGCTCGTTCTCGTCTTTTGCTACATCCTCGCGATGCCCCGCATCGGCTTCACCATTTCGACGTTCTTCTTCCTGACGCTGCAGATCACGCTGCTGTCCATCGACTTTTCCTGGAAGAGCTGGGTCAAGAGCATCGTGATCGCGCTGATCGCTTCCGTCGGGATCTATCTCATCTTTGGATGTGCGTTCGGCCTCGCCGTACCCAAGGTCTCGTTCGTCGACCTGGGCCTGAGCAGTCTGTATCGGGCGATCTTTGGCTGAGCCGCATCCTCCGGATGCGGGAAACTTCAAAATGAGAGATCGAATGTAGGAGGCATACTGATGTTACAGCTCTTTGCACAGGGATTCGCCCAGATGGCCAACGTGCTCTGCGTCGGCATGACGGCCTTCGGCGTCTTCCTGGGGGTCATGTTCGGCTGTGTTCCCGGCCTGAACGGAAACACGGCGCTCGTTCTGGTCCTTCCCCTGACGTACAAGCTGCCGCGCATGGCGGCGTTCGCCCTCATCATGGGCATCTATATCGGCTCCTGCTCCGGCGGGCTGATCTCCGCAATCCTGCTCAACATCCCCGGCGCGGCCTCGAACGTCGCGACCCAGTTCGACGGCGCGCCGATGGCCCGCAGGGGCGAGGCCGGCAAAGCGCTCGGCGTGGGCATCTTCTATTCCTTCCTGGGCTCGCTGATCGGCTTTGCCGCGCTGTTCTTCCTGTCCGGCCCGGTGGCCAACATCGCGATTAACTTCGGCAAGGCGGACTACTTCTGGATGGCGATCTTCGCGCTTACGATGGTAGTTTCCCTCTCCAGCCAGAACCTGTGGAAGGGCCTTGCGGTCGCCTGCCTGGGCCTGCTATGCTCGTTCATCGGTGCAAGCTCGGTGGACGGCTCCACCCGCATGACGATGGGCATCCACGCGCTGGATGCGGGCATCGACCTGATCCCCGCGCTGATCGGCATCTACGCGGTGGGCGAGCTGATCAACGCGTCCAAGGCGTTTGACAGGAAGGTCAAGCCCGTGGCGAACTACAAGATCAAGGGCTTTGGCTTTTCCGGCGCGGAGTTCAAGAGTCAGACGGGCAACATGTTTCTCTCCGGCGCGGTCGGCGCGTTCATCGGCATCCTGCCCGGTATCGGCGGCATGACGGCGAACCTGGTCGCCTACTCCATTTCCAAGTCGACCTCCAAGCACCCGGAAAAGTACGGCACCGGCTACATCGGCGGCCTCGTCGCGTCTGAAACCGCGAATAACGCCTGTGTCGGCGGCGCGATGATCCCGCTGTTCGCGCTGGGCATTCCGGGCGACACGTTCACCGCGGTCATGCTGGGCGCGATGATGGTGCACGGCCTGCAGCCCGGCCCGCTGGTCATGACCAAGAACGCGGACTTCATCTACGGCATCTTCGTGGCGCTTTTGCTGGCGAACCTGCTTTGCGTGACGCTGCAATACTTCGGCATCAAGATCTTCGTGCGCCTGCTCGCGGTGCCTAAGCACATCCTGCTGCCCATCATCATGGTGCTCTCGCTCGTGGGCGCGATCGCCATCAACAATCGCGTCTTCGACGCATGGGTCGTGCTGGCGTTCGGCATCGTCGGCATCGTCATGAACAAGCTCAAATTCCCCATCACGCCGATTATACTGGGCTTTATCCTGGGCCCGCTGGCGGAGGAAAACCTGCGGCGGGCGCTGATGCTCAGCAGGGGCGCGCTGCTTCCGCTGGTCAGCAATCTGCCCTCGATCATCCTGATCTGCCTGTCCGTCCTCTCCCTGGCGATCGCGCCGCGCCTGATGAAGCGCGAGGCGGCGGCAAAGGCGGAAATGGACAAGACGGCAGGTGCGTGAGCGGGGCGCGGCTGCTTAAAGGAGGCTATTGCTTGGAGAATTATAATGAACTGCTGCGCGGGGACGAGGGCGCGCTCAAGCGCGCGCTTTACAAGTCCATGGGCTTTACCGACGAGGCGCTCAGCCGTCCGCTGATCGCGGTGGTGAACTCCTATACCAACGCGACGCCGGGGCACGCCAACCTCAACCAGCTCGCCGATCAGGTGACGCGCGGCATCGAAGCGGCCGGGGGTACGGCCATGACGTTCTCGACCATCGCGCCGTGCGACGGCATCGCCGAGGGGCACGTGGGCATGCGCTATATCCTGCCCTCACGGGACGTGATCACCGCCTCCGTGGAGTGCATGGTGCGCGCGCACCGCTTCGACGGCATGGTGCTGCTGGGCTCCTGCGACAAGATCGTGCCCGGCATGCTGATGGCTGCGGCGCGGCTCGACATCCCCGCGATCTTCTTAAACGGCGGGCCCATGTATCCCGCGCGTTATCGGGGCAGGGACTACGACGGCAACATCGTCACGGAGTCGATCGGGTGGAAACAGCGCGGTGAAATCGACGCGGAGGAGTTCCGCCGCATCGAGAACCTCGCGGAACCCTGCGTCGGTTCCTGCGCCATGCTCGGCACGGCCAACACGATGGGCATGGTCGCGGAGGCCCTGGGCATGTCCCTGCCCGGCTGCGCCGCCATCCCGGCGGTCGACGCCCGGCGGATGCAGGCGGGCTACGAGACGGGCCGCGCGGTGATGGAGCTGGTCCGAAAGGGCATCCACGCGCGCAAGATCATCACGCGGGAAAGCGTGGAGAACGCCATTGCGCTCATCATGGGTACGGGCGGCTCGACGAACGCGATTATGCACCTGCAGGCCATCCACAGGGAGGCGGGGCTGGGCGATCTGCCGCTTTCGCGCTTTGACGAGATGAGCCGGAAGGTTCCGCAGGTCGCCTCGGTGTATCCGGCCTCGCCCTACGACATGGTCGACTTTTACCACGCCGGCGGCGTCCCGGCGGTGCTCGCCGAGCTGAAGGAGCACCTGCATCTGGACTGCATCACCTGCACGGGCAGGACGCTGGCGGAAAACCTTCAATCGGTCCGGGTGTCGGACATGCGCGAGGTCATCCGAACCGCACGTGAGCCCTTTTCTGAAACGGGCGGCGTCGCGGTGCTGACGGGCAACCTGTCGCCCCTCGGCGCTGTCGTCAAGCCCGCGGCTGTCCCCGCGGACCTGATGCGCTTTTGCGGAAGAGCGCAGATTTTCCAGGACGAACAGGAGGCGGTCCAGGCCATCTGGGATGGAAAGGTCGAGCCCGGCACATGCATCGTCCTGCGCTACGAGGGCCCCAAGGGGGGGCCGGGCATGCCGGAGATGTACAGGCCGATGAAGGCGCTGGAGGGGATGAATCTGTCCTCGAGCTGTGCGCTGATCACGGACGGGCGCTTCTCGGGGAGCAACCGCGGCCTGTTCGTCGGGCACATCTCGCCCGAGGCCTACGAGGGCGGCGCGCTGGCGCTGGTCGAGGACGGGGACGAGATCGAAATCGACATTCCGAACAGGCGCATTGAACTGCGCGTGCCGCAAGAGGCCCTGCAAGCGCGAAAAGCTCGCTGGACGAGGCCGCGCAAGGACATCCCGGACGGGTATCTCAAGGTCTATCAGGCCATCAGTAAATCGGCGGCGGAAGGCGCCGTAGTAGGAGCGAACGATGTTGACGTGGAAGAATGATGATGAACTGTTTGCCGTCATGCGGCGGGATCTGTACTCCGCCGTCATCGGCGATATTCTGGACCAGATGGGCCGGTACCACCAGTTTCTCCCGATGGAGATTCAGCCGATTCGCGAGGACATGGTCGTCTGCGGGCGGGCGATGACGGTGCTGGAGGAGGACCTGCCCCAGCTCGGCGAACCCGTCCCCGGCGAGCCGACGTTTGGCTATATGCTCGACGCGCTGGACGGGCTGCAAAAGAACGAGGTGTATATCTGCTCGGGCTCCTCGCCGGACTACGCGGTGGTGGGCGAATTGATGTGCACGCGGATGCAGGCGTGCGGTGCGGTCGGAACGGTGATGAACGGCCCGCACAGGGATACGCGCGGCATTTTGGAGCTAAACTTCCCGTGCTTCAGCCGCGGGCGGTACGCGCAGGATCAGGCGCCGCGCGGACGCGTGACGGCCTGGCGCGTGCCGATCGACATAGGCGGCGTACACGT
>JAEXCG010000211.1 GCA_023402355.1 Bacillota bacterium | reverse complement strand
CTCAATAAAGCAATGGGGCTTATTAGGGTTAGCCTAATCGCCTTATTCTACAACAAAACCTTCCTGACAAAACGGAATAACTTAAAAAGAAACTGTCAAGCTAGAAAACGCTAGCCTGACAGCCCCGTTTTACATGTATTCGGACTGCGCCGGAGAACCGGCTCTTAAAGCGCGCGCTGCATGCAGTAAAAGTCCGTGTCGTAGCAGTGCGTTTCCCCGCATATTTCAAAGCCCAGCCGCCGGTACAGCGAAAGCGCCGGTGGGTTCCCTCTGGAGGCAAGCAGGATCATGCCGTCAAAGCCGAGCGCCGCGGCCTTTTCGAGGAGCAAGGACAGCGTCTGGCTGCCCAACCCCTCGCGCTGGCGGGCGGGATCGACGCCGAGACGGGAAAGCTCGCACGGGCGGCGAAAGGCAGGATTCCAGGGCAGGTGTGAGAGTTCCAACCCGTCGCGCAGGGCGCCCGCGGCCAGCAGACGGCCCGCGTCGTCGCGCAGCAGGTAGAGCGCCCCGAGCGCGATGTCCTCCTCCACGACTTCGAGGTTAGGGTAATCGTCGCTCCAGACGAACTGCGACTGATCGGCGCACCGGCGATACAGACGGAACGCCTCGTCCAAATCCTGGGGCGTCGCAAGGGTCAATGCAAACATCTTTATGCCTCCGCAAATTGAATGGGGTTATTGTAACACAAATTTGATCCGGGCGCAAAGCCGTCTTGACGGCGCATGATAGAATGAAAGAAAAACGTTTACGCGAAGGAGAATTGGCGATGCGGATTGATCATGCGGCGCTGTACGTGCGCGATCTGGAAGGAATCAGGGCGTTTTACGAGCGATACTTCGGGGCGTGCGCGGGCGCAAAATATCAAAACCCGCGTACCGGTCTTTCCACGTACTTCCTTTCCTTCGACGGCGAGGGACGGCTGGAGATTATGCAGCGGCCCGGCCTTGCGCCGCGCACGGAGCGGCAGTTGGCGGAGGGATACGTGCACCTCGCGTTCAGCCTTGGTTCCCGGGAGGCCGTCGACGCGCTCACCGGGCGGCTGCGCGCGGACGGCTACGAGGTCTTAAGCGGGCCGCGCACGACGGGCGACGGCTACTACGAAAGCTGCGTGCTCGACCCGGAGGGCAATCCGATCGAGCTGGCGGCTTGAACCGCTTTCATTTAAAGCAGACGGCCGGCCCTGCGCGTTTGGCGCGGGGCCGGCCATTTTCACAGCTTTTCGCCGATGTACAGGACGTGTTCGGAATAAGCGAGCAGCTCCTCGCGCTCGCAGAGCTGCACGGCCAGCTCGACCCAGCGGTCGACGACTTCCGGGGGCTGCGCGAGCAGATTCTCTTCGCAGGGGGAGAGGATGCCCTCCTGCCCCAGCAGGTGCAGCTTTTTGAGGGGAAAGCGCGCCATAAAGGGAAGGATTTCCCGTTGGCTGATGAAGTGAGCCTGCGTGAAGGCCGCGCCGGAGAAGGAGCCGTCCCGCAGCACGCAGTCGATGAACTTCTGCTCGGAGTCGTCCAGCACCATCGCGGGCGCGTACTTCATGCCGTAGATCATGCCCGCGAACATCAGGATGAACGCGGCGTACAGCTTGCCGCCGGGACGCAGGCAGTTGAGCGCGGCGTTCACCGCGCGCACGCGGTCTTCTTCCTCAAGCAGGTGATACAGCGGCCCCATCAGCAGCACGTGATCGAAGGCGCCGAGCCCCATGTGATCGACCGTGCGCGCGTCGCCGCTGTGAGCGGTGAGCGAGACGCCCAGCTCCCGCGCCTTTTCCGCTGCAAACGCGGCGTTTTCGGGGGAGAGGTCCACCAGCGTCACGTCGCAGCCCAGCTTCGCCAGATGGAGCGCGTAGCGGCCCGGGCCGCCGCCCACATCCAGCACCCGGTCGCCGGGGCGAATGTGCTTTGCCATCATCGCCGTGGTGATGCGAAACTCAAACGGATGCTTTTGCAGCCGTTCCCATTCGCTGGACACGTTTTCGTCGTAGTAGGTTTGCACGGTGCGCACGTCGTCTTCCATGGAGGTTCACCCCTTATAAAGATGATGGGGGATATCATAACACGCGGCGGGAAAAATGGCAAGCAAAAGAAAAGGACGCCTCGGAGATTAACCGAAGCGTCCCGTGCGTAGAGGGGATCAGCCGCTGACGAGCGTCAGGCGCTTGAGCGCGTGTTCGTCCGGGGTGACGTACAGCGTCTTCTGGTTGGTGTAGATCACAAACCCCGCGGGCGCGCCGCCCGGCTTCTTGACGTACCGGCGCAGCGTGTAGTCGATCGGTACCTGCGATGATTGCTGGCCCTTGCTGTAAAAGGCCGCGAGGTTGGCCGCTTCGCGCAGCGTCTGCTCGGAAACCTTTTGCGAACAGATGATGACGTGCGAGCCGGGCATGTTCTTGGCGTGCAGCCAGGTTTCGTCCCCGCGCGCCTCGCCGGTCAGACGGTCGTTTTGCACGCTGTTCTTGCCCACGAGGATGTCCGTGCCGTCGCTCGCCCGGTAGTGGAAGGGCTTCGAGGGCTGGGCCTTGCGCTGCTTGACGCGGCTTTGCACCTTGCGCACGTGGCCGCTCTGCTCGAGCATCGCGCGGATTTCGGAAAGCTCCTCCGGCTGCGTGCACTTGCGCAGGTCGTCCAGCTGCTCCTCCAGGTAGCGCAGCTCGGTTTCGGTCTTTTCCTTTTGTTCAGCGGCCATCTCACGGGCGGAGCGCGCCTTTTGATAGAGCTTAAAGTAGCGCTGGGCGTTTTGCACCGGCGTCAGCTTTTTGTCGAGGGGGATGGTCACGGTCTCGTAGCTCGGGCTGTAAAAGTTTTCGACCGCCGCCTCTTCCATGCCCTTTTCCAGCCGGTACAGGTTCGCCTGAATCAACTCGCCGTTCACGCGGTATTCCTCCATGCGGCGGCTGTTTTCCAGCGCCTCAAGCTGGATCGCCAGCTTCTTTTCGCAGCGCTCGATGTGCGTCTTCAGCGTCCTGTGCAGGGAGGCCGAGCGCTGCGCCATGCGCTCGCGGCGGTCGCGTCCCAGAAACAGGAGGTCCAGCGCGTAGGAGATCCCCTCCGGCACCTCGCGGAGGGCGGCACCAGCCAGGTTGAGCTGCGGGTAGGGGAACACGTCCACGCTCTCGCCGTCCTCGCCCAGCAGCAGGACGGGCGGGCGCAGGTCGTACAGGCCGCTTAGCAGCGCGCAAAGCCGCTGCGAGAGCGCGGGGATGGCGACGTCCTCCAGGTGCGTGTCGATGCTGCCGGTCAGGCGAAAGGCGATTTCGCGCGCGGCCTGCGGGGAAAGCCCCGTGATGCCGCCCTGCAGCGCCTTGGAAAGCTTGCCCCCGGCGCGGCGCAGCATGTCCTCAAACGCTTCCGCCGTGGCGGTGTCGGGGTTCAGCTTGTCCTGCGCGGGGGGATAGGCGTAGGGCAGGCCGGGCAGGACCTCGCGCACGCGGCTGATTTCCTCGCTCACGTGGCGCACCGCGTCGATGATTCGCCCGTCCGCGCCGCGCAGGATGATGTTGGAATGGCGCCCCATGATCTCGGCGATGAGCGTGCGCGTCTTCAGCTCGCCCAGTTCGTCGAGCGCCTCCACGTCGATTTCGAGAATGCGGTCGCCGTTCACGCGGCGCACGTCCGTGACGCGGCCGCCTTGCAGGTACTTGCGCAGCAGCATGCACAGCATGGGCGGCTCCATGGGGTTTTGCTTGGCGGCGGCGGTCAGGTGCACGCGCGCGGCGTTGGCCCCGGCGCACAGGAGCAGGCGCAGGTTTTCGCCCTGCGAGCGGATCAGCAGGTGGATTTCGTCGCGCTCCGGCTGCGACACGCGGTCGACGCGGCCGCCGATGAGCTTTTCGCGCAGTTCACGGGCTACAAAGCCCAGCGTAACGCCGTCAAATGGCATAAGGCATGTCCTCCGAACATCATGAATGATTCTATTATACCAAAGATGCGCCTGTTGCGCAAAGAAAAGGCTCTGTGCTACAATAAGAAACGAAAAGCGGGAAAAGGGTCGGAAGTTTTTTGCCCAGGCCTGTTTCTTTAACTCATAGCGGAGGGACGAACCGAATAAGCTCCACTGGAACAGATCGTCAAGGAGTGATTCGGTCGTGAAAATCAAAAAGCCCAAGCTCAACTTCAAGTTCAGGCGCACGGATGTGGAACGCATCCTGATCACCTGCTCGGCGGCGCTCGTCGTCCTGCTCGCGGTCAGGGGCGGCGGCCCCACGGAAATGTACGAGGAACCCTACGACCAGATTCCCGCGGAGCAGACCGCGACCACGGCCGAAACGCCGACGCAGGCGACCGTCGTATACTATCAGGACGGCGACGGTTATCTCGTGCCGGTGCAGCGCGACGTGGCGAAGCAGGACGGCATCGCCAAGGCGACGCTCTCCCTCATGGTCAAGAGCGCCAAGAACGACATGGAGGCAGCCCGGCTCGGCCTGCTCACCGTCGTGCCGGAGGGAACGACGTTCGACCTGAACATCGAAAACGGCCACGCCAAGGTGGACTTGAGCGCAAGCGCTCTCAACGTCGCCACCGCGGAGCAGGAGAGCAACATGGTAAGCGCCATGGTCTGGGCGCTGACGGAGTTCCCGACGGTCAACGACGTGGAATTCATGGTGGACGGCAAGAAGCTCAAGGCGCTGCCGCACGGCACGCCGGTCGAGGGAAGGCTCAAGCGCGAGGGCCTGAACATGGAAAGCGTCGAGACGGTGGAGACCTTCGCGGGCGCAAACCAGGTGCAGCTCTACTTCCCGTCGGACAGCGGCCGCCTGCTGGTGCCCGTGACGCGCACCGTCTATTCGGACGACGACATCACCACCGCCATGCTGGAGCTGCTCAAGGGCCCCAAGCAGGACAGCGGCCTGCAGACGCCCCTGCCGACGGACGCGGCGCTGCTGGGCGTGACGCTGAAGGACGGCGTCGCGACGGTCAACTTCACGGAGGAGTTCATCAAGGTCAGCGAGCAGTCCGACGGCGGCATGCAGTCGCTGCGCGCGCTGATGATGACCTGCCGCCAGTTCCCCGGCGTCAAAAAGGTCGAAATTCAGGTGGACGGCAAGCCCTACAAGCTGCCCAGCGGGCAGGAAGACCAGCCGACATTCGCCAACGTGGCCTCCGAGGTGGTACAGCAGTTCCCGGAGGTCATGCAGGAGGAATAAATAGATCGCTACAAAGGAGATCGGGATCATGTACGAGAGAATCGATGGACGCGGCGCGGACGCGCTGCGCGAGGTCAGGATCGTCCCCGGGTTCGTCCGCACGGCGGCGGGCTCGTGCCTGGTAGAATGCGGCGGCACGCGCGTCATCTGCACCGCCTCGGTGCAGGAGGGCGTGCCGCCTTTCCTCAGGGGAAAGGGCCAAGGCTGGCTGACGGCGGAGTACGCGATGCTGCCCGCCTCGACCGGCCAGCGCAAGGCGCGCGACGGCGTCAAGAAGGACGGGCGCAGCGTGGAAATTCAGCGGCTGATCGGCCGTTCCCTCCGGCAGGCGGTGGACCTTGCGCGCCTGGGCGAGCGGACGGTGACGCTGGACTGCGACGTGCTGGAGGCGGACGGCGGCACGCGCACGGCCTCGATCACGGGCAGCTTTGTCGCCCTCGTGCTGGCCGTGGACCGGCTGATGCGGGAGGGAAAGCTTTTGCAGTCGCCCGTCACCCATCAGGTGTCCGCGGTGAGCTGCGGTATCGTGTCGGGCGAGCCGCTGCTGGACCTTTGCTACGCGGAGGACAGCCGCGCGCAGGTGGACATGAACGTCATCATGGACGACGCGGGGCGCTTCATCGAGGTGCAGGGCACGGGCGAGGGGCGCTCGTTTTCGCGCGAGGAGCTGGACAGGCTGCTGGCGCTCGCGGAAAAGGGGAACGCGGAGCTGATGCGCGCGCAGCGGGAGGCGCTGGGTGAGGCCGCGCGCCACATCGGAGCTAAAGAGCTGTTGATCGTGGCGACGGGGAACATGAACAAGCTGCGCGAGTTCAAGGAAATCTTGGGCGAGCGCTACGACGTGGTCTCCATGAAGGACGTCGGCGTGGACGCGGACATCGAGGAGACGGGCACGACCTTTGAAGAGAACGCGGCCATCAAGGCCGAATACGTGATGAAACAGACGGGCTGCGCCGCCATCGCGGACGATTCGGGCCTGGCGGTGGACGCTCTGGACGGCGCGCCGGGCGTGTACAGCGCGCGCTACTGCGGACGCCACGGCGACGACGAGGCGAACAACCGCCTGCTGCTCGAAAACCTGAGGGACGTGCCCGCGCCGCGCACCGGGCGCTACATCGCGGCCATCGCGCTCTCCCGCCCGGGAAAGCAGACGCTCGTACGCCGGGGAACGTGCGAGGGCGAGGTGCTCTTCGAGGCGCACGGAACCGGCGGATTCGGCTACGACCCGCTGTTCCGCTGCGAGACGGGGGAGACGTTCGCCCAGATCAGCGCGGAGGAGAAGAACCGCATCAGCCATCGCAGGCGGGGCATCGAGGCGGTGCTCAGGGCGCTTGAGGAGGAATGAGCGTGCGCATCGGCGTTATGAGCGACAGCCACGGCGACCGCGCTTCGCTGGATCGCCTGCTGGACGCTATGGGAAAAATGGACGCCCTGTGCTTTCTGGGCGACATCGCGCCGGACGGCGCGTACTTGCAGGAAAGACTTTGCGCGCGAGGGGCGGATACGGCGTTTTACGCGGTGCGGGGCAACAACGACCTCGCCTCCCCGCTGCCGGACGAGCTGACGCTGACGCTCGCGGGCAAGCGAATTTTTCTTACGCACGGCCACATGCAGCGCGTGAAGAGCGGGCTGCTGAACTTGACCTATGCCGCAAGGGAGCGCAGCGCGGACGTCGCGCTGTTCGGGCACACGCACACGCGCTGCTGTCAGTACGAATTGGGGGTGCTGCTCGTCAATCCCGGCGCGGCGGGGATGGGCTTTTTCGGCGGCGAGCGGCCGACGGCCGCCGTGCTGGAGATCGCGGAGGACGGCGGCATGTGCGTCGCACAGGTTCGCGCGTAGGGCGCGAAAAACGCAAAAAAGTTGGATTTGCCGGTTGACACCGCGGACGTTTCCTGCTATAATCTTAATCTGTCAGCGGGAAACGCCGCGGCGCGAACTTACGGCATATGCGCCTGTAGCTCAGTTGGATAGAGCAACGGCCTTCTAAGCCGTGGGTCAGGGGTTCGAATCCCTTCAGGCGCGCCATGTGGTGGGTTTAGCTCAGTTGGTTAGAGCGCCAGATTGTGGCTCTGGAGGTCGTGGGTTCGACTCCCACAACTCACCCCACATTTCTGTCTTGGTTGGGGCAGACATTGGGGTGTCGCCAAGCGGTAAGGCACAGGACTTTGACTCCTGTATGCGTAGGTTCGAATCCTGCCACCCCAGCCATTGTTTGACCCATTAGCTCAGTTGGCAGAGCACTTGACTTTTAATCAAGGTGTCCCGAGTTCGAATCTCGGATGGGTCACCAAACCCATTCGACGCGTCGGCGATACCGTTTTGCAGGCGTGCCGGAATTGTCTGTTTCGCTGGATTGTGAGAATCCGGCTTTTTTGTTTTTTGGAAAGCTGAAGCGGGCGCGGCCATTGGCCGCGCCCGCTCGCGTTCTATAATGGTCTTAATCCGCAAGCGTGCCCATGGGGTCCCACGGGTCGAGGACGATGGGCTCCTGCTCCGCGAGGGGAGCGAGCGCGCCCAGGTATTCCTTTTCGACGGCGGCCTGATAGACGTACTGATCGAACCAGGTGTCCGAGCAGACGAAGTAGCCCTTCGCACCGTTTTTGTCGCCCCAGCTGTTTTCGATCTTCCAGCGGGTCGGCTTGCCGTCCTCCAGGTTGACGCCGGTGATGACCATGGCGTGGTTCATCGCGGAGAACCAGTAATTCAGGCTTTCCTCCTTGCTGAGTTTGAGGTCGAGCCCCGTCAGCAGCTCGTGGTCAAACGAGGAATCGTCCCATAGGCCTATCTGGCGCTCGCCGTACTTGCCCACGTCGCTGCCGAACCAGACGACCTTGCCGGCGTTGAGCTGGCGGAGGATCGCTTCCTTGAACTCGTCCATGGAAAGGTTCAGGTGCCGAACCTCCTTGCCGCCGACCACGTTGCCCAGCAGGCGAACGGTGAACGTCTTATGGTAGGGCTTGTCCGCGGTGGGCGCGTTGATGATGCTGACGGTCCTTTGCAGCATGTCGCCGACGTACGTATCGTAAAAGCGCTTGGGGGTGTAGCCGCGCTCGACGTGGTAGACCTTGTCCTTGTCCACGTATTCAAAGTCGAACGTCTTGGGCGGCTCGCCGTAGCAGCTGCAGAGGAAGCTGTAAATGCCGGCGAGCATCTCTTCCTTTGCGGCCAGAATGTCCGCTTCGCATGCCCCGGCGGCGGCCATGCCGCGCAGCTTGACGGCGCAGACCTTCAGATTGCGGTTGAGAATGTGGTTCATGCCGTTCGTGTGGCAGGATTGATAGGTTTCGTCGTACACGTCCTTGGGGACGATGCCGTACTTTTCGACGATGTTGACGAACATGTCCCATTGCCCGCCGTCGTGCACGCCCGTGTTCAGGATATGCGCGACCACGCGGTCGTCGGTAGGCAGACCGGCGGTTTCCAGAATGCTCTCCAGAAAGTAATTGGCCCGTTCAAACTTGTCCCAAAAGGCGAGGAAGCTCTGCGAAAGCTCGAAAGCCTCCAGATTCTTATCGTTGGCGATGCGCTCGCGCAGCACGTTGGCCGCGGCGAAGAGCCAGCAGCGGCCGCTGGATTGCTGGTTGGTCACTTCCATCGTGGGAATTTCCAGCGAAAACTTCTGGCGCATCGAGGACGCGCTCTTTGAGACGAACGCCACGTCGTTTATGTCGGACTTGGCGAGGGCGAGGGCGGCGAGCTGACGCTGTGGGCAGCCGCGGAAGCCCGCCGTCCATTTCTCCAGCAGTTCTTCCGTAATGGGCGTGTGATTCATGACGCAGGTTCCTTTCTACCATCGTTTTAGGCATGCGGGATACACCTTTTTTCCATTCACAGTGTAGACCCCGGTGCGAAAAATGTCAACCGCATTTGCGCGCAGGCGGGGGCCTTCCTTCTTTCATAGGTAGGTGGAATGCGAAAGCGCTAAATTTATTCTCAAAAATCCTTGACATATGCGTTTTTGCATGCTATAATACCAACCGTTGCCGGTGCTGGTCTGAGCCGTTGGGCAAGAAAAAGTCTAGCTCGTTGCCACAGGAACCGTTGACGCGTTCCTTTGCGGGCGTGGCGGAATTGGCAGACGCGCTGGATTTAGGTTCCAGTGCCGCAAGGCGTATGAGTTCAAGTCTCTTCGCCCGCACCATCTCTTGATTTGTGGAGCATGCGGTAGTAGCTCAGTGGTAGAGTGCCACCTTGCCAAGGTGGATGTCGCGAGTTCGAATCTCGTCTACCGCTCCATTTGCGGGTGTAGCTCAATGGTAGAGTTCCAGCCTTCCAAGCTGGCTACGTGGGTTCGATTCCCATCACCCGCTCCAACAGGGTGTGGGAATGCCCGCCCCTTCTTTATGCGCCATTAGCTCAGTTGGTAGAGCACCTGACTCTTAATCAGGGTGTCCCGGGTTCGAGTCCCTGATGGCGCACCAACTTCCGTGTGGATGATTTCCACACGGATTTTTTGATTTCTTCAGTACTGCAAATGGATGAAGCCAAGACACGGCGTATGAAATGTTACAGTTGAGGGGATTGAGACATGCAGGGCACGACCGTGGGGCGCTTTGCGCCCAGCCCGAGCGGGCGCATGCACCTGGGCAACGTGATGAGCGCCTTGCTGGCCTGGCTCGGCGCAAAATCCGTGGGCGGACGGATGGTGCTGCGCATCGAGGACCTGGACCCGGAGCGGAGCCGTCTTGAATACGCAAGACAAATCGAAGAGGACCTGCGCTTCCTGGGCCTTGATTGGGACGAGGGGGAGGGCGTAGGCGGCGCGCACGGCCCATACCTGCAAAGCCGACGAACGCAGGTATACGAGGAGGCGCTGGAACGGCTCTCTCGGCAGGGACTTTTGTATCCCTGCTACTGCACGCGCGCGGAGCTGCACGCGGTGACGCAGGCGCCGCACATGGGCGATGGGCGGTTTGTGTACGGCGGGCGCTGCCGAAGCCTCGGGGAAGCGGAACGTGCGCAGCTCTCCGCCAGCCGTAAACCGGCCATTCGCCTGCGCGTGCCGAAGGAGGAGATCCGGTTTGTGGATGGGCTTTGCGGCCCCTGCTCGCAGGATCTCGCGCTGGCGTGCGGCGACTTCATCGTGCGCCGTTCGGACGGCGCGTTTGCCTATCAGCTCGCCGTCGTCGTGGACGACGTGCTGATGGGCGTCACGCAGGTGGTACGCGGACGCGACCTGCTCGATTCGACGCCGAGGCAGATCTACCTCTACCGCCTGCTGGGCGCGGAGCCGCCGGTGTTTTATCACGTGCCGCTGCTGCTCGCGCCGGACGGCCGGCGGCTGTCCAAGCGCGAGCGCGACTTGGACATGGGCGCGCTGCGGGCGCGCTACGGCGCGGAGGAGATTCTGGGCAAGCTGGCGTGGCTTACAGGTTTACAGGATGCGCCGGGGCCCGTGAGCGCGCGCGAACTCGCGGCGTCGTTTTCCTGGGAGCGGGTAAAGCGGGAAAATTTATACCTTCCAGAGGGGCTCTTTGAAGATCGGGGTTGAAGCATGAGAATATTTGCCGGGATTGAACTGACGGAGCGCCAGCGCGCGGAGGCCGGGCGTCTGTCCCGATGCGCGCGGGAAAGCATGTCGGGAAAATACGTGGAGCCCCTAAACTACCACGTAACGATCGCCTATGTCGGGGAAGCGGATGAAGAAATGCGCGGCCGGGCGACACAGGCGCTGGAGACTGCTGCGCGGGCGCTTGAGGGAGCCGCTCCTACCTGCGCGCTCGCGGCGGCGAGCTTCTTCCGGCGGGCCGACAAGGCCATCCTTTACTGCGGCGTGCGGGAGGAAGCTGGGCTGATGCGGACGGCGCAGCGCGTGCGGGAGGCGCTGTGCGCGCGGGGCGTTCCCTTCGACCCCGCGCCCTTCGTGCCGCACGTCACGCTGGGTCGGAGCGTGCGGATCGACGAGCGGGCGCTGGCGGGGCTGGTCCCCGAGGCATGCGAGGAGAGGGTCGCGGCGCTGACGCTCTTTGAGAGCGCCCGGGTGGACGGCGTGCTGCGTTATACGCCCCTGTACCGCGCGAAAATAGAGAGGGAGAGAACATGAGACACGAAAGCGAATGGAAGGAAGCGGCGCGCGCCGCGTTTCCGCACACGATTCCCGTGCTGACCGGCTTTGCCTTTCTGGGCATCGCCTACGGCATCCTCATGCGCACGCAGGGCTATGGGCTGCTGCTGACGGCGGCGATGAGCCTGATCGTCTACGCGGGCTCCATGCAATACCTGGCGGTGTCGCTGTTCGCGGTGGGCTTTGACCCTGTAGGGACGTTTCTATTGACGCTGATGGTGAACGCCCGGCACCTGTTCTACGGCGTGTCGATGCTGGACAAGCTGCAGGGCACAGGCAGATGGAGGAACGTGATCGTCTTCATGCTCAGCGACGAGACCTTTTCGCTGCTGTGCAGCGCGGAGCCGCCGGAGGGCGTAGACAAAACGCGCTTTATGGTCTCCATCGCGGCGATGGACTACCTCTACTGGTTCCTCGCCAGCGTGGCGGGCAGCCTGCTCGGCGCGGTGCTCACGCTGAACACCGCGGGCATCGACTTCGTGCTGACGGCGCTGTTCGTCGTCATCTTCCTGAACCAGTGGCGCGAAAAGACCGGCCGCGGCGCGGCGGTCGCAGGCGTCCTCTGCTCGCTCGCCTGCCTCGTGCTCGCGGGCGCGGAGCGCTTCATGCTGTCCGCGATGGGCGCAATTCTCGCGGTGCTGCTGGTCGCGCAGGCGAGGCGGAAGGGCCTGCAGGCGGCGGGGAAGGAGGCGGGACGATGAACGGTGTGGAACAGGCGCTGACCGTGGGCGTGATCGCGGCGGCGACGATCCTGACGCGCTTTTTGCCCATCTGGCTCTTCCCGGAGGGGCGCAAGCGGCCCGCGTGGCTGAGCGGGCTCAGCCAATCGCTGCCCTACGCGGTGATCGGGCTGCTGGTGGTTTATTGCCTGCGGAGCGTCAACGTGACGGCCTATCCCTTTGGCCTGCCGGAGGGCATCGCCATCGCGGCGATCGTGCTGCTGCACGTGCTGAAACGCAACACGCTGCTGAGCATCGGCGGGGGGACGCTGCTGTACATGCTGCTGGTGCAGGCGGTCTTTCGTTGAGGCGGGAAGGAGAACGGCATGAGATTTACGATTCTGGGCTCGGGCGGCTGTGTGAGCACGCCCAGACCGCTTTGCGCCTGCCCTGTCTGCGAGCAGGCAAGGCGCTTGGGACCGCCCTACGCGCGTTGCGGCTGCTGCCTTTACATCGAGGACGCCCAGGCGATGGTGGACACGCCGGAGGACGTATGCGCGGCGCTGAATCGCGCTGGCGTGGCGGCTGTTAGCCGCATCCTCTACAGCCATGCGGACCCCGATCACACGATGGGCATGCGCGTGCTGGAGCAGCTTCGGCTGAACTGGCTCGCGGAATCGACCGGCAGCCGGGAAAAGGACCCCGTGGAGATCGTGGCCCTGCCGCACGTGATGGACGACCTGCGCGCGCAGGCCACGTGCTACGGCTCGATGCTCGCGTATTACGAGCATAAGGGGCTTGCGCGGCTGAACGCCTGCGCGCAGGTGCAGATGGACGGCGTGCGCGCCACGCTCGTGCCGGTAGATGAGACGGGGCGCGTGACGGTGTTCGTCTTTGAACAGGCGGGGCGCAGGCTGATTTACGCGCCGTGCGACGTGAAGCCGTTTCCGGACTCCCCGCTCTTTGCGGGCGCGGACTGCCTCGTCGTCGGCAATACGGTCGTCGGCGACGTGCTGAAGGGCGGGTTTGTGCTCGGGGCGGAGAACCCGCTTAGGCAGGAGCTGTTCACCCTGGAGGAAATCGTGCGCCTCAAGGAGCGGCTTCGGATTCCCGACGTCGTCGTGACGCATATCGAAGAGGATTGGGGTAAGTCGTACGACGACTACCGCGCGCTGGAATCGTCGTACGCGGGCATACGCTTCGCCTATGACGGCATGCGCATCGAGCTGTAGGGAGAGAGGACGAATGAAGAAAATCAAAGCGGCGCTCTTCGACATGGACGGCCTGCTGGTGGACAGCGAGCGGCTGGGCATCGACGTGTCGATTCGGGCGGGGCGGGAGATGGGCTTTCCGGTGACGGAGGAGCTCGCGCGGGAAATGCTGGGCATCACGAGCGCCCAGAGCCGCGCCAAGTATCAGGCGGCGTTTCCCAATATGGACCTGGACGCCTTTCAATCGCTGTTCGCGCGCTACATGGAGCGTGCGGTCGAGCGCGGCGAGGTGCGGGCCATGCCGGGCGCGCAAGAACTGCTCGCCTTTTTGCGCTCGCGCGGGGTGCCCTGCGTCGTGGCATCGTCCACGGACAAGCCGCATGTGCTCGAGCGGCTCTCTCGCGCCGGGCTGGACGGGCTGTTTGACGGCTACGTGACGGGCGACATGGTATCGCGCTCCAAGCCCGACCCGGAAATCTTCCTGCGCGCGGCCGCGTGCGCAGGACAGGACATCGCGGATTGTCTCGTGCTGGAGGACTCGGTGAACGGGATCAAGGCGGGGCGCGCCTCCGGCGCCAGGGTCGTCATGGTGCCGGACGTGATCCCCTACAGCGACGCGCTCGCGCCCTTCTGCGACCGGGTGGAAGGGAGCCTGCTTAACGTGAAGAAGCTGCTCGAAGAGAACGACTGCGCCCTGTGAACAGAAAAACGCAATGAGGACATGAAAGCCGCCGCGCTGGGGGCGAAACCCGGCGCGGCGGCTTTGTATAGAACGAATCAGGTGCGCATTTCGCGGTTGAAGGGCTTGCCCAGCATCGCGGGCCCGAGATGCGCGCTTTTGCGCACGAAGATGAGCACCACGATGACCAGCGCGTAGGGAAGCATGACGAGGAACTCGTAGGGGAAGCTCGCCAGGCCGTAGGTCTGCACCGCGATTTGCAGGCTCTGCGCGAGCGAGAAGAGCAGCGCGCCCAGCATGACGCGCACCGGCTGCCAATGGCCGAAGTAGACCAGCGCGACGGCGATGAAGCCGCGCCCGGAGATCAGGGTGTCGGTGAACATCTTCGCCTGACAGACGGAGAGGTACGCGCCCGCGAGCCCCGACATGGCCCCGCCGAAGGCCAGCGCCTCAAAGCGCGTGCGCGAGACGCCGATGCCGATGGAATCCGCCGCGCGCGGCGAGGTGCCGCAGGCGCGGATGCGCAGGCCCCAGGGGGTCTTATAGAGGATGTAATGCGTGACGGGGACCATCAGGAAAGCGAAGTAGACGAGCGGGTTGCACCGAAAGAACATCTTGCCCAGCACGGGAATGTCGCTGAGAAAGGGGATGGCGACGTCCTTGATGCCCGCGATGCCGCGCGAGCCGCCGACGAAGTGGCGAAAGAGCGTGCCCGCAAGACCGGTGCCGAAAAGCTGCATGCCGATGCCCGCGATGCCCTGCGGCGCGCCGAAGGTGATGACGACCCCTCCGAAGAGCAGGCCCAGCAGCGCGCCCGTCGCCGCGGCGGCCGCGAGGCCGAGCAGGTTGACGTAGAGCGGCAGTTCCGATGAGCCGCCGATGGCGTAGGGCACGAGCATGCCGACGAAAGCGCCCATCGCCATGATGCCCTCGCAGCCGAGGTTGAAGATGCCCGCGCGCTGGTTCACGGTTTCACCCAGCGCGGCGAGCAGCAGGGCGGTGGAGAAGGGAATGCCCAGGGTAATAAAGCTCACGACAAAGTCCATCTTACGCACCTGCCTTTCTGCCGAGCATCGCTTCGACGCGTCTGCGCGCGCGGTCCATCAGATAGGGGTTTTGCAGAATCATCTTGGTGGCCACGATGACGAGGATTACGATGCCCTGCAGCACGTCCACCATGTTGGAGGGGACGGGGATGCCCATGATTTGCAGGGCGCTCGCGCCGTACTGCAAAAGGCCGAACAGGAACGCGGCGGGGATGATGCCCGCCGGGTGCAGGCCGCCGAAGAGCGCCACCACGATGCCGGAAAAGCCGTAGCCGCCGGTGATGGACATGACGCCGCGGTGGTGCACGCCCATGACCTCGATCGCGCCCGCAAGCCCCGCGCAGCCGCCGGAGATGAGCATGGCGAGCACGAGGTACTTGGAGACGTTGATGCCGCCGTAGCGGGCCGCGCGCTCGGAGGAACCCGCCGCGCGCATCTTGTAGCCGAAAGACGTGCGCCACATGAACAGATAGATCAGCACCGCGAGGCCCAGGGCGATGAAGATGCCCGTGTGCATGGCGGTGCGCGGTATCCAGCCGTTCAGCTTGCTAAGCCACGCGGTCTTCGCCAGCTTCATGGTCTGCGGGTCGCCCGCGCCGCCCACGACCGTGGGGTCGAGCAGCGGCACGCGCAGGCAGTAGGCGTAGAGCTGCGCGGCGATGTAGTTGAGCATGACGGTGGAGAGCAGCTCGCTCACGCCGAACTTCGCCTTGAGCGCGCCGGGAATGAAGCCCCACAGCGCGCCGCCGACGACGCCGCACAGCAGCGCGAGCGGCACGATGACCGGGCGCGGCAGGTCGGTAAAGAGGATGACGACGATGGTGAGCAGCAGGCCGACCGTCATCTGCCCCTCGCCGCCGATGTTGATGATGCCGCTGCGGTAGGCGACGCAGATGCCCAGCGCGACGATACACAGCGGCGTCATGCGGTTGACGACCTCGCTGAAGTTGATGAGGTTCGTGAGCGGGTAGATGAAGATGACGTAGAAGGTGTCCAGCACGTTCGCGCCGAGCACGGTGAGGACGAGGGCGCTGACGGCGAACGTCGCGATCGTCGCCAGCGCGATGATCGCGAGCTTGTAATAGAGCTTAAAATGCTTCATTTTCTTTCACCCCCGCCATCAGAATGCCGAGCTTGCGCTGCGTGGCCTCGTCGCGGCCCAGCATGCGCTGCACCTGGCCCTTGAAGATGACCGCGATGCGGTCCGAAAGGTTCATGATTTCCTCGAGTTCCTCCGAGATCAGCAGGATGCCGACGCCGCGCTCGCGCAGCGCGAGAAGCTGGTGATGGATGAATTCCGCCGCGCCCATGTCGAGCCCGCGGATGGGGTAGACGGCGATCAGAAACTTCGGGTTGCGGGAAATCTCTCGGGCGAGGATGACCTTCTGAATGTTGCCGCCGGACAGAGAACCCGCCGCGGCGCCGACGCCGGAGCAGCGGATGTCGAAGCGCTCGCGCAGCTTTTCTGCGTTTCGCTCCACCGCGCCGAAGCGCATGAAGCGGCAGCGGCTGAACGGCGGCTTAGCTGCGTCCTTCAAGATGAGGTTTTCGCGGATGGACATGCCGGGGACGATGCCCTCGACGTTTCGTTCCTCCGGCACGTAGCCGACGCCGCGCTCGATGATCTGCTGGGGCGTCTTGCCCGTGATGTTCTCCCCGTCGAAGAGGATTTCGCCGCTCTCGACCGCGCGAAGGCCGGTCAGCGCCTCGGCCAGTTCGCGCTGGCCGTTGCCTGATACGCCCGCGAGCCCCACGATCTCGCCCGCGCGCACGCTGAGAGAAAGGTGATTTAAGGCGAGATTGCCCCGGTCGCCGCGCACGCAAAGGTCCTTGGCCTCGAGCATCACCGCGCCGGGCACGGACGCGGCCTTGTTGACCGGCAGGAAGACCTCGTGGCCGGTCATGAGCGCGGCGATGTCGCCGGAGGAGTGGTCCTTCGTGTTGCCCGTGAAGACGACCTTGCCGCCGCGCAGGATGGCGACCTTGCTGGAAAGGCTCTTGACCTCCTGCAGCTTGTGGCTGATGAAGATGATCGACAGCTCCTTGGACATGCGCGCGAGCAGCGCGATGAGCTCGTCCGTCTCCTGCGGGGTGAGGGCGCTCGTCGGCTCGTCCAGGATGAGGAAGCGCGCGCCGAAGCACAGCGTCTTCACCAGCTCCACGCGCTGCTGTTCGCCGACCGAGAGCTGCCATACGTAGGCGTCGGGATCGACGGCGAGCCCGTAGCGCTCGGACACCTCGAGGATGCGCGAGCGCACCTCGGACGTGCGCACGTTCACGTGCCCGAGCAGGCGGTGAAGCGCGCCGTCCTTTTCGCTTTGCATCTGCTTCATGCCGAGCGCCACGTTTTCCGTGACCGTGAGGCTGGGCACGAGCATGTACTGCTGATGCACCATGCCGATGCCGCAGGCGAACGCATCGTTGGGGGAGCGGAAGGAGACCTCGCGGTCGTTGATGTAGATTTTGCCTTCGTCAGGGGTGTACAGGCCCATGAGGATGTTCATCAGCGTCGTCTTGCCCGCGCCGTTTTCCCCGACGAGCGCGAGCACCTCGCCCTTGCCGACGCTAAGCGATACGTCGCTTAAGGCGACGAGGCCGGGGAAACGCTTGGTGATGTGTTCGACGCGCAGGCTGACGATGGGCTGTGCGGATGAGAGCATAGCGCAACCTCCCGTTGAATCGGATGGGGCGAACCGCCCCTGACCCGCGAATAGGGGAAGAGCGAAAGCTCTTCCCCACAGCGTGTCGAGAAAGTGGCATACACCACTTTCTCGAGTTTACGGGTAATTTTTTCGCTCCGCAAAACTGCGTTTTGCTACGGAAAAATCCCCGCTCGCCCGGCAAAGCCGGGCGATACGATTGCAGTCTTGCAGACGGCTTTTGGTTTCTCTGTCTTCGATGCGGCGATTACTGCACGGCCACGTCCGCGAAGCCCGCGACCGCGGCGCTGCCCGCCTGCGCGGTCAGCTCGGCGAGGGCGGCTTCGACGGCCGCCTTCACTTCGTCGGTCGCCATCGGGTTTTCCTCGTTGAACTGATAGCGGAAGCCCGCGTTGTTGTAGTTGAGCGGGATGCACTCGCCGCCCAGCACACCGGACTGCATGCGCTCCACGAGCGTCAGGATGACGGCGGAGTAGTCGTACGCGGCGGCGGAGATGGTCTTAAAGCCCTCGGTTCCCTCCATCTGGCCGAACTCCTGCGCGACCCACCAGATGTTTTCGTCCTTGTGCTCGGCGACCACGCGCAGGGCGCCCAGCGCCTGCTGAGAAGCGCCCGCCAGCACGTCCGCGCCCGCGTCGATGAAGGAAGCGGCCAGCTCGCCCGCGCCGACGGTGTCGTCGAAGCTGTTGGTGAAGGCGATGAGCAGCTGCGCGTCGGGGTTGGCGGCCTGCACGCCCAGCTTGAAGCCGCGGATGTAGCGGTAGGCGTCGCCGCCGTCCACCGGGCCGACGAGGCCGACCTTGTTCGACTGGGTGCTCATGCCCGCGACCAGGCCGTTCAGATAGCCGGTTTCCTCGGACTGGGGCATGTAGGTGAAGATGTTGTCGCCCTCGATCTCGCCGGAGGTGCCGTAGGCGAAGGCGACGTCCTCGTATTCCTCGGCGACGTCCGTCACGGCGTTCTTGAACTGCGCGCCGTGGCAGACGATGAGGTCGTAGCCCTGGCCGACGAGCTGGCGCACCGTCGCGGGGCCGTCGGCGGGCAGGATGCTTTCGACGGGCGTGTATTCGAGCGTCGTTCCCTGCTCCTTCAGGGTTTCGACGGCCGCCTTCACGCCGTTATCCATGGACTGGCACCAGCCCTGGTCGTCGATGGTGTTGGAGTAGACGATCGCCATCTTGACGGTCCCCTCCGCGAGCGCGGCGGAGGAAAGCAGGGCCGCGCACAGCACGAGCGCGAGCAGGCAAGCGATTTTTTTCATCATGTGAATTTCCGCTCCTTCTTTGTTCGTCCGCGTTGGCCGGATTTGGGGAGTGCGGACGTCGTTCCTGGATAAAATACGACATTATTCGCGATTTGTCAATCGAAATTACGCATATTCTGTCGATTAAAAATAAAAACGTTCGGATCGTTGAAGGGCCTGCGGGTTGCGTCCGCACGGGAAGCGTTGTATGATGAAAAAAACGGGAGGAGGCTGTCAAAGTGAGCGAACTGTCAAAGATGATGAACATCGGAAAGGTCGTGGCCGAGCAGCTCGTGCAGGTCGGCATCGAGACGCCGGAAAAGCTGCGGGAGGTGGGCGCGAAGGACGCTTGGCTTCGCATCAAGGCGATCGACGATTCGGCGTGCATTCACCGGCTGTACGCGATGGAGGGCGCCGTTCGGGGCGTAAAGAAGACCGAGCTGCCCCAGGAGGTCAGGGCGGAGCTCAAGGCCTTTTACGAGGCGAACAAGTGAGAACATAAGAGAGGCAGCATGGACATTCAGGAGGGAGAACTGGTCGTTCGAGACGCGCGGGAGAAAGACGCGGCGCTGCTGTGCGGATGGTGGAACGACGGCGCGGTCATGGCGCACGCGGGCTTTCCGCGCGGGCGCAGCACGTCTACGAAAAGCTGGGCTTTCGCCGGGTGGGCGTGCGGGAAAACACCTTTTCGGATCAGCTCGGCGCGTGGCAGTCCGCCGTCGATTACGAGCTGAAGCGGGGGGACTGGCAAAGAAAATGACGCAAAAAAGTCCGGAGGACGGAAGATGAATTTCCGCGCTCCGGACTTTTTGACGCCTATTTTGCCTTTGGCTTCTTTCTGAGCTTCAGCGAAACGCCCTGTGCGTCCGCGGCCGCCTGCAAAAGCGCGGCGGCCTGCGCGGCTTTCTCCTTGAGAGTTCTGCTTGCGTCCGCATCCTGCGAAAGCTGCGCCATGACCGCCCGCAGGTTTTCAAGGCTTAGCAGATTGACCGATGCGCAGAAAAGGGTCTTGCGCCGACCGTCGTTGTAGTCCTGAAGAAGCTTTAAAAGAACGTCCGCCTTTTCCGCGAGCTCCGCGTGGTAGGCCTCAAGGCCCATGCGCCGCGCGCGCTCCAAATCCCGCCGCCGGTTGCCGGAGGGGATGAAGAGGTCGTACTCCGGCTCGCTTTCGTAGCGCGCGCAGGGGTAATCGCCGCACGCGCAGCAATACTCGACGGCGCCGTGCGCAAGCGCGCAGCGGACGATGGCGCAGGGCTGATTGCCCTCCCCGCCGCCGCAGCCGGGGCAGTAGCCGCCGACGTGCATGGCGCACAGGGCGCAGTTCAGCCCGCAGAGCGAGAACTGCGGATGGGCGCGCCGATAATCCTTCATCGGAATCACATCCTTCAGGTCGATTTAAAGCCGCTGCACCAGCACGGATACTTCGCCGCCGCAGCCCATCTCACCGCGATCGGTGGCGACGTGGACGACGCGCGGCGCGCCGTCCGCGCGCGTAAGCTCGGCGGCTTTAAGCGCGCTGCGTTCGACGGCGCCGCCTCCGACGGTGCCGATCGCCCGGCCCGTTTTCGTGAGCAGCAGGCGCGCGCCGATGCCGCGCGGCGCGGAGCCCCGGCGCGCCGCGACGCAGAGGAGCACGCCGCCCTCCCCGCATGCCAGATGGTTCAGGAGCGAAAGCGGCTGCGTCTCGCCAAGCCCCTGCTCGGCCCGGTGCCAGGCGATGGCCTCCGCGGCGATGCTGACTGCGATTTCCTCCGGCGTGACGGCGCCGATGGGAAGCCCCACGGGCGCGTGCACCTCGCGCAGCACGGCCTCCGAAAAGCCCTCCGCGCGTAGCGTCTCCCGCACGGCGTCTGCTTTGCGCCGGCTGGCGAGCATGCCGACATAGCCGTGCGGACGGCGGAGCGCCTCGCGCAGGGCGCAAAGGTCGGTGTCGTGGCCGGGCGTGAGGATGAAAAAGTCCGAGCCGTCCGGGGCCGCGCCGCGGGCGGCCTCGACATAGCCGTTTGGGATCAGCTCTTCCGCGCCGGGAAAGCGCTCTTTCGTGAGCAGGTCGCCGCGCGGGTCGGCGACGCGCACGCGGAAGCCCACGCGGGCGAGCGACGCGCACAGCGCAGAGGCGACGTGGCCGCCGCCTACGAGCAGCGCGCCGGGCATAGCGCGGAAGGCTTCGACGGCGACGCAGCCGTCCGGGGTTTCGACCGTCACGGGCAGGCGCCGGCCCATCGCCTGCGTCTGCGCATATTCAAAGCAGGGGGCGCGGCCGATCCAGGCATCGCCGATGCGGGCGGCGCACAGGCCGTCCGGCAGACGGGTCATGAGGAGGACGCGTTCCCCCTGAAGCGCCGCGCGCGCGGCCTGCTGAAGGACGTTCATCGCGCATCCCTCCCGTCTTGAAAGTGCAAAATGGCCTCGAGCACGCCGCCGCCGAGCGCACGGGCCTTGTCGGAAATGGAATAGCAGTGCGCGCGTCGGCAGCGGGGATCAACGTCGGCGCACTTAAAGCCCCGCGTCACGCAGAGCCCCGCGGGCAGAATGCCGCGCAGCACGCCGCCGATTTCGGTTCGCATCGGGACGCTCCCGACGGTCGCGACGGTTTCGCCGGGGGCGACCGCGTCGCCGATCGCGCGAAGCGGCAGAAAGGGGCCGTCCGCGGGCGCGCGCAGAACGCGCTTTTCGCTTTGCCCGCCGATTTCACCGGGCACGCCGGTGTTGGGCAGGGCG
>JAEXCG010000208.1 GCA_023402355.1 Bacillota bacterium | reverse complement strand
CTCAATAAAGCAATGGGGCTTATTAGGGTTAGCCTAATCGCCTTATTCTACAACAAAACCTTCCTGACAAAACGGAATAACTTAAAAAGAAACTGTCAAGCTAGAAAACGCTAGCCTGACAGCCCCTCTTCAATTATTCTCCTTTTATTTCTGGATCTTCGGATGCTTCCTTTACGATTTCCTCCTGTTCTACGGTATAGTGCTTTCTATACTGATTCGGCGTCACGCCAAACTCCTTTTTGAAAAGAACATAACAATAGTTCTCGTTTGATATACCTACGACCTGATGAATCTTGCTTAAAGGCTCCTGCGTCGTTCGAAGTAGCCTAGAGACCATTTCTAACCGACATGAATTAAGGTATGCACTGTAGGATCTCCCGGTTGCCCGCTTAAAAACTCGATTAAAATACACTGTTGAAATACCTAGCATTTCCGCGACCGTGCTTGCAGAAAAATTTGAATCTCTAAAATTCTGTTTTGTAAGGCGGATTGCGCTGTCGACAATGCGCAAGCCTGTGTCGGGCTCATCCGCCTTTTCTCCAAGAATCAGCAGTGAACTCAGATAATCCCACAACGAGGTGTGGATTAAGTCCAGCGTATCCTGCTTCGTGATCCGCTGTATTTCGTCGTAATAAGGCAAAAGTACCTCATTCGGTCTGAGACCCATCCAGTTTGCCGTCACGTTTAAAAGCATTTGCAACGTGTAAAAGCAGCCGTACTCATATGGACATCTGTAAATCTTATCCATGAAACGGTTTAACGCGGCCTTTAGTTCCGTCGGCTGATTGTTTTTAATCGCTTCCCATAAATCAATTTCCCATTGATAATCATATCTCAGCTGCTCCGTCTCGTAGGTCTGTTCCAAATAAACCTGAGGGGTGCTCTCGTATACATAAAATCTATCGACCAACAAGTTCAGGCTCTCCTGCGTCGCATCCGGAATCTTTTCAATCTGATTTACCGGGTTGGATACGGATGCGCAACACGGCTGATCCAGCTTTTCGTAAAAAGATTCCAGTCCTCTTTGAATCGCTTCCGCTACGTTAGCGCGCTCCTCCTCGCGGTCAATCGGGACGACGACGTCAAAGCGATAAAACTTTATGGGGACATATCTGGATACGTACCCAGCCTTTTCAAGCGCATCCATACACTCGTTTCTAAGCGCGGATGTCACCTTGTTTTGTTCGCTGTCGTCCAGAAGCAGAAATTTGATCGAGCGATCAACCCGCAAAAGACCCACAACATAATATGGAGAACTCAGGTCTGAGAACAGTTCGGGGATTGTCATCATCTCTTCCGGAGGCAGTTGTCGCCATATCCACCTCTTTGCAGTACCCGTGATCTGTGCATCCAACTTTTCACGATAAACCGTCATTTGGCTGATCAGAAGGGACAGATCAGCCCCTTTTTCTCTCATTTTCCGTGTATACGGCCGGATTAGCTTATGAATGGGTAAAAAGGTAATTTGCGCGCCGGCGATTGACAATAAAACAGCAAGAGAGAGGATCAAAATCGGAAAAAACATGACAAGATCTCTACTAAAAAAGAGTCTACTAAAAATAGAATTGGGCGGAACGATGGATACAAGCGTCCATCCGCTACCATTACGGCTATAAGCTACGATTCGACGCTCCTTGTCGATGCTGGTTGAAAATATTCCCGCGTTCTCTTCTTTTTGCAGGATCGTCTGCACGAAGGGGATGGTGCTGTAATCCGATTCGACCTGTGCTATGTCCGAGTGCGACATGACGCGTCCCTGTTCATCGAGCATGAAGACGGCCCCTTGGTTTTGCTCCGCAGCGGTCGTCAAATAGGACTGAAAGACGCCGCAATCGATACCGATCATGGCGATACCAACGCGCCCTTCCTCATCCTTTCCGGACGCCTTGAACAAAACCATGGTTGGAAGAGGGGTCCTAATATCCTGCTCACCCTGCATTTTGATATCGAAGATTTCGATCGTCGAACTCTCGGCTGTTAACGGGTTACGATGTATCCAATCGACAAGATGCTCATTTGCAGCCTCCGTCATGGTAATCGTACTGAAAATAGCGTCCTGATAGGGATTATAACAGGACAGGAAGAGTAGGTTGGGATAGATTCCCTGAATTCTCCATGCCTCCGTCAAGCCCTCGACGTAGGAAGTAGGATCGTATTTTTTATCGAACATGAGCTTTTGAACGGCTGCGTCGTTCTTGACGAGCGCCTCGCCTGCTAACTCCAGGTTTTGCAGCAATCGATCGGTGTTGTCAGACAGAATCGTTACGGTATGGAGAGACTGCCTGGATAACTCATCAAAAAGCGCGCCGGCAAAAAACAGGCCGATCAAGACGGAGATCAGGACCATTGCGGCGATACAGATGAGAAAGAGCGTCTTTAAATTTCGCTTAAAAAGGCTATAATTCTGGTAACGATAGAACATCCCTTTTTGATTCATGGAGATCTTCCCCTTTTCATCTGCAGGCCGTCCACGCAGCTGTATCCTTCATACCCTGAAAATAAACTCAATAACAGTTTAAAGGAAGCATGGCTGCTTCCTTTTTAAACTATAATAACGTTATACGTTTTTTACGGTGCCTTTTTTCTAGATGTACCCCCGCATGATCGTCGCGATCAGATTGGTCTTGTAGAAGTACCCCGCCAGCTTCGACTGCTCGATCATCTGCCCGACCTGCTCGATGGGGGAGACCGTCAGGATGATCGGCACCAGCGCGAAGAGTACGAAGACGAGAAAGATGCCGCGCACGCCCCCGAACACGCCGCCCATCAGCGCGTCCAGATGCCGCAGCACCGGCAGGCGGAACACGTAGCCGATGAGGTTGGAGAGCATCGTCAGCACGATGTAAGCGAGCACAAAGCAGATGAGAAAGCAGATGATGTTGAGCGACACCGCGATGATCGTCTGGTTGAGGTACTCGGAGACGTTCGCGCTGCCCGCGGCGGAAAAGACCTGGCCGCTGATGTTGCTCTGCACGAACTGCTGAAAGATTTCCGGCAGGTTCGCGCGGGACAGGATCTCGCCGAGCGTATCCTGCGACAGGCCCGTGATGGGCGTCATCGCAAGGTCGATGTCCTTAATGCGCGATCCCGCGTCGGTGTAGTGCACGAGGGTGCGAATGAGCGCCTCGTTGTTTTGCAGCACCTCCGCCAGCTGCGGATAGGTCAGGTACGCGATAAAGAGCGCGCCCAGCAGCGAGATCAAGCTCAGCACCCCGCTGATAAAGCCGCGGTACATGCCCATGATGATGCTGATGCCCAGTATCGCGATGATGATGTAATCGACGATGTTCAAATTTCCACCCCGTCTCCTTTGATCTCTTCTCGTTTTGTGCGCCGTGACCCGTCAGTTGGGCAGCGATATGACGTACGTGTCGGAGCCCGACGCGACGATCACCTTGTCGCTTTGCAGCATGCCCAAGACCTTCGTGATCTGCACCGGCATCGTATAGGCCGTAAACGTCTGCTCCCCGTAGCGGCAGCTGTACACGTGGGTTCCGGAGAACGCGTAGACACCCTTCGTACCCAGATAGGCCCCAATGCAGTCCGCCGGCAGGTGCAGCACCTTGTCCGTCGCGCCGGACATGAGCCGAAGGCTCGTGATGTTCATCGACCCTTCGCCCGAGGGAGCCGGAATGAAGAGCTGATACGTGTTCTTCCCGACCTTGCGCATGTCCTGCAGGTACCAGCCGTAGATCAGCACGTCGCTTACGTTCTGGTCGCGCGTAATGCGGTAATCATAGGCGCGTATCTTGCGCGTATCCACGACGTACAGCTTATCGGTATAGTAGATGTCGTACACCAGCTGTTCTCCGAGCGTCGCGTTGCCGAGCACCAGCCTGCCGGGCTGATACGTCTGCAGGATGGTCGAAATGACCGTTCCGCTCGTATCGATGCCCAGAATCCAGAGGTACTCGCCGTCGCTCATCGTGAAAAAGCCCATGTCCAGCAGCGTCTGATCCGAAACCGCGATCGCGTCGACGCTCGCGCCGTCCTTGTCGATGACGTAGACCGTGCCGTTGTCGCTCGTGCCCACGAAGGCCGCGATGTAGTCCTTGCCGATGCGGGCGAACTGAATCTCGCTGGCCATCTTGTTGTTGTACGTATTCTGCCCTTTTTCGTTGAGCGCGTAAATTTGGTTGGCCGACCAGGCGACCACGCGGCCGGGGCCCGTGCTGAAGCCCGCGTTCGCGCCCACCTGAAAGTTCCAGCGGGTGCTGCCCGAATCGCCGACGCATTGCAGCATGGTCCCGTCGTAATAGAGGATGTTTTCCCCGAAGGGCGTAACCTCCTGGGTCGAAAGCGCGCCCAGCCGCACGGCGCGGCCCGTCGTCTCGGTCGACGAACTGCTCCCGACGGACCATACGAGCAGCGCGATGAGCACGATCACCGCCGCCACGGCGCCAAGCACCACGACCGGCGGAATAGAATTTTTTTTCCTTTGCATGGCGGATTTAATCCTCCGATTGATTCAGTGGTCTGATATGCAGCATAGGGCATAACCATCCGTTATTGTAATTCTTTGCGCCCTTTGCCTTTTCCTCCAACCCCTGAAACTTTTTAAAACAGCTGCGTCTGGCTTCTGCGCCTGAGCGCCTGCGCCGCCTGCGCCGCCGACATGCCGCGCACGCACAGCAAAAAAGCCCCCCGCGCGCCCGGACGAAAGCGCAGCCCCTCCATGCCGCCGGTGAAGATGACCGCGTCCATCTCCTGCCCGCTTCCCGCAGGCGCCATTTCAAAACCCATGCCGGAAAGGCTGCCCGCCATCGCTTCCAGCCCCGGCTGATACGCTACCTTCATGTGCTCTCCCCGCTTTATCGTTTCCTGTTTCCCACGCCCAGGCGTGAAGATTCCCCTATATCGTGCACAATCCGGCGCCATCTTATGTAGAGCCCTCGTGTACCAAACGAAAATGCGGCGAAAAAACTTGCATCTGCAGGATGCCCCATCTATAATGTTCAAAACGACAGGAGGACGGCTATGCAAGAGCTCTTACAGCCCGTGACGGCGAGATTTTCCGCGGCGGGTTTTCCGGTCTATCTGGTCGGCGGCAGCGTGCGCAACGAGCTGCTCGGCCTGCCCGCATCGGATCTGGACATCTGCGGCCCCGCGAGGCCCGAGCAGGTGCTCTCTCTTTTCGAGGGAAGCGGCATGCGCGTGGTGCCGCGCGCTGTTCACTTCGGCACGGTGGAAATCCACTTCGAGCGGCGCGGAAAACGGCATATGGCCGAGTACACGACGTTCCGCCGCGATTCCTACCGCTGCGGGCACCGGCCGGACAGCGTGCAGTTCACCGACCGCATCGAGGTCGACGCGTTGCGGCGCGACTTTCGCGTTAACGCCCTGTACAGGGACCTCGCGAGCGGGAAGCTGATCGACCCCACGGGCGGACTTTCGGATATCGAAAAAAAGCGTCTGCGCACGGTGACCGACGACCCGGCGCTCGTCCTCCGGGACGATGGGCTCCGCATCCTGCGCATGGCGCGCTTTGCCGCGCAGCTTCGCTTCTCGGTCGATGAAAAGCTGCTTCGGTGCGCGAAGGAATACGCGCCCCTTATGATGGACATCGCCCCCGAGCGGATTCGCGAGGAGTGGGAAAAGATTCTCCTCTCCGACCTGCGCTATCCTCAGCTTCCCGGGGGCGTGGAAGGAAGCGTGGGCAGGGGGCTCTCCCTGCTCGAACAGACCGGCGCCTACTGCGCCTTCTTTACCGGCTGCGCGCGCGACGCCGACACGGTTTTGGCGCTCGCAAATCTGTTTTCCACAAATGCAGTTTTCACAATCGCCGCCGAATGCGGCGCGGACTTCTTGCTGGGCGATTTTGGGGAAAATACCAACGTTTTGGCCCTCCGAAGCGCGGCGTTTTTCGGCAGGACAAATCCCGTCATCTTAAAAAACGCCCTGGTTTCCCTCCGGTTTTCCACAGAAATTGTGCGAAAAACGGCTATTTTTGTGGAAAACCTTTGGGATACTGTGGATAACTCTTTTTCACGACAAACGCTGGCTCGCATGGGTTATGCACAGGGCGCAGCGCTTGCCTGCCTCCTGCTCGCGCGCGGTTGTCCACAGGAAGCCCGCGCCGTATTCTCGACGCTCGCCGCGCTCAAGCGCGAAAAAGCGCCCATGGACGTGCGCGGACTTAGCGTGAGCGGAAACGACCTGCTGCCGTTGCTCGAGGGCGGGGACAAACGGATCATGACCCCGCTACTGGAGGCGCTGCGCGTGCACTGCGTGGACGATCCCCGCGAAAACGAACGGGAGAAGCTGCTCCTCTACGCAAAAAAATATCTGAGGGACTTCGTCCCTCAGACTAGATGAAAAACGTCTCATGATTCCCTGAAAAGGCAGCCTGCCTCCACACGGTAGACGGCCCCCTGCGGCGCGCCCGCGAGGTCGGACAGGTCCGTGCACGTCACGATGGTCTGCACGCGGTCGATTCGCTCGATGAGCTGCTGCCTGCGGCGCGGATCGAGCTCGCTCATCACGTCGTCGAGCATCAAAATGGGCGTTTCGCCGCGCTCCTGCTCGATGACCGCGAGCTCCGCCAGCTTGAGCGAGAGCACGACCGTCCGTTGCTGCCCCTGCGAACCGAAGACGCGCACCTCCTTGCCGGAGATGGAGAGCTTCAGGTCGTCCCGATGCGGCCCCACGGTCGAGGTCGCGCGCCGGATATCCTCCGGTCGCGCCGCGCTCAGGCGGGCCATCATCGCCTGGGCGAGGTTTGCTTCCTCCTTCACCTGCGTCATATACGTCACTTCCAGCGCTTCCGCGCCGCCTGCGATCGCCCGATGGCATTCGCCGGCGGCTTTTTTCAGCTTCTCGACGTATTCCCGGCGATGGCGGACGACCTCCGCGCCCGCGAGGGAAAGCTGCTCGTCCCACGCGTCCAGCGTTCCCTGCGCGGCGGGGCGCCGCTGAATTTCGCGCAGCAGGTTATTGCGCTGGTTGAGCGCGCGCACATAGCGCTGAAGCGCGTAAAAATAGGCGGGGCGGAGCTGGGAAAGCTCCATGTCGATGAACCGCCTGCGCTCGGAGGGGCCGTCCTTTACGATGGACAGGTCCTCCGGCGCGAACAGCACGCCGTTCACGTGGCCCATCAATTCGCCGATGCGCGCCACCTGCGTGCCGCCCACGCGCACGATCTTGCGCCTGCGGTCCTCGCGCGACAGGGTGACGGAGACGTCGTGCGTGCCGTCCAGGTGCGAAACCTCCACGCCCACGAAGGCCGTGCCTTCCCCCCAGCGGATGAGTTCGCGCTCGTGCGGCGTGCGGTGCGAGCGTCCGAGGCAGCAAAGGTGCAGCGCCTCGAGCACGTTGGTCTTTCCCTGGGCGTTTTGCCCCGTCAAGACGGTCAAGCGCGCGTCGGGCAGGAGCTCGGCGCGCGCATAATTGCGAAAGTTTTGAAGCCTGATTTTCGTCGCTTTCATGGTCTTAGGACGCGAAGACGCGCACCGGAAGCACCAGATAGAGGTAATCCTCGCCCTCCGGCGGGCAGATGACGCAGGGGCTCACGTTGGAGTTAAAGCGCATGCACACGCTCTCCTCGCCGAGCACCTTGAGCACGTCCGAGATGTAGCGCACGTTGAAGGCGATGTCCATGTCCTTGCCCTCGGTCAGGATGTTCATCTGCTCCTGCACGTCGCCCAGCTCCGCGTTGGAGGTGAGCGTCAGCGTATCGCCCTCGATGTGGAAGCGGACGAGGTTGTTCTTCCCCTCGCGGGCGATCAGGCTCGCGCGGTCGATGGAGTTGCCCAGGTCCTCGCACTTGACCTGGATGCGCGTCTGCCATTCCGTCGGCAGGATCTGGCGATAGCGGATGTACTCGCCCTCGAGCAGGCGGGTGACGACGCGCGTGCTGCCCATGTCCGCCGACAGATGCGTGCGGCCGATGTTGAGCTCCACCGGCTCCTCCTCGTCCGCGAGCACCTTGGCGAGCTCGGAGAGCATCTTGCCGCCGACGACCGCCTGCACGGGCTGCTCCACCGGCTGCGCGAGGTCCGCGCGGCGCATGGCCAGGCGGAAGCCGTCCAGCGCCACCATGCGGACCTCCTGCTCGCTGATCTCCATTAGGCAGCCAGTGAGGATCGGGCGCGTCTCGTCCGTGGCGATGGCAAAGCAGGTCTTCTGCACCATGTCCTTGAGCGTCTTTTGCGCGATGGAGACGCGGCTGCCGCCTTCTACCTGCGGAAGCTCCGGGTATTCGACGGGGTTGAGGCCCGCCAGCGTGGTGCGGGAGGACTGGCAGCGAATCGTCGCCGCGTAGCGGTCGTTTACCGAGATTTCAACCGAGCCGCCGGGCAGCTTGCGCACGATCTCTCCAAAGAGCCTGCCGGGCAGCACCACGCGGCCGTCCTCGCTGATTTCCGCGGCGATGGACGTTTCGATGCCCAGTGCGAGGTCCGTGCAGGTGAGTTTTAAGCCCTCGGGGCAGGATTCGACGAGAACACCTTCCAAGACCTGCAGGGTGGAGCGGACGGCCAGCGCGCGGCTCACCGTGGAAAGGGCGGCCATAAGGTCGGAAACTTGGCAGTTGAAACGCATCGTAAAAACTCCTTCCGGGTGTAGTAGCAGTATATATATCCGTAGTAATCGTAGGGGATTGGAAACTGTGGAAAACAGGAGAATATGACGGATTTGCTCGAAAAATCGAACCGGACGGACTTGTGGAAAACCAGTTATATTTTCCACAGGACAGCGCCAAAACTGCTTTACAGTCTATGCCGGACGCGATTTTTCTAGAACGTAAAACCCGCGTTTGTGCAAAAATAGTCCACTTTCATTTATTCGCGGAAAGAACCGGGAAAACCTGCCGGAAGCGCCGTAAATATTGAAAAAATGTTTGCGGCGCTTGACAGGTTCAAACGAACCGCCTATAATAATAGACGCTGTGCATGGAGCGGTATCGAAGTGGTCATAACGGGACTGACTCGAAATCAGTTGAGGGGCAACTCTCCGTGGGTTCGAATCCCACCCGCTCCGCCACATTCCGTCTGAAAACATTTTTCAGGCGGATTTTTTTGTTCTTTTTCAAGCGGGAGCTGCGCCTTTATCCGAAGCGCTGCGGCGCAAAAGCAGCCGGCCGGGAAGCATCGCTTTCCCGGCCGGCCCCATATGCCTACTTTCCGCGTTCAAAACACATCACGCTTTCGACCGCGCCCGTCCAGCAGAACATGTCCACACATTGAACGCGCGTGGGCGCGTAACCGAGGGAGGAGAGCAATCCCGCGTCTCGCGCGAGCGTCGCGGGGTTGCAGGAGACGTAGACCACGCGACGCGGCGCGGACGCGGCGATGGCGCGCAGAACCGGCTCCTCGCAGCCCTTGCGCGGCGGGTCAACGACGATCACGTCCGGGGAAAGCCCCTCCCTTACGAGGCGCGGCAGCACCTCTTCCGAAGCGCCCACGAGGAACTCCGCGTTTTCAATGCCGTTTCGCGCGGCGTTTTCCTTCGCGTCCGCGATGGCCTCCGGCACGATCTCGATGCCGATGACGCGCTTTGCTTTACGGGAGAGCAGCAGCGAGATCGTGCCCGCGCCGCAGTAGGCGTCTACAGCGGTCTCTTTGCCGGTGAGCGCCGCAAACTCGAGCGCCAGGGCGTAGAGCTTTTCCGTCTGCTCGGGGTTGACCTGAAAGAAGGAGAGGGGGGATACGCGAAAGCGCAGGCCGCAGAGCGTGTCGATCATCGAGTCCGCGCCCCAGAGCGTGACGAGGCGCTTTCCGAGGATGACGTTCGTTTTCGCCGTGTTGACGCTGAGCATGACGCCCGTGAGCTTGGGCACGGCCGCCTGCAGCGTTTTGATAAGATCCTCAGGCTTGGGCACGCGCTCGCCGTTTACGGCGAGCACCACCATCGTCTCGCCCGTTTGGGCGACGCGCGCCATGACGTGGCGGACGAGACCCTTGTGCAGGATTTCATCGTAGGGCTCCGCGCCGCTTTCCCGCATCCATTTTTTCACCGCGTCGACGGCGGCGTTGGCCTCCTCGCGCTGAATGGCGCAGCCTACCTGCGGCAAATCGACGAGGTCGTGGCTGCGCGGCGCAAAAAAACCGATGCGCGGGGCGGAGGCCGTACCTCCGACCGGATACGCGCCCTTGTTGCGGTAGTGCCAGGGATTCTCCATGCCAAGCACGGGAGGAACCTCGATGTGAAGGCCGCCGATGCGGGAAAGGCAGTCCTGCACCTGACGCTGCTTGTATAGGAGGGTTTCCTCATAGCGCATGTGCTGCGCGGCGCAGCCTCCGCACCGCCGGTAGATGGGGCAGGGGGGCTCCCTGCGCGCGGAAGAGGGCGATAGCACTTCCTCCACGCGGCCGAAGGCATAGCGGCGTTCGACCTTGACGATGCGCACGCGCACGCGCTCGCCGTCTATCGCGCCCGGCACGAACACCGTGAACCCGTCGGCACGGCAGACGCCCTGAGCGTCCATGCCGTAGCCCTCTACGGTCAGGTCGAGCAGTTGGTTTTTATGAAGCGGCGTCGGCATGGAAACACTCCTTATTTAATCCGGCGGGTGCTAAGAAAGCAGGGCGCGTCCTGTGCGCCTGAAAACAGATTTTCAATGCCGCTGGGAAGGACGCTGGGCAAAGATGCGGCCTCCTGCAGCGCGTACCACTCGCAGTCGTTCTGATCCCAGTCCGTCTCCGTCGGTTCGCGCCGGGGCGTATCGGTCAGATGTGCGAAGAAGATGTGATAGATCCTATGCGTGTATTCGGGGTATTGCCTGCGCAGGGCATCGTTCTCGTAGATTTCCTCCGCAAGCGCGGCAAAGCGGTCGATTTCGACGGTATAGCCCGTCTCTTCCAGCACTTCCCGCTTCGCGGCTTCCTCCATGGACTCGTAGAGACGCTGTCCGCCGCCGGGCAGGTCGAAATAAACGCGGCCCTCCGCGTCCTGACAACGGATGAGGAGGACCCTTCCCCCGCTGATGACGAGCGCTTTCGCCGAGCACCGTATGGACATGAAATCCTCTCCGTTCCGGGCTTTGTTCTTTCCTAAGGTAGTATACTTTCGTTCTTTTGTCAAGCGAACAAAAAGGGCCCATCCGCTTCGTGCGGAGGGCCCGAACGCCTTGAATTACAGGCTGTTGACGAGGTTATACAGCTCCATGTTGAACGGACGCTTGCAGCGAAGCGCCTCCGCGATGGGCATGTGGAAGATGCGGCCGTCCTTGATGCCGAGCACCTGGTTGCTGATGCCGTTGTTGAGCAGCTTGACGGCCAGGTTGCCCGCCTCAAAAGCGAAGGACGAGTCGTAAGCGGAGGGCTGCTGGCCGCGCTGGGTGTAACCCAGCACCGTCGCGCGCGCCTCGACCATGCCGCACTTGCGCTTGAGGATGGAGGCCAGCCGCAGGGAGGAGATCCCCTCGCCCGGATAGCATTGCTTGCCGTGGCTGGTCAGGAAGCCGTAGACGTCGAAGGGCTCCATCGAGTCCCAGGCGCCCTCCGCGACCACGACGGAGACGCGGTTGTTGCCGCGCGCGATGAGCGCGTTGAGCCGGTCCGCCACCTGATCGATGGACCACGGCACCTCCGGCACCACGACGATTTCCGCGCCGGTGGAGGCCGCGGACTTGAGCGCGATGTCGCCGCAGTGGCGGCCCATGACCTCGATGACCGCGGGGCGGTCGTGCGAGCGGCTGGTCGCGCGGATCGCGCGGATGTCGGACACGCAGGAATTGACGGCGGTGTCGTAGCCGAGCGTCATTTCGGTGTACGCGAGGTCGTTGTCGATCGTGCCGGGAATGCCGATGGTGGGAATGCCCAGCTCGCTCAGGCGCATCGCGCCCTGATAGCTGCCGTCGCCGCCGATGACGACGAGGCCCTCGACGCCCATCTCGTGCAGGTTTGCCACCGCGTGCGCGCGCACCTCGGGCAGCTTGAACTCGACGCAGCGCGCGGTGCGCAGGTAGGTGCCGGGCTGATCCGCGATGTCCAGCACCGTATCCAGGTCGAGCTCGACCATGTCGTCCTCGATGCGCTGGCTCTTGCACAGCAGGCCGTTATATCCCCGCTTGACACCGATCAGGGAAATGCCATAGTAAGACGCGCTGCGGGCGATGGACATGACCGCAGCGTTCATTCCCGGCGAGTCGCCGCCGGAGGTCAGGACGCCAATTCGACGCATAGACGATGCCTCTTTCTCGATGAATCGTTTTTTGATTACAACCCAAGCTCCATGAGGATCTCCCGGGCTTCTTGCAGCTCGGACTTGAGAACCTGAAGCTCAAAATAGTTTTCCTCTGGCGGCAGGGCTTTGTAAACGGGGCGCATGCGCACGAAAATATTTTCCTCTTTGAGTCTGTCGCTGATTCGGTCGGCTGCTTCCTTACCTTTAATCATGTGAATGACGACCCACATATGAACGCCTCCCGTCAATCCAGGCCGGAGCGGATACAGCCGTGGCGGGTGAGAATCTCCGCCTTGCCGCGAACCTTGACGGCCGATGTATTGTCGGTAAACTGCGCGACCATGACTTCGCCCGCGTCGAGCCGTTCGGTGTGATGCAGCCGCGTGTCGCGTCCGCGCGTCATACCGATGATGGTGACGCCATTTTCAAGCGCTTTGACGACGATGAAGTCCCCAGAGACGGCACTTTCATTTAAATCGCCTTGCAAATGCAACACCCCCCGTCATGAAAAGCCAAGTCCACCATTTTTATTATAGCATGTGTTTGTTTATGGTGCCACAGTTTTTCTTTCGATTCGTGATTGTGCCCCGCATGTTTCGCCGTTTTTTCACCCTTTTAAACAAATTCAGGCGCCGATGGATGAATGCGCCGAAGGCCAATCTTGCAATGCGGCCTTAAAGAAGGTATCATAAGGGAAAGGACGACAGCAGAAAGGGGTCTTTTCATGCATCCGATCAAGATGACGCCGGCGTATCGCTTCGGCGCGATGACCCCCTGGGGCGGCAGCGCCTTAAGGGACGTATTTGGCAAGGACATACCCGACGAGCGCACGGGCGAGAGCCTGGAGGTCTCCGTGCTTCCGGGACTGGAGAGCCGCACCCCGGACGGCAGGACGCTTTCTCAGGTGCTCGCACAGGGCGGCGTGGACGCGCGCGGCACGGAGGTGGGCGAAGAGTTTCCGCTGCTGCTCAAGCTCATCAGCGCGCGGGAGCGCCTTTCCGTGCAGGTGCATCCGGACGACGCCTACGCGCGCGCAAATGAGGGCGGAAAGCTCGGCAAGACCGAGGCGTGGGTGATTTTAAGCTGCAAGGAGGGCGCGCAGATCGTCTACGGCATCCGCGAGGGCGTCACGAAGGAGGACCTCGCCGCAGCGTGCGAGCAGGGAGGCAAGGCGGTGGAGGACTGCCTGCGCTATCTGGACGTGCACCCGGGCGACGTGGTGTACATCCCCGCCGGCATGGTGCACGCCATCGGCGAGGACATCCTCATTCTGGAGATTCAGCAGTCCAGCGACGTGACCTACCGCTTCTGGGATTGGGGGCGGCTCGACAAGGACGGCAACCCGCGCGAGCTGCACGTCAAAAAGGGGCTGGACGTGACGGACGTTTCTCTGCACCTGGAGCCCTGCCGGGGAGAACGCCTGCGCGCGATGGGCGGCACGCGCATACGCTACATCGAGGACAAAAACTTCGTGCTCGAGCGCCTGAGCGTCAAGAGCAGCATGCCCCTGGAGGTCATGCCCCGGCGCTTTCGCCTGCTGACGGCGCTTTGCGACGGGTATCTCACGGAGGAGGGCTGCACGATCAAGTTCAAGGCGGGCGACAGCGTCTTCATCCCGGCCAGCGCCGGGCGCATCAAGCTGGAATGCGCGGGCGATCTGCTGCTTTCTTATCCGGGAAAGACGGGGGACGCATAAGCCGGGTTCTCAAAAAAGACGGAAAACGGAAAAAAGCGCAAAATCATATGCAGATTTAAGCTATAAAATGCAGGATATGAGAAAAAATTGCACAATTAGGATTTTCTGTTTGCATTTTTGCTTTTGCTGTTGTATACTGAAGCAGAAAAAGCAACGGCAAAGGAATCTGCCTGTCCGGGCGCGGCCTTGCGGTCGCGCCTTTTCATTGGATCCGCATCATGAAGGGAGCGATTCATCATGTCCACCTATGTACAGGGCGTCCTGGAAACGCTGAAGCGCCGCAACCCCGGCGAACCGGAATTTCACCAGGCGGCCACGGAAATCCTCGAATCCCTCGCGCCCGTCTTTGAACGCCATCCTGAGTTCGAGGCGGCGGGGCTGCTCGAGCGCTTTGTGGAACCGGAGCGCGTGGTGATGTTCCGCGTGCCGTGGGTGGACGACGCGGGCAAGGTGCAGGTGAACCGCGGCTACCGCGTGCAGTTCAACAGCGCGATCGGCCCCTACAAGGGCGGCCTTCGCCTGCATCCCTCGGTCAATCTGGGCGTCATCAAATTCCTAGGGTTTGAGCAGGTGCTCAAAAACTCCCTGACCGGCCTGCCCATCGGCGGCGGCAAGGGCGGCAGCGACTTCGACCCCAAGGGCAAGAGCGACCGCGAGGTCATGGCCTTTTGCCAGAGCTTCATGACGGAGCTGTACCGCTATATCGGCGCGGACGTGGACGTGCCCGCGGGCGACATCGGCACGGGCGCGCGGGAGATCGGCTACCTGTACGGCCAATATAAGCGCATCACCGGCAGGTACGAGGGCGTGCTCACGGGCAAGGGACTGACCTACGGCGGCTCGCTCGCGCGCAAGGAGGCGACGGGCTTCGGCCTGTGCTACCTGGTAGAAGAGATGCTGCGCGCAAACGGCCACGAGGTGGCGGGCAAGACGGTCGTCGTCTCCGGCTCAGGCAACGTGGCGATCTACGCGGCGGAGAAGATTTCCGCGATGGGCGGCAAGGTCGTCGCGATGAGCGATTCCAACGGCTACGTCTACGACGCCGAGGGCATCGACCTGGCGCTCATAAAGGAAATCAAGGAGGCGCGGCGCGGCCGCATCCGCGAGTACGTTGAGGAAAAGAAGGAGGCGCGGTACGCCGAGGGATGCCGCGGCATCTGGACGGTGCCCTGCCAGATCGCCCTGCCCTGCGCGACGCAGAACGAGCTGGACCTGGAGGGTGCGAAGGCGCTGATCGCAAACGGCGTCGTCGCGGTGGGCGAGGGCGCGAACATGCCCACCACCATCGAGGCGACGGGCGCCCTGAAGCAGGCGGGCGTGCTGTTCGCGCCGGGCAAGGCGGCAAACGCGGGCGGCGTCGCGACGAGCGCCCTGGAAATGAGCCAGAACAGCCAGCGCCTCTCCTGGACGTTTGACGAGGTCGACGCAAAGCTCAAGGGCATCATGGTGCGCATCTTCCACATGGCGGACGACGCGGCCAAGGAGTACGGCATGCCCGGCAACTACGTCATGGGCGCGAACATCGCGGGCTTCCTGAAGGTGGCCGAGGCGATGATGGCACAGGGCATCGTCTGAGCATCCAACGCAAAGTTCGACCGGTTCTTCTTCGGAAGGGCCGGTTTTTTTTGATCAGACGTAAAGTTTGCTTGACATCTGGCGGGAAAGCTGCTATGATGCAGGAAACGTAAAATAAACTTTACACAGGAGGAGGGAGCCGATGAAGAACCGGGTTGAAAAAATCAGAAAGGAGCGGGGAATCCGACAGGAGGAGCTGGCGGCGGCGCTGGAGGTGTCGCGCCAGACGATCAGTTCTCTGGAGAACGGGCGGTACAACCCGTCGATTCTGCTGGCATTCCGCATCGCCCGTTATTTCGGCAAGCCGATCGAGGAAATATTCCTGTACGAGGAGGAAGGATCATGTTAAAGAAAACGTCTTATTACGCGGTGGGTCTCGCCGTAGGCCTCGCGCTGATGTGCGCGTTTTTCTTCCTGCGCGGCGCGGTGGCGAAGGGCTTGGAGGCCGTTTTGCTGGCTGCGGGCGTCAGCCTGGCCACGGGAAGCGGCGTCAGCCTTTTTTTCAAGCGGGAGGAAAAGCGGCATCCGGATCGCGCGCGCCGCGAGCACGTCGAATACGCGGACGAGCGCAGCGTCATGATCCGCGAGCGCGCCAAGGCAAAGGCCGGGGATGTCGCCTGCTGGCTCGTGATGGGAGTCGCTTATCTGCTCATCTGGCAGGACGCGCCGCTGTGGCTGTCGGGCCTTTGCGTGGGCGTCTTCTGCGCGTACCACCTGCTGACGGTTCTGTTCAGCAGGCGCCTTGACAAGACATTATGAGGAGGAAATCCATGAAGAGATTGTTATCTATGCTCTTACTCTCGGCGCTGCTGGGGATGCTGGTCGTGTCGGCACAGGCGGAGACGGCGGAGGAAGCGCGCGTGACCGAGCTGATGGAAATCGAGGCATTTGACGGCTATGCGCTGCAGGGAAAATTGGACCTGCCCGCGTCGGGCAAGGCGGATAAGCTCGTCCTGTTCGTGAACGGCTCCGGCCCGAACACCTACGACAACCATCGCTTGATGGGGGAGATCGAGTTCAACTACTACGACGTGTTCGCCGAGCAGCTTGCGCTGCGGGGCATCGCCTTCTTCCGGATGAGCACGCGCGGCGTGACGCCGGGCGAGACGCCCCCGCTTTACGCGGACATTGACGAGGAGGCCTACAAGACGTACCTCCCCTCCAATACGGTGCGGGACGTCGAATCTGCGATCACGGCGCTCAAGGCGGACGCGCGCCTGAAGGACGCTAAGGTCTATTTGCTCGGCTGGAGCGAGGGCACGGCCGTCGCGCCGCTGGTAGCCCAGCGGGCGCAGGTGCCCGTGGACGGTCTGCTGCTGGCGGGCTACATGAACGAGCGCATGGAGGACGTGCTCAACTGGCAGCAGTCGGGCGGCTCCAGCATGGTCTTTTACCGCCAGTACTTCGATTACGACGGCGATGGGGCCGTGTCGAAGGAAGAATTTGAGGAGGACCGCTACGGCGTGGCGGCGGCCCTGGGCGGCGTCGCCTTCAGCGACGTGGACGCAAATCAGGACGGAAAGCTGACCGCGGAGGACTTTTCGATCCTGCTTGCGCCCAGCCGCGAGGCGCTCTTTGACGCCATCGATCGGGGAGACGACGCGTGGCTGGCGCAGAACTATTCCGTGCGCCTGACCGGGGCGTGGTTCGCCGACCATCGCAGGCTTTCGCCCAACAGCGAGGTGCTGCCGACGCTTGACCTTCCGATTCACATCTTCCACGGGGATTGCGACGCGAACGTCGACGTGCAGGGCGTACTCGATGTGCAGAAGGCGTTTGAGTCGCTCGGCAAGGAAAACCTGACGGTGCACATCTACCCGGGCGCGGACCACGACCTGAACTACGCGCAGTACGTGGTGTCGGGCGAGCTGCCGCAGGGCTTTCTGGACATCTTCGCGGTGTGCGAGGCGCTGTGACGGATTAAGCGGAAAGACTCTTAATATTGTGAAGGCTGCGGCCATGTGGTATACTATCCGTAGCGCCGGGCAGCAGTTGGAGCTGCCGCCCGGCGCTACCTGCGTGGTGTCAAAAAGAGAAGGTAGCTGGCTTCTTTCGTTATCCATTTGGCAGGACGGCTTTTTATTCTGTCAGAATGTTCCACCGACGTCAAAATAATATCACTCCTACGGCATACAGAAATGAACAAAAAAGGAGAGGCAAGTATTATGGCGCTCACAGATGCACAGCGACGCGCAAAAACCAAATACGATCAGGCGCACTATAAAACGATGAGTTGTAAAATGCAAATTAAAGAAGCGGAGGCTGTAGCTGCACACGCGAAGAAACACGGCGAGACGGCTAGCGCATATATTGCTCGTGCTGTACGTGAGCAGATACGGCGCGATAACGGGGCTGGGCCGGATGATGTTGACCCATGATACGTGCGTCCATCAGGGATACAGTGCCGCACTGGGGCGCGTATAGAGACATAATCAGTTATATGAAAGAAACAAAGAGGCAACCATTCTACGGAGCGGTTGCCTCTTTTATAATTATGCGTGATAGGGTTACATGTGTGCTGCGTCGTGATCGCGTCGGCAGGGTAGGAGGCCCTGAAGCATCGTTTGTACAGAGCGGCGCCGCCTGACGGCTTCGAGCGCCAAGGAGAAACGCCCCCTTTAAAACGGAAATACCGTCCGCGGCATCGCCCAATCTACGGGGATGGAGAGCTGCGCGCGCGCCGCCGCCAGGGCGGCTTCGCGCCTGGGGAGAACCGTATGCGTCAGCAGCAGGCGCTTTGCACCGGCTTCGCGCGCCACGCGCGCCGCTTCTTGCGCGCTGGAGTGCTTGCAGATCGCGTTCGCCTCCGGCGCGATGGGCCCCGCGCCGAAGGAGGCTTCGTACACGAGCAGTTCGGTATCCCGAAAGAACGGACCGAACGCCTCGCGATAGCGCGTATCGCCGGAAAAGCAGGCCGTGCGGCCCGTACCCCTGTGGGTGAAGCGGTAGCACAGGCCGGGGCAGGCGTGGTCGGAATCGATGACCTGCACGTCGTACTCCGGCGTCGAAAACGCGTCGCCGTCGTGCAGCTCGAGGATGCGCGGCATGCCCCGCAGCTCCTGCGTCACGTCGTGCGCGTCGTGGAACACGTACGCAAAGGCCCGCTCAAACTGCATGCGCACGCTGGGCGCGGGCCCGGCGATCGTCAACTCCTCCAGGGAGCAGCGCTTGATGCGCCAGTACAGCAGGAGCTGCAGCAGGCCGATGCAGTGGTCCGCGTGCATGTGGGTAAAGCAGATCGTGTCGAGCCGCACCGGGTCGATGCCCTCGTCGATCAGGGTCAGACCCGCGGCGCTGCCCGTGTCGATCAGAATCCGGTCGCTGAGGGAGTAGCAGGAGCCGTCGTTGCCGGGCGATTGCAGCCAGTCGGCGGAGCCCAGCACGCGGACAAAAGGTCTGTCTTCCATACGAACCTTCCTTTCAGGCCGGCGGACATCATCCCTTGATGGCGCCGATCATGACGCCCTGCACGAAGTATTTTTGCAGGAACGGATAGAGCACGACGATGGGCAGGATGGTCACGATGATGACCGAATACTTGAGCTGCTCCACCACCAGCGCGCGCGAGTAGCCCGCCGTCCCTTCCTCCGCGAGCGCCTCGGAGTTTTGAATGAGCACGCGGATGAGGTACACCTGAACCGGCTGCAGGGCGGGCTTGGAGATGAAGAGCATCGCGGGGAAGTAGCTGTTCCAGTGGCCGACCGCGTAGAAGAGCACGAGCACCGCGATGATCGCCCCCGACAGCGGCAGCACGATGGAGACGAGGATGCGCAGGTCGTTTGCGCCGTCCAGCCTGGCCGATTCCATCAGGCTTTCCGGAATTCCCTCGAAGAAGGAGCGGCAGACGATCAGGTTGTACGTGGAGATGGCGTAGGGCAGGATGACCGCCCAGCGGGAGTTGTAAAGCCCCAGATTGTTGACCATCAGGAAAAGCGGTACAAGCCCGCCGGAAAAGAACATGGTGAACGTCACGAGGATCATGAGCGGACGGCGCAAAAAGAACTCCCGCCGCGACAGCACGTAGGCGAGCGAGACCGTCAGCACGATGTTGACCGCCGTGCCGAAGAAGACGATCCAGATCGTGTTGCCATAGTTGCTCCAGAACACCTTGTTTTCCAGCACCAGCCGATAGGCGTCCCATTGAATCTGCTTGGGGATCAGGAAGACCTCCTGCCTGGCGACGAGCAGCGGGTCGCTCATCGACATGGCGATGACGTGCAGGAACGGCACGAGCGTGACGATGACGGCCAGAACGCCGACGCCGTAGATCATGACGTCGCCCAGCACCGCGCCGGGCGCGCGCCTCTGTTTTGCGGTTTTCAACGCGCACCCCTCCTTACCACAGGCTCACGTCGCCCAGGCGACGGCTGACGGCATTGACCGATACCAGCAGCACCATGTTGATGACCGAGTTGAACAGGCCCACCGCCGTCGCGAAGCTGAACTGGCCGTTTACGATGCCCCGTCTGTAGACGTAGGTGGAGATGACGTCGGCCACCTCGTACGTGGCGGGCTGATACATGAGGATGATCTTCTCGTAACCCACGGACATCGTGCGTCCGAGTTGCATGATGAGCAGGATGACCATCGTGGGCAGGATGCAGGGGATGGACACGTTCAGCGTCTGCTGCCAGCGGTTCGCGCCGTCGATGCGCGCGGCCTCGTACAGCGTCGGGTCCGCGTTCGTGAGCGCGGCGAGGTAGATGATGGAGTTCCATCCAAAGCTCTGCCAGATGCCCGAACCGACGTACAGCGGACGAAACCACCGGCTGGACCCGAAGAAGTTGACGACCTCGCCCCCGCTCGCGCGGATCAGGTTGTTGACGACGCCGTCAGTCGTGGAGAGCATGGTTTGCAGCATGCCCACGACGACGACGACCGAGATGAAGTGAGGCAGGTATGAAACCGTCTGCACCACGCGCTTGAACAGCCGGTTCTGCGTCTCGTGGAGGACGAGGGCAAACAAAATGGGCAGCGGGAAGCCGAAGACGAGGTTGTACAGGCTGATGAGCAGCGTGTTGCGCAGCAGCCGCCCAAAGTAGATGGAGCCGAAGAACTCCTGAAACCACTTCAGGCCGACCCAGGGCGCCTGCATCATGGAGGTGCCGCCCTTGTAGTTCTTAAAGGCGATGACGACGCCGTACATCGGGGCGTAGTGAAACAAAAAGTAGTAGACGATGCCGGGAAGCGCCAGCAGCAGCAGGTATTTGTTCTGCCTGCACCTGCGCCAAAGGCTCGTCCTGTGAGTCGTTTTCGTCGTAACCATGCGGACCGCCTCGTTTCCATGGGCGCGCGGCGGGAAGCGCCGCCCCCCGCCGCGCGCGAAAGATTACTTCTGGTAGTAACGATCCAGCTGATCCTGATAGATCTGCGTCAGCTCGTCGCCGCCCATGGCCTTGACCGTCTGAATGAAGGTGTCAAACTCCGTCAGCGGGACCTGCCCCATGACGAATTTTTGAATCATCTCGTTTTCATAGGTCTCGATGTCCGCGTTTAGGGAAGTAATGCGATCCAGCTCGTCCTCGAGCCCCATCACCTGCGGGAAGGGCTGAATCATGTACTTCTGCAAAATTTCCCCTTCCTCGGCGGCGGATATGGAGACGATCATCTTGTAAAACTCGACCGTGCGGTTGGTGAACTGCGCCGGGAACGCGCCGACGGAGCGCAGGGCGGTGGCGACGCTCAGGCCGTCGGGGTTGTTCGCGATGTTGTCCGTCCAGACCTTGTTGCCGTCGGCGTCCAGCGTGTAGGTCAGGCCCTCCAGGCCGTAAAGCAGCGTATCGCGCCCCTCGTCGGAGCCGTAGATATAGTCCAGCCACTTGATGGCCTTGACCGGGTCCTTGCAGTCGCGCGTGATGCCGTAGCAGAAGCCTGTGAGCGCGCGGCTGATGATGCGGATATTGCCGTCCGGGTCGGCGGGGGAGAGCATGAGATGGTATTCCGCCTTGGCGCTGTTGGGGTTGCCCGCCTTGGCCGCGGTGCCCGCCCAAAGCTCCGTCTTCGTCGCGAAGTGCGCGCTGGATCCCACGATGTCCTTTGCGCACATCGCGTCGAGCTTCGCCTCGTCCCCGGTGGAGTACTGCGGGTCGAGCAGCCCTTCGCTGTAGAGCTTGTTGAGGAAGGCGAGGAAGTCCTTAAAGCCGGGCTGTTCGTACTGGTTGACGGCCACCCCGTCCACGTCGATGTACTTGGATACGGGCGCCGCCAGGCCGAACGCGGTGCCGAGATAGCCGTATTCACCCAGGCCGTTGCCGCCGCCGAACGCGGTCATCGGGATCTCGTCGGCCAGTCCGTTGCCGTTGGGGTCCCCCTCTTTAAAGGCCTTGAGCACGCGATACCAGTCGTCCGCCGTCACGGGCTCTTCGAGCCCCAGGGTCTTTAACCAGTCGGTGCGCAGGATCAACCCCTTGACCTCCACCTTGTTGCCGCCGTCGAAATTCTGGGCGATGTGGTAGATGTGCCCGTCAGGGGCGGTAAATGCCTGGCCCAATTCGGGCATGTCTTCCCAGATCAGCTTGGCCAGGTTCGGCGCATGCTTTCGAATCAAGTCGTCCAGCGGAATCAAAATGCCCTGCGTCGCGTATTTCAGCACTTCACCCTTATCGCCATAAGAGTTCGGGATTTGCACGATGTCCGGCAGGTCCTGTCCGGCCGCCAGGCGCACGCGCATGATCTCGTCGTACTGGCTGGGCACCGTCACGTCCCAGTCGATCTGAATGCCCGTGCGTTTTTCTATCCACTCGAGCACCGGCAGGGGGTCCGCGTAGCTGGCGGCCGCGTAGTAGTTGTCGTAGACCGCCACCGTCAGCTTATCCGTATCGTAATCCCCGATCGGCAGCTCGATGGGTTCGTTGGCGGCGAGCGAGAAGGAGGGCGCGAAGAGCAGCAATGCGAGAAACAGACAGAGTCCTTTTTTCATGGTGATCGCTCCTTTACATGGTTTGAGCCCGATTTCCGCTTCATGTGGAACTGCGCGCCGCTCCACATGTCCTGCGCCCATTATAGGATGAAGATCACACATGTAAATGTATTTCTTATTGCGCTTCGCACAAAAATTGATCCAATCAGCGCGCAATGCAGCGTGTAAAAATTGCACGAAGTCGTTTTTTTATCATTTTCGCCCGTTTTCCGATTGCTGCGCGCGGCTCGGCGCCACGCCCTCGTACTTCTTAAATACACGGCGGAACGTCGCGTCGTTGCCAAAGCCGGAGGCGACGGCGACCTCGCGGATGCTCAGATGCGTCTCGCTCAACATCCGCTTGGCCAGCAGGATGCGCTTCTTGTTGACGTAATCGAGATACCCCATGTGAAGCTGTTCCTTAAAGTAGCGGCTCAGGTAGGTGGGCGTGACCCCAAGGCGGCCCGCGAGGACGCTGAGGCTGAGCTGTTCGTCCGTGATGTGCTCGTCGATCAGGGCGAGCATCTCCTCCGCGAACGCGCTCCTCGTCTGCTCGATGCGCTCGCGATGATACGCGGCCGCCTGCTTGAGGAGCGCGCGCGTCCCCGCCACGCGGGCCTCGATATCGGCCTGCGGCGGAAGGCCCTTGAGCCTGCGGGAGAGATAGCCCTTGCCGTCGTCCGTCTTGATCGCCGTCCACTCCACGGCGACGAGTAGCTTGCCGCGTGTGTCGGCGCGGCGGTTCTTCTGGAGCAGCTCGTCGAACAGCGAAAGCGTCTTTTCCGCGTCCCCCTCGCGGAGGGCGGAGAGCAGCGCCTTTTCGAGCTCCGGCGGATAGTAGAGCGTGCCGGGCTGCCGGTTTTCCTGATAAAAACAGATGGAGGATTCGAGCGGACGCAGGAGTAAGGCCTCCCGCGCTTCCCGCATGGCCTCCGCGAGCATGTCCGCGCCTTCGCATACCCGGGAAAAACACGCGCAGGCGCACAGGGATTGAAGCGCGTGGTAGACGAACCCGTCCAGCGATTCTCCCTGCCAGTTCAGGACGACGACGAATTGATCCCGCTGCCGGAGCGGGTAGAACTTGATCGCCCGGCCTTCCTGCAGCGCGGATAGGCGCTCGGGCGCTCGGTCGGGGTCGGACACGTTTACCAGCACGGCGACGGCGAACCGGTCGTAGGGCATGGGCAGGTCCAGCAGCTCCAGCGCCATGCCTTTGGAAAGGGAGCCAGACGACGTGTCCCCCTCCACAAGGTGCGTAAGCGCCGCGTATTGCAGCATGTCGCGGCTCTCCGCCATCCTGCTTTGCAGGTTTTCCTGCTCGCGCAGGATGTCGAGCAGCTTCTTTTCCACGCCCTCCATGTCCTGGCGGGTGGGCGCGCCGCGGGCGAAGCGCGCGCCAAGCGTGGCGAGCAGGCGCTCCATGGGTCGGTAGTTGATCGCCGTGAGCTCCCAGGAGAGCAAAAGGCCGATGGCGGTCATCGCAAGCAGGATCAGCCCCATGGCGACCATCAGGCCGCGTACCTCGCCGTAGAGCGCGTCGCGCGGCAGCAGGGCGCACAGCGTCATCCCCGAGGGCTCGCTGTGAAGCCGGAGCAGCTCGTACGGCGTGCCTGCGCGCGGGAAAACCTTGCCGTCTTCGGGGATTTCCGTGCAGGTCGAGAGCAGCTCTTCCCGATGCAGGCCGCCCTCGAGCGCCTGAACGAGCGTTCCGTCCGGCGATAGCAGCGCCGCCGACGTGCCGGGAAAGAGCGCCAGATCCTCCAGATAACCTTTCAGCGTATCGGCATCGGCGAAGAAGATCACCGCCATCAGCGACTCGCCCTGCGTGCCGCTTTCGCCCGGCTGCACCCAGACGACGCCTTGCCGCGCATAGCCGAAGTTGAGGACCTTTTTTCCATACAGCGTGCCGCCCGCGCGAAAGAGCTCTTCCCACTGCGCGGAGTCGACGCCCTGCACGTGAAACTCATCCTGAAGGAACCAATCGAGCTGCCAGAGCCCCAGGGATGAGACGACCAGATTCTTTTTCGGGAAGCAGACCGCTATTTCGTCGAAAATCGGACTGCCCGCGCAGTGAAAGACGAGCTGGTTCTTGTATTCGTGCAGGTCGTCCACGTTGATCCGGCTGTAGTCCACCGTCTCGCCCTGCATGTACGTCAGCTTTCGCAGCAGCAGCGTCTTGTTGAAGAGGGTGACGATGCTCTTTCGGTTCTCGATGTCCCGTTCCAGCCGTTCGGCGGTGTTCTGCATGGCCGCCTGGTAGGACGATTTGGCGTTTTTGACGACGTTGACGCGCGCCCAGTGATAGCCCAACAGGCAAAACAGAAAGGTGGGGATCAAAAAGAGCGCCATCAAGGTCGCGAACATCTGAAACCGCACCGTTACCTTTTTCTTCATGCCCTGCCTCCGTCCTGATTTTCGCATTTCATCTAAATCATAGGGGCTCGTTTTGAACAAGTCAAGCAAAAATCATGGAGAAAAGGCAATGGGGAGGACAAAGAATATCTCAAAACAAGGCGGAGGAACCCTAATTGTGTGCAAAGGGCCGTCTGGAACGTAAAAAAGACCCTTCGCGCACCCGTGGCGGCGAAAGGTCTTTGAGGCGGCTGGAGGCGGAATGGGAAATCACCCTTCCCGGCCGCTTTTCTTGTCGGGAAATGGAACGATCTTTCCTCTGTCCCGCCGGGACGCCCTGCGCACCGCGTGCGCGTTTTTCAGCGTCTTGATCGCCGCGCGGATGCGCAGACGATTGACGGCGCTCAAAAACAGCAGCAGCAGCGTGATGCACACGAGCCAGCCCAGGCGCGGGTAACCGCGCACGGCGGCGACGCAGGTGATGAGGGCGGACACCGCGCTGAGCAGGGAGAGACACAGCATGGAGGCCTCGTTTGTATAGCGAAGACGACGCTTGCGGCTGTTTCGCATCGATCATTCCTCCAGTTTATAGGGGGTCGGCTTGCGATTTTTGAAGGTGACGCCCCACTTGAGCCCGGCGGAGACGGCGATGCGGCGGGCGTCGTCGAAGCGATAGGCCAGGTATTCCGGGGCGTGCGCGTCCGAGCCCAGCGTCACGAACTCCCCGCCCAGCTCCGCAAAGCGGCGCAGGATGTCCCACCCGGGGATGGGCGAATCGGTCTGCTTGAGCCCGGAGGTGTTGATCTCCAGCGCTTTGCCGTTTTGCGCCAGGAAGCGCAGCAGCATGTCGATGTGGTCCGGCGCGTGCCGCCAGCGCAGGGCGCGGACGGCCGGGGGATAGGGCGCGAACTTGCCGCAATAGCCCAGGTGCGCGACGGCGTCGTAATCCCCGAAGTGGAGCACGCTCTCCAGCTTTACCTCTACGTAGCGCCGATAGGCCTCCTCCTGCGTGCGCCCCTCGAAAAAGGCGCTTTCGTAGGGGTCTATCCCGTCCACGAGGTGGAGGGAAAGGAGGCGGAAGTCGAGCGGCAGGGGATCGATCATGCGAAGGATGTCCTCGCGCCGGGCGGCGCTGTCGCCGATTTCCAGGCCCGTGCGGATGACGAGGCCGGGGTATTCCGCCCGGCAGCGCGCGATGTCCGCGAGCCAGGCGTCGAAGACGGGCGGCTGGTCGCAGGTGGGGTGGCCGGGGTCGATATGGTCGGTCACACAAAACTCGCGCATGTCCTTCGCGAGCGCCGCGTCGCAGATGAGTTCGAGCTCCGCCGTGCTGTCCGGCGAGTGCTCGCTGTGTACGTGATAGTCTGCCCAGGACATCGAGTCTTCCTCCTCCGTCGTGGTTCGTTTATAGGGGTTTGCATCATCAATTCGACGTTTAAGGGGCAAATCCTCCGCACAGCTGGCGCTTAACAGACATACGCCTTCCCTTTTTGCGTCAGGTAGAGCACCCGCTCTTTCACCGGAATGCCGGTAATTTCGGCGAGCGCCCGGGCGTACAGCTCGATCTGCGGCCGGTAGCGGGAAAGCACCTGCGCCGCGTCCTTTGCGCTGTCCGTCTTGTAGTCCAGCAGCACCCAGCCGCCGTTTTCGATGAAGCAGCAGTCGATGACGCCCTGCACGAGCGAGACGCGACCCTGATCGTCCGTCCTGCGCCAGTTGAAGGGCCATTCGCGCTCGACGCGCGGGGAGAGCAGCAGGCGTTGTCCCACGGAACTAGAAAAAAATGTAAATATATCGGTCTCGCGGAGAACCCTGCGCTCTTCGGGCGTGAAGACGCCCTCCGCGCACAGCGCGTCCAGCGTGCGCCTGATCTCGAGCGGAGCATCTGCGGACCGGATGCGCGAAAGATCCATGGCGCGCAGGGCGGCATGAAAGAGCGTCCCTCGCTGCGCGCCGCTGAGCGCGCGCTGCTCCATGTAGAGCGGCCTTCTGACGATTTCAGGCAGTTCTTCTTTCGCGCGCTGGCCCTGCACGAGCGCGGAAACGCTCGTCTTCGCGGGCGGCGCCTCCAAATCGTCCGGCTCTGGCCGCCAGATGAGCGCCCGGGCGACCGGGCCGGGGGAAACGCCCGCCTCTTCCAGTTTAAACAGGGATTCGCGGAGCTTAACGGCGCTGTCGCCCGTGGTCTCCAGCGCGGGCGGCGCGCGGTGGATGGAAAGCAGCCAGGCGGCCTCGCCCGTTTCAAGCGTTTGCGAGGGCCGGAGCTCCGCCCCCGCGTGCACCAGCGGGGGCATCAGCATGTCCAGCGGCGTGGCGATGGCGCGCACGGAGAGCGCGTCCATAGGCTGCGCCCACCGCGTATAGCGCTTCTGCGCGTTCTTGGCCCGGCCGACGAGGATCAGGCGGTCGCGCGCGCGCGTCATGGCGACGTACAGAATGCGCGTCTCCTCGGCCAGCGACTCCCGCTGCATCCGCAGTCGGATGGCGGCCTGCACGAGCGTGGAACGCACGACGCGCAGCTCGGGGTCGATGCACTTGACGCCGATGCCCAGCTCCGGGTGGAGCAGCATGCGTTCGTTCAGGCTGCGCGCGTTGAAGCGCTTGCCCAGGCCGAGCGCGATGACGATGGGGTACTCGAGCCCCTTGCTCTTGTGCATGGACAGGATGCGCACTACGTCCTCGCCCTCGCCGAGCGTCTTGGCGGTTCGACTGTCCTCGCTGCGCCGGAGGTGCTCCGCAAGGCGCAAAAAGCCGTACAGCCCGCCGCCCTGTGAGGCTTCGTATTCCTCCGCGCGCAGCACGAGCAGGCGCAGGTTGGCCTGCCGCCCCGCGCCGCCGGGCAGCGCGCCGGCCCGCGCGTACAGCCCCGTTTCGTCCATGAGGCCGAGCATCAGGCGGGAAAGCGGCTGGTAGCGCGCGCGCATGCGCCACCCCGCAAGCGATTTGTAGAACGCACTAAGCCGCCGGCCGAGCGCGTTTTCCTGCCCAGCGTAACTGCGCGCGGCGTCGGCGTAGCTGCCCTCCGGCTGGGCGATGCGCACCTCGGCCAGTTCCTCGTCCGTCAGCCGCACCGCGGGGCCGCGCAGGACGGCCAGCAGCGGCTCGTCCTGCGCGGCATTGTCGATGACGCGCAGCAGGTCGAGCATCATGCGAACCTCCGGCATGTCGAAATACCCCTCGCCCGCGTCGCAGAACGCGGGAATTCCCTGCGAGAGCAGCAGGCGCGCGACCTTTGGGGCGCTTTGACGGGCGGAACGCAGGAGAATCGCGATGTCGCGGTACGTAACGGGCCGAAAGGAACGCTGCTTTTCATCCCAAAGCGGGGTCCCCAACAGGGATTTGATGCGCGCGCAGGCGAGGGAGGCCTCCTGCTCGATGCCCTCGATCGGCGCGTCCTCGTCCGGGCCGTCGTCCTCAGGCTCGTCCGCTTCCTCTGCGTCCTCTTCCGTGATGAGGTGCAGTTCGACCGGCGGGTCGCTGTCGGGATGGGAAAGGCCGGGGTAGAGACGGGCCTTTTCGTCATATTCGATCTCGGTGACGTCCGCGCGCATGCAATACGAAAAGACGGAGTTGATCGCCTCAAGGACGTTTTTGCGCGACCTGAAATTTCGGTTGAGGTCGATCCGCCGCTCTATCGCGCCCTCCGCGTCGGAGAAGCGCGCGTACTTTTGCAGGAACAATCCGGGATCGGCCTGTCGAAAGCGGTAGATGCTCTGCTTCACGTCGCCGACGAAAAAGAGGTTGTCCGCGCGCGCGATGCGCGCGAGCAGCGCCTCCTGAATGGCGCTGGAGTCTTGATACTCGTCCACGAAGATGGCGTCGTAATGCGCCCGCAGGGACTGCGCGACCGCGTCGTCCGAGAGCGCGAGCAGCGCCTTGTGCTCCAGATCGTGAAAGTCCAGTACATTTCGTTCGGCCTTTGCCGCCGCAAAGAGCGCGTGATAGGTCTTTACCAGCGTGCGCAGGCCGCACAGCGCCGGCGCCATGCATGCCATGTCCTGCGCCGCGTCCTCGGGTGAAGATTCCAGCAGTTTCGCAAGCTTTTTCTGCACGATTTCCTTGAGCGCGTCCCGCGCTTCTCGAAAGGCACAAAGCGCGTCTTCGTCCAGCGCTTTTGCGGCCTTGCCCACGGGAAGGCGCGCGAAGGCGACGGCTAAATGAGCGCTTTGCAGGGCGCCGTAGCCTTTTTCGCCGGCGGCCAGAAGCCGCCCTACGACCTGCGCGTCCTGCTCCGCCACTGCCTCATGCGCGGGCGAGCCCGTCGTGGCCTCGCGCTCCGCAAGCAGAAGGCGCTCGCACTGCGCGAGCTGCGCCAGCGCTTCGTCCAGCAGCACGGCGGCGGCGGGGGAGCGCTCCACCTCCTCCGCGTTCATGCGGCTGCCTTCGACGGCGCGGTCTAGCCAGGTCCAGGGATCGCTGCGCGAGAGCAGAAAGTCGTACAGCGTATCTGCAGCGGCAGCGATCTCCTCGTCCGTCATGCGGGCGGAGAGGGCGAGGAAGTTCTCGTCGCCGCTTTCATAGCAGGCGTCGATGGCGTCCGCGAGCGCGGCCTCGCGCAGGGGCTGCACCGTGCTCTCGTCCCCGAGGCGAAAGGAGGGGTCCACGCCGGCCGCCTGAAAGTGCGCGCGCAGGACCGTCATGCAGAACTTGTGGAGCGTGCAGATGTCCGCGCGCTCCACGAGCGCCGCCTGCGCGCCGAGCGCTTCGTCGCCCGCGTCCGCCGCGGCAGAAAACGCAGCGAGGATGCGCACGCGCATTTCCGCGGCCGCGGCGTTTGTGAACGTGACGATCAGCATGCGGTCGATGGAAGCGCCCTCCCGGCAGAGCGCGAGGATGCGCTCCACCAGCACGGCGGTCTTGCCGGAGCCGGCGGCGGCGGCGACCAGCAGGCTGCTGCCGCGCGCGTCGATGGCGCTTTGCTGTTCCTTCGTCCACATGGCGATCCCTCCGTAAATCCGATGTACGTATTGTATTGTTTCACGTGAAACATTGCAAGGCCGAATGCGGATGTTTCACGTGAAACAATGCCGCATTCCCCGATTGCCGCGCCGGAGCATAGGATGGCTAAACGGGGGAGATGCGATTCCGGCCTGACGAGCGCGTTGTTTCACGTGAAACATGGGTCGGAATAGGACGAAAAGATTTGGTTATATTATTGCTTGAATTGGTGGATTGTGGTATGATAGAACGTACGTAAATTGCGTTCCGGCCGCGGAACGTTCAAAACCCGGACAATGGCGTGCCGGGCATTCCGGCGGACGGGAGCCGTCCGCCCGGCGCGTACGTCCGCGCCGCACAAGTTCCGGCCCGGAGCACAGGCGCGAAAGCGAACCTGCCCGGGCCGTATCCCGGCGTTCACCGCCGGTCAGAAAGAGGAGGAACCATACATGCCGCTCATGCCGGAGTATAATAGGGAATCGATCAAGACCTCCATCCTGGGCAAGCTGCAGCGCTACGACGGCTGCTCGCTGGATGAGGCGACGCCCAAGCAGATTTACAAGGCGGTCGCTTCGACCGTCCGCGATCAGATCATGCAGAAGTGGCGCTTTGAAAAGGAAGAGCGCAAGAACGAAAAGGCGAAGCGCCTGTACTACCTGTCCATCGAGTTTCTGACGGGGCGCTGGCTGCACAACAACATGCTCAACCTCTGCGCGACGGAGGACTACAAGGCCGCCTTTAAGGACCTGGGCATCAAGATGGAGGACGTGCTGCGGGAGGAGCCGGAGCCCGCGCTGGGCAACGGCGGCCTGGGCCGCCTCGCCGCCTGTTTTATGGATTCCCTGGCGACGCTGGACCTGCCCGCGATGGGCTGCTCCATTCGCTACGAGTACGGCCTGTTTCGCCAGCGCATCGTCGACGGCCAGCAGGTCGAGCTGCCGGACAGTTGGCTCGAGTACGGCAACTCCTGGGAGATTCCCGCCCTCGAGGACGCGGTGGAAATCCACTTCGGCGGCACGGTCGAGGAGGAATGGGTAAACGGCCAACTGCGCGCCACGCTGAAGGACTACAAGACCGTCATCGCCGTGCCGTACGACATGCCGGTCGTCGGGTACGATTCCGACGTGGTGGACTGCCTGCGCATGTGGAGCGCCCGCTCGCCGCAGCGCATCGACCTGGCCTCCTTCAGCCGCGGCGATTTCGCGCGCGCGGCGGAGGAGCGCGAGCTCGCGGAGGTCATCTCCAAGGTGCTCTACCCGGAAGACAAGCACTACGAGGGCAAGATGCTGCGCCTCAAGCAGCACTACTTCTTCACCAGCGCGACGCTGCAATACGCGATCAAGGATTACAAGCGCACCTACGGCCCGGATCTCTCGCAGCTTCCGGACAAGGTCGCCTTCCACATCAACGACACGCATCCGGGCCTCGTGATTCCCGAGCTCATGCGCATCCTCGTGGACGAGGAGGGCCTCTCCTGGGAGCAGGCGGAGGACCTGACGATTCGCTCCGTCGCCTACACGAACCACACCATCATGCCCGAGGCGTTGGAGCGCTGGCCCGAGAGCATGATGCGCGACGTGCTGCCGCGCATCTACGCCATCCTGCAGGAGCTCAACCGCCGCCTTTGCGCCCGCCTGTTCGAGCGCTTCCCGGGCGAGTGGGACCGGATCGGCGGCATGGCGATCCTGGCATACGATCAGGTGCACATGGCCAACCTGTGCATCGCGTACAGCCACAGCGTCAACGGCGTGTCGCAGCTCCACGGCGAGATCCTCAAAAAGCAGACGTTCCACGACTACTACACGGTCATGCCCGAAAAGTTTTCCGCCATCACCAACGGCATCACCCCGCGCCGCTGGCTGATGCTCGCGAACCCCGGGCTTTCGAGCCTGCTGGACGAGAGCATCGGGACGGGATGGCGGCATGACATCTCCGAGCTTCGGAACGCGCTGCCCCTGCGGGACGACGCGGCCTTCCGCGACGCCTTTGAAAAGGTCAAGTACGAAAACAAGGTGCGCTTCTCCGAATGGCTGGAGCGCAAGCAGGGCGTGAAGATCGACCCGGCGACGATGTTCGACGTGCAGGTCAAGCGCCTGCACGAGTACAAGCGCCAGCTCCTCAACGCGCTTCACATCCTGGTGCTGTACAACCGCATCGACGCGGACCCGAGCTACGAAATCGCCCCGCGCACGTTCATCTTCGGCGCCAAGGCGGCGCCGGGCTACGCGCGCGCAAAGCAGATCATCCGCTTTATCAACGTCGTGGCGCAGTTGATCGACCGCCACCCGCGCGCAAGCAGGATGATCAAGGTGGTCTTCCTCGAGAACTACGACGTGTCCACCGCAGAAATGCTGATGCCGGCGGCCGAGGTCTCCGAGCAGCTCTCCACGGCGAGCAAGGAAGCCTCCGGCACGGGCAACATGAAGTTCATGATGAACGGCGCGGTGACCATCGGCACGATGGACGGCGCCAACGTCGAAATCCACGACGAGGTGGGCATCGACAACATCTACATTTTCGGCATGCGCGCGCACGAGGTCGAGGCGCTGTACGCGGCGGGCACCTACAACTCCGCGCTGATCTTCGAGACGAATCAGGAGATTCGCAAGGCCCTGACGATGATGATCGACGGCTCGCTGACGCCTGAAAACCCGATCGTCTTCCAGGACCTCTACCACGCGCTGCTGTTCGGCGAGTACGGCAACATGGCCGATCCCTATCTGGTGCTCAAGGACTTCGGCTCCTACTCCATGGCCCAGCGCCGCCTGAACGACGACTATCTCAACCGCGAGAAGTGGCTGCGCATGGCGATCACGAACACCGCCTGCTCGGGCGTGTTCTCCTCCGACCGCACGATCGAGGAGTACAACAGCAAGATCTGGCACCTGAAAGCGCTCAAAAAGCAGTAAGCCCTATCCGGCAAAGCGGCCACGCGCCGCTTTGCTTTTTTGACGGCGCGCAAGAGCTATACAGAGAAAAAAGAACATATGTTTGCTTATTGTTAATCGGAAAAACAAAAATTTCCTGATATTTTTCGCTTGACAAGCGGCTCGTCCTGCGCTAAAATACAGACAACTTCAAACGAAACCGCCAAGAAAAGAGGAGTACACGCCCTCGATTCATCAAAGCGAGCCGCGGACAGTGGGAGCGCGGCATGATAGAAGCGTGGAATGGGCTTTTTGAGGGTCTTCCTGAAAGCTGGAGTAGGGAGGAACGGGGGAGCGAACCCGTTATCAGGTCGCGGCGCATGCTTGTGCGCGCTGAGTGGACCGGAAGGTCAATATGAGTGGTACCACGGATTATAGAAAATCCGCCTCATGCTTGAGTAAAAGCATGAGGCGTTTTTTTATCGGAACCCAGACGAGACGAGAAAGACGAGAAGAGAATGGAGGAACCCCACATGAAAAAGCTGCTTTGCGTCCTGACTGCCCTTGCGATGATGATGACTGCCTGCCTTGCGCTCGCGGAGGAGACCTACACCATCGGTATCGCCCAATTCGCCGTGCACGGCTCCCTGGATAACTGCCGCGAAGGCTTCCTGGCCGGGCTCGCGGAAAACGGCATCGTGGAAGGCGAGAACCTCAAAATCGAATACCAGAACGCGCAGGCGGACATGGGCATCACCAACCAGATCGCCCAGCAGTTCGTGTCCGACAAGGTCGATCTGATCTGCGCCATCGCCACCCCGATCGCCCAGGCCTGCTTCAACGCGGCGGACGGCACGGGCATCCCGACGATCTACACGGCGGTGACCGACCCGGTCGCGGCCATGCTGGCCGCGGCGGACGGCACGCCGAGCGGCAACGCCACGGGCACCAGCGACACGCTGCCGATCGAGGCGCAGCTCAAGATGATCCGCGCGCTCATGCCGGAGGCGTCGAAGATCGGCATCCTCTACTCCACCAGCGAGGTCAACAGCGAGAGCGCGATCAAGGAATACGAGGCGCTGGCCCCGAATTACGGCTTTGAAATCGTCGTCTCCGGCATCAGCGCCACGCCGGACATCCCGCTCGCGCTCGACTCCCTGCTGCCCAAGGTGGACTGCCTCACGAACCTCACGGACAACACCGTGGTTTCTTCCCTCGCCGTGCTGCTGGACAAGGCGGGCGCCGCGGGCAAGCCGGTCTTCGGCAGCGAGGTGGAGCAGGTGAAGCTGGGCTGCGCGGCGAGCGAGGGCCTGGAGTACTTTGAACTGGGCAAGCAGACCGGCGCGATGGCCGCCAAGGTGCTCAAGGGCGAGGCGAAGGCCGAAGAGATGCCCTTTGAGATCATCGCGGGCAGCAGCCTGTACGTGAACTACGAGGCGCTCTCGGCGGTCGGCATCGCGCTTCCGGAGGACATGAGCGCGCGCGCCATCGACGTTTCCAAGCTGTAAGCCGCCGAAGGATCGACGCTTTAGCAGGCGCCCTCCCGAAAATCCCATCCCCGCGCGTCGGGGATGGGTTCCCGCGCGCAGGCGCGTTTCGCCCTGCGGCGCGGCGAATGTCTTAGCAAAAGGGCGCAGGCCCGACGAGGAGGCCCGAAGATGGGTATTGTGCTGGGTACGATTGAACAGGGATTGATTTACGCGATCCTCGCGCTGGGCGTGTACATCACCTATAAGATACTGGACTTCCCCGACCTTTCGGTGGATTCCAGCTTCCCGCTCGGCGCTGCGGTCACGGCGGTGCTGATCTCGCACGGCGTGCATCCGCTGCTGACGCTGCCCATCGCGACGCTCGCCGGGGCGCTCGCGGGCGTGGTCACGGGCGTCATCCACGTGAAGTGCCACGTGCGCGACCTGCTTTCGGGCATCATCACGATGACGGGCCTTTATTCGATCAACCTGCGCATCGCGGAGGGAAAGGCCAACCTGCCCATCTTCGGCTCGCAGACGCTCTTTAAAAACGACCTCACCGCGGCGCTCCCCAAGGAGCTGGCCGCCTACGCGCCCGTGGTGATCCTGCTTGCGCTGGTGATCCTGTGCAAGCTGATCCTCGACTGGTTTTTGCGCACGCGCGCGGGCTACCTGCTGCGCGCGGTCGGCGACAACCCGACGCTCGTGACCTCGCTCGCGAAGGACGGGGGCATGGTCAAGATTCAGGGCCTTGCCATCGCCAACGCCTTCGTCGCGCTTTCCGGGTGCATCATGGGCCAGTACCAGCGCTTCTTTGAAATCTCGATGGGCACGGGCGCGATCGTCATCGGCCTGGCCTCCGTCATCATCGGCACCAACGTGTTTCGAAACTTTACCCTCATGCGCGCGACGACGGCCGTCATCGTCGGTTCCATCCTCTATAAGGCGTGCGTGGCGCTCGCCCTGTCGCTCGGCCTGTCGCCCCAGGACATGAAGCTCGTCACCGCCGCGCTCTTCCTGCTCATCCTCGCGCTGGGCGAGATCAGGAGAAAGAAGGTGAAGGCCCGTGCTTGAGCTCAAACACATCACGAAGATCTATCAGGCCGGGACGGTCAACGAGACCTGCCTGTTCGACGACTTTGGCCTCACCGTGCCGGACGGTCAGTTCGTCTCCGTCGTGGGCTCCAACGGCTCCGGCAAGACCTCCATGCTCAACATCATCTGCGGTTCCATCGACATCGAGGAGGGGCAGGTGCTCGTCGGCGGCAAGAACATCGCGCGCATGAGCGAGTTCCGCCGCCACCGCACCGTGGGCCGTGTCTATCAAAACCCCGCCATGGGCACCTGCCCGACGATGACCATCCTGGAAAACATGGCGCTCGCGGACAACAAGGGCAAGCCCTTCAACCTGCGCCGGGGGACGGACAGGCGCCGCATCGAGTTTTACCGGGAACAGCTTTCCCGGCTGAACCTCGGGCTTGAGGACAAGCTGAACGTGCGCGTGGGCAGCCTCTCCGGCGGCCAGCGGCAGGCGATGGCGCTGCTGATGAGCACGATGACGCCCATCGACTTTCTGATCCTCGACGAGCACACCGCGGCCCTGGACCCCAAGACCGCAGAGACCATCATGGAGCTGACCGGGAAGATCGTGGCGGAAAAGCGGCTTACCACCATCATGGTGACGCATAACCTGCGCTACGCGGTGGAGTACGGCGACCGGGTGCTCATGATGCACCAGGGAAAGGTCGTCTACGACAAGGCGGGCGCCGAAAAGCAGGCGGTCACCACCGACACGCTGCTGGGGCTCTTCAACGAGATCAGCATCGAGTGCGGCAACTGACAGGCGGACCGCCGCGTTTTGCTCGGAATTCTATACAAAATCTCCGCTTTTGTGCGGAGATTTTGCATATCAAAAGTTGTATAATGGACGCATTGGGTTTATCGCCTTAAAAGATCGGGAGGAAGCGTATGATTTACGAAAAGGATTGCGTGAAGGACTTAAAGGTCGCCTATGTCGGCGGCGGATCGAGGGGCTGGGCGTGGGGATTCATGACGGACCTCACGAACGACGGCCAGCTTTGCGGCACCGTCCGGCTCTACGATATCGATCGGGAGGCGGCTGAGAAGAACGCGCGGATCGGGCGCAGGCTGTCGGAGCACCCGGAGGCGAAGTCCCGGTGGGGCTACGAGGTGAGCGGTTCCCTGCGGGAGGCGCTGACGGGCGCGGACTTCGTCGTCATCTCCATCCTGCCGGGCACGTTCGACGAGATGGAGTCGGACGTACACCTGCCCGAGCGCGTCGGCGTCTACCAGTCCGTCGGCGACACGGTGGGGCCGGGCGGCCTCGTGCGCGCCCTGCGCACGCTGCCGATGATGGCGGAGATCGCGCAGGCGGTGAGGGACTACGCGCCGGACGCCTGGGTCATCAACTACACCAACCCCATGACCACCTGCATCCGGACGCTGTACGCCGTGTATCCCCAGATCAAGGCCTTCGGCTGCTGCCACGAGGTGTTCGGCACGCAGAAGCTGCTGTGCGCCATGCTCGAGGACCTGTGCGGCGTTGCGGGCGTGGAGCGTCAGGAGATCAAGACGGGGGTTACGGGCATCAACCACTTCACGTGGCTCACCAGCGCGTCCTATCAGGGGACCGACCTGTTCCCGCTCTACCGGACCTTCGCGCAGAAGTACCGCGAGAGCGGATTCGTCAAGGGCAAGGACGACAACTGGATGAACAACTCGTTTGATTGCAGCCACAAGGTCAAGTTCGACCTGTTCCTGCGCTACGGGCTGATCGCCGCCGCGGGCGACCGTCACCTGGCCGAGTTTCTGCCGCCCTGGTACCTGAAAAACCCGGAGACGGCGCGACAGTGGGGCTTTTCGTTGACCCCGGTCGCCTGGCGGAAGGAAGACCTGAAAAGGCGGCTGGCCCGGCAGGCGCGGCTGCTCAGCGGCGAGGAGGCGCTGGAGCTGAAGGGCTCCGGCGAGGAGGGGCACCTGCTCATCAAGGCGCTGCTGGGCCTCGGCGACCTAGTGTCGAACGTCAACGTCCCCAACCGGGGGCAGGTGGAGAACCTGCCGCTGGGCGCGGTGGTGGAGACGAACGCGCTGTTCAGGCGGGATGAGATCAGCCCCGTGCTTGCGGGCGCGATCCCGGCGGGCATCGACGCGCTGGTGATGCGGCACGCGCTGGGGCAGGAAGCGACGGTGAAGGCGGCGCTCGCCTGCGACCGGGAGCTGGCGTTTGACGCGTTCATGAACGACCCGCAGATGGGCGGCGTCGGCTTATCGGACGGCAGGGCGCTGTTTGACGACATGATCCGAAACACCCTGACCTACCTGCCGGAGGCCTGGCGGGCGTAAACGATCGATGGGGCGCGGCAAAAGCCGCGCCCCATTTTCATCATAACAGCCCCGCCACCAGCGCCATGACCCACCTCGGAATGTTCGGATAGACGCTTAGGATGAGCGCGCGCGCCGCATCCCCGTCGAACGTGGCGGAGGGAAAGGTGCGCGAGCCCGGGCCTTCGTCCACCAGCGTGTGCAGACCGTTTGCGACGCGGCCGATGGCCACGGGCGCTTGCGCATGGTAGCCGACGGCGACGCGCGCGCCCGATGCGAACGCGCCCAGAGAATAGACGCCCGCGCTCAGCGCGCCCCATGTCACGTACCCCAAGGCGATGGCGCCCATCGCAAACGTGCCCACGGCGAGGGTGCCGCAGGCGACGGCCAGCCCTATCGCCAGCAGGCCGAAGGCGAGCAGGCCCAACGAGGCGAAGCCGATGGAGAGCAGCCCCATCGAGACAAAGCCGATGGATACGACGCCCTGCGACACGAGGCCGACCGCGATCACGCCCCGCGCGACGCGGTGGTTCTTGCCAAAGCCCGCGTGCACGCACACGAGCGGCAGACCGCCGATGCGCGCCCGGCTCTCGTAGTGCACGACCCGCCGCTTGTCCAGGAGCTTGACGACGATTTTCTGCGCGTCCTCTTCCGACACGGGGGAGGTCCCGGGCGTCGCCGCCGCGTCGGGGGCGCGGCCGCGCACCAGCTCGTCCATCGAGACGGAGAGCAGGTCGCACAGGCTCACCAGCTTTTCCATCTCCGGGCAGGCGGCGTCCGACTCCCACTTGGAGACGGCCTGACGCGAGACGCCCAGGACGGACGCGATGTATTCCTGCGAGTAGCCGCGCTGTTTGCGCAGCGTGTAAAGGTTCTGGCCTAAAGACAATACAATCACCTCGAAAGGTAGCATAGCATATCGCGCAAAAAAGCGCCACCAAGCGGCGTTTGCACATTGTCAACCAGCGGTTGCACCTGACAAAACATGCGCCTCGGCCTGCCGCAAGCGATGGAATTCGCCATGCGAGGGACAAAAAGACCGCGCGGATGCGCGGCATTTTGCGAAAATCGGAAAACGCGGTTGATTATTCCCAGTCGAGCGGGTATTCGTCCAGCGCGTAGTCCAGCTTCTTGCCCAGATCGACCAGCTTTTCCGCGATGCGTTGGGCGTCCTCGCCGTCCTCCTCGAAGGGGGTCGGCATGAAGTCGTTGGACTTCTTGATGGAGCTGATGCGGCAGGGGATGATGCGCATGCCGGCGTCTTCCACCGTGCCGTCGGGCTTTACCCGAATGCGCTGCTGGAAGATGTAGGTGTCCATGTCGGAGGGCTTTTCGTTGCCCGCGAACGAGAAATTGCCCAGCGAGTAGCAGATGTACTTGCCCTTGTAGTATTCGATGGGGTTGATGCGGTGGCTGTGATGCCCCAGCACGAGGTCCGCGCCCGCGTCGATGGTCGCGCGCCCGAGGGGCACCTGTCGCTCGTTGGGCGCGTAATCCTTTTCCTCGCCCCAGTGATAGCTCACGATCACGATCTGGCATCCGTCGTCCCGAAGCGATTGAATGTCCTTCGGCATGTTCTCGTAAATCTCCGGGTACTTGCCGTTGAACGTCTGATAGCTGAGCATGCCGATCTTGATGCCCGTCTCCGTCGTAAAGACGCTGGAGCCCAGATGTCCGCTGTAGAGCACGCCCGCGCCCTCGAGCGCCTCGCAGGTGTCCGTGTAGCCCTGCTCGCCGTGGTCCATCACGTGGTTGTTTTCCAGCGACACCGCCTCGATGCCGCTGCCCTCGAACATCGCGGCGTATTCCGGCGGGGCGGAAAAGACGAAGGAATTGTTCTTCTTGTCCTTGCCCACCGGCGCGGTGGTCAGGGTGCCCTCGAAGTTGACGATCGTGAGGTCGTCTGCGTTAAAGATGTCCTTTACGTTCCGGAAGGGAAAGGTGATGTCCCCGTCCTGCTTGGCGAGCTGCTTGTCGAAGATGCTCTTTCCGCTCTTGCGCACGTCGCCGCCGATGGTGACGTCGCCCGTAGCGCTGAGGGTGACGAGGATGCTGCCGTCCTCCTCATAGGGCGAAAAGCCGTCGTCCGCAGGTTCCTCCGGCAGCTCGTCCCCGGCGACGTATTGCAGGCCGAAGCTGGAGGCATAGGAGAGGGCGGGAAGGGAGAAGGCGAAGAGGCAGGCGATAAGGATGGCGAAAGCTCGTTTCATGAAACAACCTCCTGGCGGATTCTGTTATATAGACGCAAAAAGGGAGCGTGTGCTCCCTTTAAGACTTCGCAGAAGACCTCGCGGATTCATTTTTTTCTCTGTTTTTAAAAACGAAGTCGCGCTGAATGATGAAACTGATGAAGAACAGGCAAATGTCGATGGGCAGCTTGGCGAACTGAGCGGATATGACGTTCGAGAGCAGCGCCGTCAGGCCCGCGCCGACGCCGAGCTGAACGGCCGCGAGCAGGTAGTAACGAAGGATCGCGCTGCGTCCCCCGAGCCCGCCGAAGACCGTATGCTTGTTGAGGTGGTAGTTGAAGAGCGAAGAGACGACGCGCGCCCCGCCGTAGCTGCACCCCACCGCCCAGCCCGGCGGCAGCATGCGCGCGAAGAGCGGATAGAGCAGCAGGTAGAGGCCGTAGTCGATCAGGAACGACGCGGCGGAGGAAAAGATGAAGCGGAAGATGACCCGGTAGATGCGCCAGGCGTCCCGCACGGGGTTGAAGTGCGAGCCCTTGTTGTCGTCGATGTAGATCGTCTCGATCGGGATCTCGACGACGGGCATGCTCATCTCGCGCAGCTTGAGCAGCACGTTCATCTCGTACTCGTAGCGCTCGCCGTCGATGCGCGCCATCGCGCTCAGGGAGTCGGCGGGAAGGCCCCGCAGGCCCGTCTGCGTGTCGTGCACGCGGATGCCGCTGGCGAGGTGGTACACGACGCGGGTGATCGCGTTGCCCGCGCGGCTCTTGAAGGGCACGTTGCCCGTAAAGGCGCGGGAGCCGAGCACGAGCGCGCGCGGGTGCTCCGCCATCGCGGCGATGACCCGCTCGATGTCGTCCGGCGTGTGCTGGCCGTCCGCGTCGGCGGTGACCACGCCCAGAACGTCCGGGTAGCGCAGCATGATTTCGTTGAGGCCCGTCTTGAGCGCGCGGCCCTTGCCCATGTTGACCGCGTGTCGCGCGACCGACGCGCCCGCCTGCTCGCAGCGCGTGAAGATGTGAAGAAATTTTTCCTGACCGCCGTCGTCCACGACCAGCACGGGGAGCCCGCGGGCGATCAGCGTTTCCACCAGGGTGACGAGGCGCTCATCCGGCTTGTACGCGGGGATGAGCACCAGATAGCGGCTCTTTGTTGCCGTTGGCATCAGGGGGTGCCTCCAATGTCTTAATCAATTATGAAGGTTTTTAAAACCGGGTTTTAGTATAAGGGTTCGCGATGTTTTTGTCAAATGCAGATAAGGGCAGGAGATCAGCCTTGCTCCCAGAGGATGAACGTAAAGCCGGGCACCGTGACGTCCGCGCCCGCGGCGTCCTGCTCGATGAAGGGCTCCGCGACGCTGGCGTAGATGACGATGTTGGAGCCCGCCTCGATGCCGGGATTTTCCGCGCAGGAGATGAGCACCGGGCTCCCCCAGGTTCCTTTGGCGCTTTTGACGATGTTCAGGCGGATGAACCAGGAGCCCTGCCCCTCGGTCACCTCCGCGACCTGGCCCGACAGGCGCATGACCGCGCCCAGATACTGCGCGCTCTTCTTTTGCAGATTGGCGTAGGAGATGCGCTGGGCCGAATCCTTGATCTTCTGCATCTGCTGCTGCTCTGTGACCACGCGGGTAAATTGAATCGGAACGCGGCGCTGATCGTAGCCGGTCTTGTCCACCGCCAGCGTGTAGCTGTACTCGCCCGCCTCCTTGGTGGTGAGCTCAAAGGAGAACGTGCCGGTGGAGCCCGCGCGCTTGGTGGTGACGCCCTTGTCCGTGAGCAGCTGCAGCGTCGCGCCCGCAACCGTGACGCCGGAAAGCGGCGTCGTGTCGCCGGTTACCTCGCCCTCCGGCAGCTCCGTGAAGTTGACGGGCAGCAGCTTGGGCTCATAGGTGAGCTGCCCGGAGAGGGAGGCGGGGGTGTATCCCTCCTTTTCAGCCGTGAGGGTGATCGTGTAGACGCCCGCCTGCGGCAGCTCGAAGTTCAGGGTAAAGGAGCCGTCGGAAGCGGCCGAGCCGACGGAGAGCACCTCCTCTGCGGATTCCCCGTCCATATAGGTCAGCGACAGCCCGGCGTTCGCGCTCGTCCGGCCCTCCAGACGCAGCGCCGCGTTGCCCGTCTCCGAGGGAAGCGAGGCCTCGAGCGTCACGGGAAGGGGCGGCGGATCGATCTGTACGGTAAAGATGAAGTTTTCCAATATGCTCTGGCGAAACCACGTGAGGTCCGCGTTGGTCAGCCTGCGGCCGGTGACCGACCAGTCGATGACGTAATTCACGCCGTTGCGGATGGTGAAGTATTGAAGCCCGCGCGCCGTGATCTCGTCGTTTTCCTTTACGTTGTAGCGCGTAAGCAGAAAACGGCCCATCGTGGAATGCGTCACCCACGAGGCGGATTGATAGCGGACGTTGCTCTTTTGCCCCTCGTAGCGGTTGTTTTCAAAGAGGTTCTTGATCGCGCTGCGCTCGCCGTCCGTCGCGCGCTCGATGTCGTGGATGCGCTGGCTGCGTTCGTCGGTGGTGACGGTGAGGCGAAGACACTGGGTAAAGTCCTCCGACCAGGCTTCGCACACGACGCCGTCCTGCGCGTAGCGCGCGGCCATCGCCTCCGCGTCCATCCCGGCGTCTAAAAGCACGCTCGCGTAGATGCGCACCGTGGCGGGGGAGAGGACGAGCCAGGGATCGGGGAACTCCATCGCCGCGCCGGAGTCCTCCATGACGACCTGCTGCGCCAGCGCGCAGGGGCAGGCCGCGAGGAGCGTAATCGTCAAGAGAATGAACAGTGCGCGTTTCATCGCGGGACCCTCCCGTCTTGTCCTTATGCGTCAATCATTGTAAAACATGAGCCGCACCACGGGCAGAATCTGCCCCTCGTGCTCGGCGGTCGTCCCCTCCGGGGTGACGTACACCGTGAGGATGTCGCCCTCGCTGAAGGAGAGAATTTCGTCGCAGACGATCCAGAGCGGGTCGACCCACTCGCCGCGGCTCGGGTTTCGGGTGTACAGCAGCATGCAGGGCATGCCGTCCATGTCCCCAAAGGCCCCGATGCGCCCGCGGAAGGAGAGCTTTTGTCCCTTGCAGCCCTCGGGATCGGCGGCGAGCTGGGCGTAGGTCGTGGGCGACAGGCTGCTGCGGAAGGCGGCGAGGCGCTCGCGCTCGCTGAAGCGGCGGGTGATCGTGACCGAGGCCGCGCCGTCGCGCAGGCCCTTGGCCTTGACGGTCAGCTCGTAGGTCGCATCGCCCTCCTTCTCCTGCGTCACCGGCACGGAGAACACGCCGTTTGCGTTGGACTTCACGTTCGTGGAGAGGTTCGGCCCCTTGGCGTAGACGGTCGCGTTCGGCTCGGTGACGCCGCGCAGGTAAAACTTACTCTGTTCGACGACGGATTCGGGCTCGTTGACCACGATCTGGGCGGCGCGGCGCTCAAAGCGTAGGCTGTAGGTCTGGTAGGCCGGGGCCTGGCCGGAGAGCTCCGCCGTGACGGTAAGGGAGAGCTCCCCCTCCTCCGGCAGCGTGGCGCGCAGCTTGAAGGCGCCGCCGCGGTCCGCGCTCGCGCGGGCGATCTGCTCCTCCCCGCACAGCAGCCTGACCGAGGCGCCGGCCATCGTCGTGCCGGTGACGAGGAGCTCCTCCTCGTCGGTCCAGGCGGGCAGGTTGGAGACGATCAGCGTGAGCCCCTCCTGCGAGTGCGTCATCGGGGCGCTGCCGGGCGTGGGGCGGGGCGTCGGGCTGGGCGTGGGCACGGGCGTCGCGGTGGCGGTGGGTTCGGGCGTCGCAAGGCGCCCCAGGTATTCCACGCGCGCGAGCAGCGCTTCCAGCGCCCTAGCGTCCTGCTCGTTCGGCTCCCGTCCGATGACGGTGGCGCTCATCAGGTAGAGGTTGCTGTGGCGCAGCGTCACGTAGGTCAGGCGGTAGAGCGCGACGTCCCCCTGAAGGGTGGAAGAGACCATGGTGAGGTACTCGGGCAGGGCCTGGGACCAGGCGACGTCCCGATACATGCCCGTGTCCGCGAAGGAGGAGAGGAACGCGGCGCGCGCGTCCTCATCCATGCGCGCGGCGCTCTGGTAGTCGGCAAACGCGCCCGCGGAGGCCACGGAGAACGCGAACTGTCCGCCGGCCTCCGGCAGCACCTCCATGACCGTCTGGCTCGCTACGAAGCTGGAGAGCATGACCTCCGGCGTGGTGCCGAGCTGCGAGAGCAAATCCGCATGCTCCGCAAGATTTTGCTGCGTGAGCACGCGCTCGCCGGCCTCCGCCGTGAAGCGAAAGCCCTCATAGGGGAACACGTAGGTGGGCGCGTCCTCTGCGCGCGCCAGGGGCGCGCAGAGCAGCAGGAGCAGGCAAAGCGTGAGCAGTCGTTTCATGGGCGAAGTTTCCTTTCTATATCCAGATTCCGTCTCGGATGTGTACAATTTCCTACTTTCTATTATATCACAAGCCGGGTTGTGCTGTCATCTCTTCCAGCGCGTGCAAATGATGGCAGAATTGTGAAAAAATACGCCCGGCTTATGCCGGACGTATAGGGCAGCAGCGGTCGTCAAAGCAATCCCCTGCAGAAGGGCAGCAGCGTGTCGAAGCACTTTTCGTCGAACGGCGAGAGCAGGCCGCACGCGCGGACGATCTGCGGAAAGGGCTGCGTGCCCGCGAAGTCGACAAAGCGCAGGTACCGCCGAAAGGCTCCCTCCGGGTCCTTCAGCGATTCCGCGTAAAAGAGCAGCGACTGCGTCTGCGCGAGCGCGTAGTCGATGAAGTAGAAGGGCATCGCGTAGATGACGGTCATGTCCTGCCACTGCGAGCCCCAGGAGGAGAAGGGCAGGTCGCTCGTGTCGAGATAGGGGTTGTAGCGCAGGTAGATGCGCGCGTAGGCGGCGTTCCGCTCGGCGGGCGTCATCTCCGGATGGTCGTAGATTTCGTGCTGAAATTCGTCGCCCACGCAGATGGAGCATATGAAGTAAGCGGCGTACTCGATCTGCTTGATCCGGTACTTGCGCAGGTCCTCCGCGGAGAAGAACGGCGCCAGATAGGGAATCGTGAGCAGCTCCATGGCTGTGGAGTGCGTCTCCGCGATCTCCTGCGTGCCGCTTCGCAGGAGATACGGCACGCGCGGGTTCCGCCGCGCGCGGCAGGCGGCGAGCGCGTGGCCGAACTCGTGCACCAGCACCTCTAGGTCTATGTGGTCGCCCGCGAAGTGGCCGAAGATGAATTCGGCGTCGTAATCGAACAGCTCGACGCAGAAACCGGCATAGGCGACCTTTCCCTTGCGGTCGAAGAGGTCGAACATGTCGTTTTTACGCAGTTCGTCAAAGTAGGCGCCCGCCTCGCCGCTCATCCGGTGGAAGACGTCGCCCACCGCTTGGACGAAAGCGTCGCCCGTGAGCTGAAGGCGCGGGTTCCCGTCCGCGAAGCGCAGCGGCGAGTCGTACATCCTGAAGGTAGGCACGCCAAGGCGTTTGCGCTGGTTTTCCTTGATTTCACACACGAAGGGTACCCATTTTTCGAGAACCTGTGCGCGGAACGCCTCGATCTGCTCCCGTCCGAAGCCGAAGCGGCCCGCATACTTCATGTCCGTGTAGCTGGCAAAGCCCAGGCGGTGCGCCTGCTGCGTGCGGTTCTTTACCAGCGCGTCGAAGATTTCGTCCAGCTCCGCGGCGTGCGCTTCGTACCAGGCGTTCACCACGCGCATGGCCTCCCGACGGCGCGCGCGGTCGGTGTCGGCATAGCGGGCGGTCATGGACGAGAGGGGCAGCTCCTCGCCGTAAAAGGATACGGTCGCCTGGCTCGTGAGCTCCGTGTAGCGTTGGCACAGCGCCTGCTCGGCGGAACACAGGTCGAGGATGGCCTCGTCCGACAGGCGCGCCTCGGCCTCGACCTTCTCGAAGAAGAAGGAGCCGAGGGAAGCAGAAAGCTCGTTTCGGAAGGGGGAGGCTGCGAGGGCACGGTAAAGTTTTTGAGCGGCGAGGTCCAGACGGGGGCCGTTTTGCCCGCAGTAGGCCATCTCCCCGGCGTAAAACGCGTCGGAGGTGTCGAGAAAGTAGCGAAGCTGCGCAAGGCTTGAGGACGTATCCGCGTGCTGCATCAGCTTTTCGCCTTCTGAAAGCAGCGCGAGCTGCGTTTCGGCGTCCGGCGCCTTGGAGATCTGTTCGCTCAGCGATTCGAGCGTCTTGCAGGCTGCGTCCATGTCAAAGCGGGTATAAGGAATCTGGTGAAAGATCATGTGTACCTCCAAACCGTTTGTTTCAAGTTCAGCGCGCGCCGCGCATCAGGCGGGGACGCACCTTTTTGACGTAATAGAGCGCGGAGACGTCCAGCGCGCGGTCGTAGACGAGCATCGTGAAGTTCGCAAGCAGCACCATCGCGGCGGTCATGATCCGCGTCGCGCTTTGATAGTCGGCCGCGATGTCCTCCACGTGCAGGATGAAGAAGAGAAAGGCGTACATCGCGCCGATCGCCGCGTTGAAGAGCAGCAGCTTGAGGGCGAGTCGCAGGGGCCTTCGCAAAATTCGCTGGAGCCGGGGCTTGAGCAGCGGGTAGTAGCCGAAGAAGACGACCAGAAACGCCGCCTCCTTGTCCGGCCCCATCAGCACGGAAAGCAGGGCGACCGCGATGTACGCCGCGAGCCCCAGCTTCGTCCCGCATTCCATCACGATGGGGATGAACAGGATGCCGACGAGCACCGGGCAGCAATAGGTGGCCAGCGGGATCAGCCCGCCCATCATCATCACGACGACGCTGAGCGCGCAGAGCATGCCGCACAGCGCCATTTGGCGCGTCTTCTTATTCATGGGTGCTTCATTCCTCGATCAATGTATTGGGCGCCGTCCAGCCCTCGGGCGAGGCGATGCGCCGGTAGGTGTCGAAGGCGCCGCCGGGCCCCTTGAGAAAGTAGGAGAAGCTGTTCTCCGCCTGAAGCTCGACGCCAACGAGGCCGCTCGTCTCCAGAATCGTGAGCGTCGCCTTGGGCGAGGAGGCTCCCTCCTCGGTGAACGTGAACACGATGCGGCCGTCCCTGACGGCGTTCTTCGTCATGCTGACGCGCGTGTTGTTGGTCGTGAGCAGGTTGTAAAGCGGACTCAGGTTTTCGTAGGCGAGCCGCGTCTCTACGTCTCCATTCCGCGCGCAGACGGTGAGCGCTGGATCGCCCGTGAGCGAGGCGAGCTCCGTCTTGAAGCGGTTGAACGTGTACGACGCGGACAGCATCCGCAGGACGGCGACGATGAGGAGGACGAGGAGCAGCAGGGAGACGGACAGGAGCATGATAAATCCCTTCGGTTCGGCGCGTCGCATCTTTGTCATGTGAATGCCTCCTTTAAAATGGTATGACTCCCTTTCGACGCGCGCGTTCCAATTACCTGCTGAACGCGGCAAACATGCGGGCGGAGCCCGCCGCCGCTTCCGAACGAGTGGCTTAGTATCGGGCGAAAGCGCACGGGGCCGCGGCGTGCGGTTCAGGACGAGGCAGAAGCGGGCGGAGCCCGCCGCCGCTCCCGAACGAGCGCCTTAGCGTCGGGCGAAAGCGCACGGGGGGCATAAAATCCCCCCGGGTACAAAGAAAGGCAGGAGCCTCACAGGGCTCCCGCCGAGGGATCAAATCTTCGAGTAGAGCTTTACGAGCTCTACGAGCATGCGCGCGCAGGCGTCCATGTCCTCTGCGGCGATGTGCTCAAAGCGTCCGTGGAACGCATAGCCGCCCGTGCAGAGGTTCGGGCAGGGCAGCCCCATGTAGCACAGACGCGCGCCGTCCGTGCCGCCGCGAACCGGCACGTCGCGCGGCTCCATGCCCGCGGCGCGCATCGCGGCCCGCGCGTTTTCGACCAGATGGAAGTGCGGGCGGATCATTTCCGCCATATTGCGGTACTGCTCCTTGATCGTGAGCCTGACCGTGCCCGCGCCGTAGCGGTGGTTCAAAATCTTTTCGATGTGGCGAAGCTGCTCCTTGCGCACCTCGAAGTGCGCCGCGTCGTGCTCGCGCACGATGTAGCGCAATCGCGCCTTTTCCACGTCGCCCTGCATGTCGGTCAGGTGGAAGAAGCCCTCGCGGTCCTCGGTGTCGCGCGGCGTCTCGGCCGCGGGCAGCATCGCGCCTATTTCCATCGCCACCAGCGAGGCGTTGACCATCGTGTCCTTGGAACTGCCGGGGTGCACGCTCACGCCCTGCACGTCGAAGACCGCGCCGCAGGCGTTGAAGTTTTCATAGCCCAGCTCGCCCGGGTCGCCGCCGTCCACGGTGTAGGCGAAGGCCGCCCCGAAGCCCTTCACGTCAAAGTGCTCGATGCCCTCGCCGATCTCCTCGTCCGGCGTGAAGGAGACGGCCAGGCGGCAGTGCGGCGTGCCGCAGCGGACGATTTCCTCGCAGGCGGTGAGGATTTCCGCGACGCCCGCCTTGTCGTCCGCGCCCAGCAGGGTCGTGCCGTCGGTGGTGATGAGCGTCTTACCCTTGAGAGAGGCGAGCGTCGGAAACTGCGCGGGCGAGAGCACGTCGCCGGAGCCCGCGAGCGCGACGTCGCCGCCGTCGTAGTTTTCGACGATCTGCGGGCGCACGTCCTTGCCGGAAAAGTCCGGCGCGGTGTCCATGTGGGCGATGAGGCCCAGGCAGGGCAGGTCTTCCAGACCCGGCGTCGCGGGAAGTACGCCGTAGACGAAGCCGTCGCTTGAAACCCGCACGTCCTCAAACGAGAGGGCGCGCAGCTCGTCACAGAGCTGTCTGGCCAAATCGAGCTGGCCGGGGGTGGAGGGGGTGACGCCGGTCGTCTCGTCGGAGGTGGTGTCGACGCGGACGTAGCGGAGCAGACGTTCGTAAGCGCGCATGGGGATTCCTTCTTTCGTCGTATATTGGTGTCATTTATGGTAGCGCTCGTTCGCGCCGATCTTGCGGGCGCGGTAGAGCTGCTCGAGCAGCAGGACGCGGGCGAGCTGGTGGGGAAACGTCATCCTGGAAAAGGAAAGGCGCTCGTTCGCGCGGCGGACGACCGCCTCCGAGAGCCCCAGCGAGCCGCCGATCACGAACACCGCGCGGCCTACGCCGCGCCCCTCTAGCTCCGCGACGCGCGCCGCGAGTTCCTCCGAGGAAAGCTGTTTTCCCTCGATGCAAAGCGCGACCACGTGATCCGAGGGACGGGTGCGCGACAGGATCGCCTCGCCCTCCTTTTCCCGGATCTTCTGTTCGATGGCGGGCGAGGAATTCGCGGGCTCCGGCAGGTCCGGCAGCTCGATCTCCTCCACCGCGCCGAAGCGGCGAAGGCGCTTGACGTATTCGTCGGCGGCGTCACGGTAAAACCGCTCGCGCAGCCTGCCGACGCCGAGAATGGCGAGCGTCATGAAAGCAGACCTCCCCACGTGTTATAGAGATAGGTGAGCGCGAGCAGCGCGCAGACGGACGCGAGCAGCGCCTTCTCCCCAAGCGTCAGCCTGCGGCCGCCCGCAGGCAGCGCGTAGGCGGAGCCGGGGCCGTCGCTGCCCCGCGCGCGAAGGGGCAGCGCGATCAGCAGCGCCCACAGCAGCAGGAAAAACAGCATGGAGGGCGCAATAGAGAGCGTATCCGAAAGGGAAAGCGCGGCCTCCGCCTCCTGAGCCGCGTCGCCCGAGCGGGCGAGCAGGTACGTGGCCACGAGCGACGCGCCGTTGTGAAAGGCGTGATAGAGCATGGGCGCGTAGATGGAACGGGTCTTCACCATGAGGT
>JAEXCG010000202.1 GCA_023402355.1 Bacillota bacterium | reverse complement strand
CTCAATAAAGCAATGGGGCTTATTAGGGTTAGCCTAATCGCCTTATTCTACAACAAAACCTTCCTGACAAAACGGAATAACTTAAAAAGAAACTGTCAAGCTAGAAAACGCTAGCCTGACAGCCCCTTTTTTTTGTCTTCGCCCAGACCTTAAGAATGTACACCAATTCTTAGCTTTGTAGCATAGAAAACGCGAATGCTGATTGTTATAATGTACAAAAAGGACGGGGGTTGAAAGATATGGTGGTGAAAGGGGCGGCGCGCAAAAAGTCGGGCTTCAAGCGCTTTTGCCGTCAGTGGGAGCTTCAGATCATGGCGATCCCGGCGATGCTGTTCCTGCTGCTCTTCTGCTACGTGCCGATCCTGGGCAACGTCATCGCCTTTCAGGATTACAAGATCTTAAAGGGCATTTCGGGCAGCGCGTGGGTGGGGCTCAAGCACTTCCGCGAGTTCTGGAACGACGAGACGTTCTGGATGTCGCTCAAAAATACGCTGTGCATGAGCGGCTACAAGTTCGCTTTCACGTACTTTGCGCCGATCCTCTTTGCCATATTGCTCAACGAGCTGCCGCTGCCGCGCTTTAAGAAGCTGACGCAGACGGCGAGCTATCTGCCGCACTTTCTTTCCTACGTCATCGTCGCCTCCATGGCGCTGATCCTGCTGGGCCCCTCGGGCGTGGTCAACCGCGAGCTCGCGCTGCGCGGCATGGAGCGGATCGGCTTTCTGGACAACCCGAAGCTGTTCTGGAGCGTCGCCGTCTGCCTGGACCTGTGGAAGGAGACGGGGTGGAACGCCATCATCTATTTGGCGGCGATCTCCGGCATCAACCCGGAGCTGTACGAGGCGGCGACGATCGACGGGGCCACGCGGCTGCAGCGCATCGCGCACATCACGTTCCCCTCCATTTCCTGGACGATGCTGATGCTGTTCATCTTAAACTTCGGCAGCCTGCTTTCGGGCGGTCCCGTCGGCTCCAACTTCGACCAGTCCTACATGCTGGGCAACGGCTTCAACCACGAGGCGAGCTACGTGCTCAACCACTACGTGCTCGACATGGGCATGAGCCTCATGCGCTTCTCGTTCTCGACCGCGATCAACATGTTTCAGTCGCTGGTTTCCGTCGTGCTGCTGGTGACGGCGAACACCGTCGTGGGCAAGCTCACGGATGCCAGCCTGTTCTGAGGAGGAGCGCGCCATGAAAAACAAGAATGCCATCCATAGAACCGCGGAGGATCACGTCATCAATACCGCCGCGCTGGTGGTGTGCGTCGTCGTGACGATCGTCTCGCTCTACCCGATCTACTATTGCCTGATCAACTCGCTGAACGACGGCAAGGACGCCATGAAGGGCGGCATTTACATTTGGCCGCGCGTGTTCTCGCTGGAAAACTACAAGATCGTCTTTCGCGAGGACACCCTGCTGCGCGCCTTTTTCATGACGGTCGCCCGGACGGTCTGCGGCTCCGTGCTGCACGTGCTCTTCACCGCCATGACCGCCTACGCGCTTTCCCGGCGGGAGCTGATGTTTCGCAAGCTCTACGTCGCGCTGGGCATCATCACCATGTACGTGGGCGGCGGCATCATCCCGACGTACCTGCTCTACAAGAACCTGAAGCTGATCAACACGTTCTGGGTCTACATCCTGCCGGGCATGTTCTCCTTTTACAACATGATCCTGATGATGTCGTTTTTCCGGCAGCTGCCCGAGTCGCTGGTGGAGTCGGCGCGCATCGACGGCGCCTCGCACTTCACGGTCTTCAAGAAGGTCATTTTGCCGCTTTCGCCGCCCATCATCGCCACCGTCGCGCTGTTCGTCGGCGTCAACTACTGGAACGACTGGTACGCGCCCGCCTACTACATCCTGGACGAGGAGCTCATGACCATGCCCGCGACGCTGCTGCGGCTGATGAACGAGGCGGAGGCCCAGCAGAAGCTGGCCCGGCTTTACAGCCAGCTTCAGGTGCGCCCCTCCGTCACGCTGGAATCCGTGCGCTACGCGACGCTGATCGTCTCGGTCATGCCGATCACGATTCTGTACCCGTTCGTGCAGAAGTACTTCATCAAGGGCATGATGATCGGCTCGGTCAAGGAGTGACCCCATGTACGCATCCTGCGGGCCGGCGATGCCCGTAAAAAAGATTGGACGAGGAGGAAAGAAATCATGAAGAAACTGCTGACCCTGGTGCTCGCGCTGGTCATGGCGCTCTCGGCGGCGACCCTCTGCGCCGCGGAGCCGACGGACGAATGGCTCGAAAACAAGTATCCCAAGAGCTGGGAGGCCGACAAGTCCGCGACGGAGCTGGAAATCTTCGTCAACTACTCCTGGTACGGAAGCTCCTGGAACGACGACGCCGCGCGCCGCGTGACGGACGAGACCGGCGTCACGCTCAAGATCACCAAGCCCGTCGCGGACGACAACCAGAAGCTCATGCTGATGATCGCCTCCGGCGACATCCCGGACTTCATCTGCATGGACATGAACTGCCCGCTGTACGACACGCTGATCGAATCCGGCCTGGTGATCGACCTGGAGACGCTGGCCGAGCAGTATGCGCCGGAGCTGCTGCTGAACGCCGACGCGGAGGTGTTCACCAACTACCGCTGGCAGGACGGCAAGACGTACGCCTTCACGACCTCCATCGAGGGCGCGAAGTATCAGGAGTGGGCGAAGGCGTACAACGCGCTCGTCGGTTCCAATCAGCCGATCTGGACGATCCGCAAGGATTACTACGAAGAGATCGGCAGCCCCGACATGACCACGCCGGAGGCGTTCATCGAGGCGCTGGAAAAGATTCAGGCGCTGCACCCGGACAAGATCGGCTTCTACGCGGGGGACTGCGGCCTGTCCAGCAGCCTGAATGAGTCGCTGAGCGTCACGGGCTGCCAGTTCGGCATCCCCAGCTACGTGGAAAACGAGGACGGCACGCTTTCGCACAAGCTGCGCTCGCCGCAGTTCCACGACGCGCTGATGTTCCTGCAAAAGCTGGCCTCGAAAGGCCTGATCACGCGCGATTCCTTCATCGACACCAAGGACGTGAACCAGACCAAGGTGGCCTCTGGCGACTGCGTCCTCTACACCTGGACGATCGGCGACGGCAAGAAGGTGCCCGACGACAACCCCGACACCGTCTACGAAATCCTGCCGCCCTTTGAAAGCTACCAGCAGACGCGCACGGGCAACGGCTGGAACGCCACCTTCGTCTCCGCCGAGCCCAAGGGCCTGGCGCGCCGCGCGCAGTTCCTCTCCTACCTGGCCAGCTACGACGGGCACGCGGCCCTCTTCTGGGGCAACAAGGCGCAGGACGGCGAGACCTACAGCGGAGATACGAGCAAGGGACCGCACTACTTCCTGGAGGCGAACGGCAAGCCCACCGCTTTTTCCGAGTACTACGCGGCCAAGCAGGCGGACTGGGACGGCATCGAAAAGTCGAACGGCCTGAGCACCTACTGGTTTGCGGCCTCCGGCCTGTGGAACGGCATCAACTTCTGGATTCCCGGCGACGAGGAGTACGCGGCCTACAACGAGATGTACGCGGACCACATCGTCTACAAGCCGGAATTCTCCAGCATCACGCCGGCCGTGGATTCCGACGCGGGCGTCATCAAGAGCAAGCTCGACACGCTTTTCAAGACGAGCTGCGTGAAGATCGTCTTCGCGGAGAGCGAGGAGGCGGCCGAGGCCGAGTATCAGGAGTACATCAAGAAGGCGGAGGAGCTCGGGCTTTCCACGTACGAGGCCGCGCTCACCGAAAAGTATCAGGCGAACCTGAAGAAGATGGGGAAATAATGAATCGACCGCCGTCGCCCCGAAACACCTCGGGGCGGCGGCTCTTTCGGAGGAAAGGCCATGCGCTTTATCGAGAATGAGGAAGGGTTTGTGTTAAGAGGCGCCATGTACGAGGCACGCATCGTCCGCTCCGCGGTGCCGGTGGCCGCGTTTTCGTTCGACGGGTGCCCCATAGCGGAACTGGCGATGGCAAGCGCGCTAGACACGCCGGATGTCAAGGAAAAGCTGACGCAGGTGCGCATCCGCTCTGTGGACCGCGAGGGCGGCGCGCTGCGCGTGGAGCTCACGGCGCAAAGCAACGTCTGGCGGGCGCGGCGCTTTATCTGGCGCTTTGAGCCGGGGCGCGTCACCTATCGCCACGAGGCGGAGGGAACCGGGGCGCTGGGCCGCTGCTTCTTCTTTTCCAGCGGCCGGCCCGGCCTCTACGACCCGGGCGATTCCGACGGCTACCAAACGAACGCCGCCTTCCTCGTGCCGCAGTACCATACGTTCAACCCGAACCTCGCCAACGTCACGGCGTTCGACATCTCCCAGCCCGGCTATGTGGGCGTGGGCCGCAGCGAAAACATCGGTCACGCGGATTACATCAACATCGAGCGGTATTACGGCATCTTCTCCCCCGCGCCGCTCTGCTTTGCGTTCCATCAGGGCGAGGCCGCGATGGGGCTGGGCATCGGCGCAAAGCCCGGCGCGTACCGGTTCGGCGGCCTGGAATACTCGGGCTGCTTAAAGTTCGGCGCCTCCTTTCACGTGCAATACATGGGCTATACGCGCGCGGAGGGAACCTTTACGTCGCCCGAGGCCGTGCTGGTCTTCGGCTACGGCCCCTTTGCCTGCCTGGAGCGCTACGTCGGGTGGATCGACGAGCGCGGTTACGGCACGGACTTCCGCTTCCCCGAAGCCCCCTGGCACAGGCGGCCGATCTTCTGCGGCTGGGCCGAGCAGACGGCGCTTTGCCCTGCGGGCGTGGAACCCTGCGATCGCGCGACGCAGGCGAACTACGAGGCCTGGGCGCAGGAGCTGGACGCGCGCGGCGTGCCGTACGGCACGATCGTGGTGGACGACAAGTGGCAGAAGCGCTATGGCGCGTTCGAGGTGGACGAGGAGAAGTGGCCGGACATGCCGGGCTTCGTGCGCCGGCAGCACGAGAAGGGCCGCCGCGTGCTGCTGTGGATTCCGGCCTATCAGGCGGAGGGCGTGCCGGAGGAATTCTGCGCGAAGGACGAGGCGGGCAAGCCCCTGTTCGCGGTGCCGGGCATCGAGGGGTACGACGCCTTCGTGCGCGAGGGCGTCATGCGGCTGGTGCAGGAGACGGACATCGACGGCTTTAAGGAGGACTGGATCGGCCGCACAGGCGACCGCCCCGGCATCGAGAATTACGGCGTCCTGCACGGCATCGAGCTGGTGCGCCGGTTTCAGTACGTCGTGCACGACGCGCTGCACGCGGTCAAGCCGGATGCGCTGCTGGAGACGCAGACGCCCAACCCCCTCTTCCGCGAGTCCTCGGACATGCTGCGGCTCAACGACATCTGGTTTGCCACGCGCAACCTGCCCGAGATGATGCGCGAGCGCGCCCGTATCGCCAGAATCGCGGGCTGGGAGCTGCTCGACTGCGACAACGCTTCGCCGACGGTCATCGACGAGTGGGTCCGCTACACGCAGCTTCAGCCGCACCTGGGCGTGCCCTCCCTGTACTTCCTCACGGAGACCGAGTCCTCGCACGAGCCGATGACGCGCGCGCAGAGCGACTTCCTGTGCTCCATATGGCGCGCGTACATCGTCCGTAACGCGCTGTGAGCCCTTGGGACGCGGGCGCAAATTGCATTGAGCGCCTTTGCGTGCTATACTGAAACCATAGAGCATCCGGGACAGGAGGGGGAGCATGGCGCGAAGACCGACGCCGGGCATTCGCTTTAAGCTCTGCTGTTCGTACATGGCGCTCGTGCTGCTGCCCACCCTCCTGGCCGGGGTTCTCCTGTACACCTATACGGTCGGAAACATCCGCAGGCAGATCGAAGACGAGCTTAGCAGCAGGATCGAGGAGCATGCGGCGCAGATTCGTCGGCGCGCGGCGCAGACGGAGGAGGCGGCCCGCAACTTTATTACGCTGGGCGAGATCACCCAGTACGTCAGCGGCCTGTACTTCGACGAGAGCGAATTGATCATCGCCTACAACCAGCGCGTGCAGGCCGCGTTCTCCTGGTTTGACAACGCGTTCGCCAACCCCATGCGCATCAGCTTTTTCATCGGCAGCGGGATGGTGACCGAGGACAGCCACTTTCACGGCAAAGGGGCGTATGAGCAGGAGGCGTGGTATCAGCAGGCGTGCGCGCGGCTCTCGGAAGCGCCGAGCTATTGGGAGGGGGCGCACGCCGCGCGGGACTACCGGTACTCCAAGGGCAGGGCGGGCAGCGTGTTTTCGCTGTTTCTGTCCTCGCCGCTCTTGAAGGATGCGGTCATGGAGCTGGAAATCGACGCGCGCGACCTGCTGGGCGAGGAGGAGCGCTTCGCCTGCCTGCGCGCGGATACCCTTGAGCCGATCGCCCTTGCCGACGCGCCGCTTTCGGTAAAGCTGGACGACGCGCAGCTTCGCGCCGCGCGGGAGGGGACCGTCGAGGCGCAGGTCGGCGGGCAGGCGGTGCTGCTGCGGGCGCTCGCGCTGGACGAATTGAACGTGCTGCTCCTCAGATGGACGGACCGCGCCGAGCTGACGGCGGAGAGCGGGGCGGCCCTGCGCATCTTCTTCGGCATCCTGGCGCCGCTGACCGTGCTGCTCTTCGCGCTCACATGGGTGCTTTCGGGCAGCATGTCCAGGCGCGTGCGGCGCATCACGGAGGCGGTGGAGGCCATGTACCACAACCGCTACGACATCGACCTGCCGGTGGATTCGCGCGACGAGCTGGGCGCGCTGGCATGGCACATGAACGAAATGGCGGGGCGCATCGACACCCTGCTCAACAAGGTGCTGCTCGCGGAGATGGCCGCGAAGGACGCGGAGCTGAGCGCGCTGCAATCGCAGATCAACCCCCACTTCATCTACAACACGCTGGAAACGTTCTGCATGATGGCGGAGCTGGGCGACAACGAGCGGCTGAGCGAGGGGATCGCCGCGATGGGCGAGCTGATGCGCTATAACCTGTCCGGCAAGCACGAGACGACCCTGCAGGCGGAGCTGCACAACGTCCGGCTCTACGCGGAGCTGCAAAACCTCGTCAACAACGAGCGCATCGAACTTGTCATCGACTCCGACCCCGCGCTGGACGACATGCCCATGCCCAAGCTCCTTTTGCAGCCGCTGGTGGAAAATGCGATTCTGCACGGAATGGACCCGAAGCGTCCGCTGCACATTTCCCTGGGCGTCCGCCGGGTGGAATGCGGGGTCTGCATCCGCGTGCGAAACGACGGAAAGCCCATCGCCCCGGAGCGCCTGCGGGAGATCACGCAGATGCTCAGCCGGGATACGGCCGACCCGCTCGCCACCTTTGAGGACTGCCTCGCGCTGACGAACATCAGCCGGCGGCTCAAGCTGCTCTACGACGCCCGCGCGACGGTCAACGTCCTCTCCGGGCTGTATGGGACGGAAGTACTCATCGAGATACCCTACGGCGGGGAGGAATGACGCATGCGGGTGCTGATCGCGGAGGACCAGAACGTCATCCGGCAGGGGCTGGGCAAGATCATCGGGGAGATTCCCGGCGTGGAGGTCGACGTGGCGGCGGACGGCGCGGCGGCCTGGGCGCAGTACCGGCGCTGCCCGGCGGACCTCGTCGTCACGGACATCGTCATGCCGGACATGGACGGGCTGGAGCTGATCGAGCGCATCCGCGCGGTCGACGACGCCTGCGCGGCGGTGGTCATCAGCGGATACGACCGGTTTGAATACGCGCGCCGGGCCATGGCGCAGGGCGTGCGCGACTACCTGCTCAAGCCCATGCGGCGCGAGAAGATCCTGTCGGTGATGAACGCGCGCAAGGCCGAGTACGACCAGCGCCGCGAACGCGACGACAGGTTGTTTTCGGCGGCCTGGAGCGCGGGCCTTGCCGGGGAGACGGAGCGGCTGCACGACGAGCTTGCCGGTATGAAGAGCCGGACGGCGGGCTGGCTGATCGCCGCCAAGTCCGCCGCGGGCGCCTGCCCGCTCGCGCCGGAGACCGGCTACCTGCTTTGCAGGCGGCTCGCGGAGCTTAGCGGGGACATGGGGCTCTTTACGGCCTGCGGCGAATACGCGAAGGAGCGGCGCGGCGGGGGCGTCGTTGCGGAGCAGGTGCGCGTCGAAAAGGGGGAGGAGCTGGCGCCCGCCCTGCTCGCGCTTTCGCAGCGCTGGCGGGAGCGCGAGGACGGCGACCTGGACGGGGCGATCCGCCACGCGCTGATGTACGTGAGCAGGCACTACGGCGAACCCATTTCCCTGCAAAGCGTCGCGGAGCAGGTGGAGCTACACCCGAACTACCTGTCGGCCCTGTTTGCGCGCAACATGCAGTGCGGCTTTTCGCACTACCTGCAGCGGCTCAGGATCGAAAGGGCCAAGACGCTGCTCCATACGACAAACCGCAAGGTCAGCGACATCGCCGCGGACGTCGGCTTTACGGACAGCAGGTACTTCGCCAAGGTCTTCAAGTCGCTGACCGGGCTGACGCCCCAGCAGTACCGCGCCGAGTAACCCAATACAAAGGGTCTTTAAGGAGGAAAGGTTATGCTCGCGAAAACACCGCCCATGGGCTGGAACTCGTGGAACACGTTTGCTGAGGAGATCAGCGAGGAACTCATCTGCAAAACCGCGGACATCATGGTGGAGCAGGGATACCGCGCCGCCGGATACGAATACCTGGTCATCGACGACTGCTGGAGCCTGCGTGAACGAAGCGAAGAGGGGCTTCTCGTGCCCGATCCGGCCAAGTTTCCGCACGGCATGAAGGCCGTGGCGGATTACGTGCACCAAAAGGGGCTGAAGTTCGGCATGTACTCCTGCGCGGGCGTTCGCACCTGCGCGGGCTATCCGTCCAGCTTCGACCATGAGTTCGTGGACGCGCGCACGTTCGCGCAGTGGGGCGTGGACTTCCTGAAGTACGACTTCTGCAACTTCCCGCAGAACGGCGACTGCAGGATGCGCTACCACACCATGAGCATGGCGCTCAAGGCCAGCGGGCGCGAAATCCTCTACTCCGCCTGCAACTGGGGCCAGCAGGAGCCCTGGCGCTGGATGCGCGCCATCGGCGCGCACATGTACCGCTCCACGGGCGACATCATGGACAACTTCCGCTCCTTTACCGACATCGCGAAGTCGCAGATCGAGAACCTGTGCATGAGCGCGCCGGGCGGCTTCAACGACCTGGACATGCTCACGGTCGGCATGTACGGCAAGGGAAACGTGGGGCTGGGCGATCCCTGCACCTTTGAAGAATACCGCATGCAGTTTTCCCTCTGGTGTCTTTTCGGCGTGCCGCTGATGATGGGCTGCGACCTGCGCACGCTCAGCGGTGAATGCAGGGCGCTGCTGCAAAGCGAAGCGCTGATCGCCATCGATCAGGACGAGGAGTGCCGCCCGCCGTACCTGGTGCGCCGCGGCGGGGTGACGCTGCCCAACCCGGACGCGAAGCCCGGCGAGTACCCCTGGCGCAGCGTCGAGGACTGCACCTATACGTTCATCCGCCACCTGTCCGGCAACGAGTTCGTGCTCGCATTTTTCAACCTCTCCGAGCACGAGACCCGGCTGTCCTGCCTGCTTTCGGATATCGGCCTGCCCTATCCGTCGGGGGTCGGCATCGCGCCGCGCGACGTGTTCACGGGCGAGCAGCTCGGCGTGAAGCGCGACGAGTTCAGCGTCCGCGTGCCGGGCCGCGACTGCCGCCTCTACCGCTGCCGCCTCTCGCGCTGCGATGGATAAGTGCGCCTACTGCGGCCGCGCGCTGACCCGGGACGAGGTCGCGCTCACCCGAAAGCTGGTCAATCGCGGCGCGCGGGATTTTTACTGCCTTACGTGCCTTTCGGCGCGCTTTGACGTGAGCGAAACGGTGCTGCGGGAAAAGATCGTCCAGTTTCGGGAGATGGGCTGCACGCTCTTTGCGCCCGACGGCGGGGAGCTGCCGAAAACGCGATAAACGCCGGATACCCAAAACCAGGCCCCTGCGTAAAAGCAGAAGCCTGGTTTTTGCTTGTATTTGGATAGACGACTTGCCGCGGCCGCGTAGGAGAACGCGGGGAGGCGGAAGCGGCTGTTCGGAGGAGGAAGCGGGCACCGCCCGCCGCCACCTATTGCGCGGCGGATAAGCGGCACGCCGCAGCCGCGTGGGAGAGCGCGAGGGGCGGAGGCGGCCATTCGGAGGAGAAAGCGGGCACCGCCCGCCGCCTATTGTGCGGCGGATAAGCGGCACGCCGCAGCCGCGTGGGAGAACGCGGGGAGCGGAGGCGGCCATTCGGAGGAGGAAGCGGGCACCGCCCGCCGCCTATTGCGCGACGGATAAGCGGCACGCCGCGGCCGCGTAAGAGAATGCGAGGGGCGGAAGCGGCTGTTCGGAAGAGGAAGCGGGCACCGCCCGCCGCCGCCTATTGCGCGGCACGCACGGAGGTCTCCTGCACGTCCCCGCAGGCCCTCGCCATGTCGTTGATGGCGTCGGTCAGGTGCCTTGCCACGCGCACGCGCTCTTCGCTGAAGGGGACGTCCGCGCGAAAGTAGACGGGCTCGCCCACGAACAGCTCCCCGCGCGCGGGGCTGCAATAGAGCGGCACAAAGGGCAGGGGCTTTCCCGTGCGCTTGCGGTACAGGGGAGCGAGCTGTAGGAAGCCCTCGTACATTTCGCGCATCAGGGGTCCGTCGTCCTCGTAATGGACGTCCGGCGCGATGAGCACGCTCTCGCCCCGAAGCAGCGAATCGAGCGAGGCGCGGAATGTATCGCGAAGGTGGGTGAGGCTGCGGTAGACGGGCACCGCCCGACAGCTCTTCACCAGCGCCGACACGAACAGGGAGAGCGGCGCGGAGACGGCGCTCGCGAGCAGCCGGGGCCAGTGCAGGCGCTTTGAAAACGTGTAGCCCGCATACTGACGGTAGCATTCCCCGTACGAAAAAAACACGTGCAGCACCCAGGGTCGAGGCGGCACGGGCATCGAGCGCATCACCTGCACAGGGCCCCGCAGGTTCTGGTGGTGTACCACGTAGGCCGCGCAGGGCGGCAGGCTGCCTGCGCAGCGAAGCGTGAGCGGCCTTTTGACGGTATTTAAAAATGCGCGGACGAGCTTGAACAGGAATCCCACATAGTCCACCCTTTCGGTATCATCTTACTGTATGCAGGATACCCCTATTATATCAAATGAAAATCAACCTGGGCAGGTCTTCCGTCAATTTTTATGGAAAAAGCGGAAATTTGTGTGAGAACGGCAAAAAGGCTCCGCATCGGACGGCGCGGGCCGTCCGACGCGGAGCGATATAGGGTCAGATCAGGTGGTAACGGTGCATGAGCTCTTCGACGAGCGTGCCGCTGACCTTGTGCAGCGCCGCCTTGCCCACCAGCTCCGTGAAGAAGGGCAGCTTCATGTCGGTCAGCTTCTTGCCGTCCATCATCTTGGCGGTGGAGTCGAGCAGCACGCGCACGTCGTAGCAGGAATTGAACACCTCCGGCACGCCGCGGTCCACGTTCAGCAGCGTGTAGACGGCCTCCATCGCCGTGCGCACGGAGTACTCGGTGGTAAAGACGGTGTCGCGCACCGTATCCGCGAACTGGCCGATGAAGGCGAAGTTCACGCAGCCCTCCGGCACGACCTTCGGGCGGTCGCCCTTCGTGCGGGGCATGAAGAACGCGGTGATGTAGGGCATCATGCAGGGGATGCAGCGCGCGGAGTGCACGGCCATGTCGTGAATCTGATCCTCCGGCACGCCGATGTGGTAGAGCCACTCCTCGGTGATCTCCGTGCCCGTGCACTCGCGCAGGGGCTTTTTGACATAATCACCCGGACGGTCGGTGAACAGGCCGTAGACCCACACGACGAGCTGGTCCTTGGGCTGCGCCTTGAAGTGCGGCTGGCGGTTGATCGTCCAGCTCATCAGCCAGGAGGAGTCCTTCACCGTGACGATGCCGCCGGTGACGACCTTGCCGCTGAACGGGTCGCGCTTGCAGATCTTTTCCAGGTACGGCGGGATGCGCTCGTCCAGCGTGGTGACGGTGGCGGACTCCCAGTTGGTCGCCTCGATGTTCGTGCAGAACTTGTCGGGATGGCCGAACGACGGGTCCTGCGCGGCAATGTTGCGCCAAAGCTGCCAGCAGCCGCCCTCGCCGGGCTGCATCTTCAACTCCGGCGCGTGGTCGTTGTCGCCCAGCGAGGAATTTTCCGTGCAGCTGCCGTTGGTGACGAAGACGAGGTCATCGTCCGTGAGCGGGATGCGCGTCTCCCGTCCGCCCTTCAGGCAGACGATTTCCCGCGCGGCCTTTTTGCCCTGCGCGATGTCGAACCGGACGTTCGTCACCTGCGTGCCGTACTGGAAGTCCACGCCGTGCGCCTCCAGGTACTTCACCATCGGCAGGATCAGGGACTCGTACTGGTTGTACTTGGTGAACTTGAGCGCGGAGAAGTCGGGCAGGCCGCCGATGTGGTGGATGAAGCGCTGGATGTAGAGCTTCATCTCGAGCGCGCTGTGCCACTCCTCGAAGGCGAACATCGTGCGCCAATAGAGCCAGAAGTTGGACGAGAAGAACTCCTCCGTGAACACGTCCTCGATCTTCTTGTCGTACAGGTCCTCGTCCCTGGTGAGGAAGAGGCGGACGATCTCCATCGAGGCCTTTTCGCTGAGCCCGAACTTGCCGTCGGTGTGCGCGTCCTGCCCGCGCTGCACCGTCGCGCGCTGCAGGGAGTAGTTCGGGTCGTGCTTGTTGAGCCAATAGTACTCGTCCAGCACCGAGTTTTCGGGGTTTTCGATGGACGGGATCGAGTGGAAGAGGTCCCACAGGCATTCAAAGTGGTTCTCCATTTCGCGTCCGCCGCGGATGATGAAGCCCTTCTGCGGGTCGTTTATGCCGTCGCACGCGCCGCCGGGCAGGTCGAGCTCCTCCAGGATGTGGATGTGATCGCCCTTCATCTGGCCGTCGCGCACGAGAAAGCACGCCGCCGCGAGCGAGGCGAGGCCCGAACCCACGAGGTAAGCCGACTTGTGGTCTACGCCCTCCGGCTTCTCCGGGCGGGCGAACGCTTCGTAATTGCCGTTGCTGTAATACATACTGTTTCCCTCCGTCTATGGTTTGAATCTTTGGTTGAATCCCTTGTATGGCTGTATGATACAGCACGCAGGCGGCTTTCACCATAGACAGAGAAACGCCGGTGTTCAAACTTTGAACACCGGCGCGGGATTGTAAAAACTTTATACAGCGGCGCTTTTTTGTCGCGTTTCGGCCCAACGAGCCATTCGATCAGGGCCTCAAATCCTCCATCAGGAGGACGCGAGGCTCTTTTGCAGCGCGTGCAGGAACAGCTCCGCGGCCTTGGTAAACACCTGATACTTCTTCCAGACGATGCAAAGGTTCGCCTGCAGGGTGGGGGTCAGCGGCCTGAAGCACAGATTGCTCCCCCGCGTGTTGAGGATTTTGTCCAGCGTGATGGCGTAGCCGATGCCCTCGTCCACCAGGAT
>JAEXCG010000197.1 GCA_023402355.1 Bacillota bacterium | reverse complement strand
CTCAATAAAGCAATGGGGCTTATTAGGGTTAGCCTAATCGCCTTATTCTCCAACAAAACCTTCCCCAAAATACGCAATAACTTAAAAAGAGACTGTCAAGCTAGAAAACGCTAGCTTGACAGCCCCGTTCTGCTACGCGGCAAAGGGTTGCTTCCTAATTCATTTTGCAGGTAAAAACGAATCGCTCACCAGCCAGGTCTTCGCCGCTTCCATATCTGTGCTGAAACAGAGCTGACCCGCTTCCAATGAAGCGGCTTTGTTCAGAGCCCTACGCAGTTGACGCAGGCTCTTTTCGTCGCTGGATATCGCCAGCTTCACGATACGAGGGCTCAGGCGTTGAACATGCTGTGCAATTTTTGCCGTCAGTTCTTCCGTCAGATTCGTTTCGTACAGGTCGATGAGGATTCTGCGCCGTTCAGGAGACTTGAGAATAAAGGTCTCTTCTTCGTTCATCATCGAAAGCAGGGCGCACGCGTCGTCCAGATAGCCGCCGTAATGGATTCCATGAAAGAAACCGCCCTTATAGTAATACGGACTCAGCGCGCCGCTCGGAGATTTTATCAGCATACCGTCACCTTTCGGCTCGTCAGACAAGCCATCCTTTCGCCCGTTCCGCGTCCTGAAAGTAAGCCCTGGGGAAGGATTTCCGCGCAAGGCTCCGCTCCAAAATCCGGTCGAATTTACACCTCGCAAATCCGCGCAATCCGATAAACGCGATCTTATCGATGCGATCTTCAAACCTGAAAATACTCTCAACGATCGATTTCATCGTGCGCTCATCAAGGTCGTTTTCGTCCAAATTATACCATACCTTGAATTTTACATGGGCAGGCCTTCGCAAAAACACCGCCTCAATTTCCGACAGACGCTTCAGCAAGGCCCGAATGTTCGCACGATATCCGTCTAAATGGCAGCAACAGATTTCGCAGTCGCGATAGGAAAGCAGGACGACCGGTTTGGGGGACTCAATCACGTCCATCGGTCTCTTCCTCCTCGATGAAGTCGGTAAGGGAGCTTTGCATGCGAATATGCCGGCACCATTGAATCGTTTTCTGCGTTATGCAGATTCCATAATAAAGGGTCGAAAGCTTATAGTAAAAGCTATCGCGGTTTTCCAGCCTGCTGTATTTTCTTTCCAGATCATTTAGCCTTTTTAAGTAATTTCTGTTATTGATTTCATATTCTAAGAGCTGCCGCTCTCGCACCTTAGGTGGCAGCCTGTCGAAGAAATAGACCTTTGCCAAATGGGTATTTGTCCCCTCGAACACGTCCATAGGGGTGGAAAGCCAATCAAAGAACCGAGTTTGCCCTTCCACCGTAATGCGGTAAAAAATCTTTTGCCGGTTGCCCTGCGGTTTTTCCTTCGCGACTAAAAGCCCCCTTTCCGTCAGTCTCTTAAGGGCAGGGTACAGACTGCCGAAGCTCGCCTTATAGAAAACCCCGATTCCGTTTTCGATTGCCTTTTTGATGTCGTATCCGGTCAAATCCTCTTCCAGAACCATGCCCAAAGCTATGAACTCAAGCACAAAACCCCTCCAGTCAAATATATCTATTAGATATATTGTATTGCTACATCAATCCGTTGTCAAGAGGAGATCGGCCGTCTCGAAACGGTTTCGCGTGCGACACGCATCCGAAAAGCCCAGTGAACGCGCACTGCCTGATAAACGACAAGACGGCATGATCGCTTCGGCCATGCCGCCGCAAGGCATCCGTTTGCTCCCTCATACATGCGTTCCCGCTTCATGACCGTTCTAGCCGTCCCTGCGCTCGATCACCAGCTCGTCGTACCCCGTCTGCGGGTCAAACGCGGCGGAAAAGCGCAGGTCGTCCAGCTCCAGCAGCACGATTTCCGCCGTGGTGTTGACGAGGCACCCCTCCATCAGATGGCCGCCCAAGGTGGTAAGGTCTTCCCGGCTGAACGATGCGTGCAGGTGCGTGCGCGCCGCCGAGACCGTGCCCGTCAGGGAGACGATCTCCAGGTCCTCGGCCACCTCGCGGACCGTGACGCCGCCGGCGTCGCGCAGCCGCGCGCACGTCACGCAGCCGACGCCGCTGAGCACGCAGCCCGCAAAGATCCTGTGCGCGCGGGCGTAATCCGTGATGCCGCAAAGCAGATCCTGACCTCGTTTTAAGCGAAAAGCGTGGGTCTTCATTCCGCCATGTCCCCTCTCTGTTCGTTCTGCGTCCATTGTATCACGAAATCCGGCGCGCGTCCCTGTGCTTTTCGCGCGCCGTATGCTATAATGCAATCAGTCTTTCGCAGGAGGTAACCGCATGTATCAGGCCCTACTCGACATTTTCAGGGAGCTGCCCTCGCCCTACGCGACGGACGGCCTCCCCTTTTGGGACGACGACCATATTTCAAAGAGCATGCTCGCAGCGCACCTGAACCCGGACACGGACGGCGCCTCCCGCAGGCCCGGCTTTATCGAGCAGTCCGTTCGCTGGATCGCCACGCTCTGCCCGCCCGAAGGCGGGAAGCGGCTGATCGATCTGGGCTGCGGGCCGGGGCTGTACGCGGAGCGCTTCTGCCGCGCGGGCTTTCGCGTCACAGGCGTCGATTTTTCCCGCCGCTCCATCGCCTATGCGGTCGCGAGCGCGGCGCGGAATTGTCTGCCCGTCCGCTATCTCTGCCAAAGCTATCTCGACATCGAGTTTGAGGCCTGCTTCGACGTGGCGACGCTCATCTACTGCGACTACGGCGTGCTGCCGCCAGAGTGCCGCCGCGCGCTGCTGAAAAGGGTGCGCCGCGCGCTTCGGCCCGGCGGCACGCTGATTCTGGACGGCTTCACCCACCGGGAGGCCGCGTTTTTCCAGGAAGGCCAGCAAATCACGTATGAAGCGGGCGGATTTTGGAGCCCCGAGCCCTACGCCTGCCTTCGCCGGAACGCGCTTTACCCCGAGACAGGCAACGCGCTGGAGCAGTACGTCGTCGTCACGGCGGAAAATGTGCGCTGCTACAACCTATGGAACCAGTATTTCAGCCCGGAATCGCTCGTGCGGGAGCTGAAGAACGCCGGGTTTGCCCGGGTCGATCTCTACGGCGACGTGTGCGGCGCGCCGCTGACCGAGGAATCCCGCACGCTCTGCGCGGCAGCGCGATGACGAATATAGACCCCAAGACACCCCCGCCCGGCGGCCTAAGCCGTCGGGCGGGGGTGTGTGCTCATAGTGCGAAAAAACGGAGCAGCCCCGTTTTTCCTTTGGATTTTACAGCGCCCTTTGCAAAAACATCAGCGCCCGGTCGGCCATCAGCGGCAGGTCCTCGTGGCCGTGGTTGTAGTAGATGTCCCGCGTCTTGGGCGGGGGCGTGTTGTTGTACACCGCAAACTGCGTGGAGGGCGGGCACATCTCGTCCTGAAGCGTCAGGAAGAAGTGCGTCCGCGCGCGGATGCGCGGGGCCAGATGGCTCACGTCGATGTAGTCGAGCGTGTGAAACATCTGCTCCATGTGCTCGTGCAGCGGGTCGCGCCAGCGGATGAAGTAGCTGAGCTCCTCGTAGGCGAGCTTGCACAGGTCCATCTCCCACACGCGCCTGAAGTCGGACAGGAAGGGGTAGGTGATGGACGCGGCCTTGACGCGGGGCTCCAACGCCGCGCAGGCGGCGGCGAGCGCGCCGCCCTGCGAGCCGCCCGTCACGCCGACGCGGGCGGCATCCACAAAGGGCATCTCCATCAGGATGCGGACGCCCTGCACCGTGTCCAGAAAGACGTTCCGAAAGTACAGCCGTTTGGGGTCGTATTCCTCCAGCCCGCGCACGATCAACCCCTGCATGGTGTTGCCCCGCGAGCGGAAGGTGTCCTCCGAGACGCCCATCTGGCCGCGCGCGTCGAGCGCGAAGACCGCCATCCCCGCCGCTGCGTAGGGCAGCAGGTGGAAAAAGTCGCCGCTGTTGCCGCGATAGCCGTGAAAGACGGCGATCGCGGGCAGCTTCCCCTCGCGCAGGGGTCTGATAAACTTGCCGCCCACCCGCGCGCCGCCGACGCCCTCGAAAAAGAGCGTCGCGCATTCGTAGCCCGGCGCCTGAAATTCGGACGGCTCCAGCGCATAGGACGTATCCGCAACCTCGCCTAGCGCCTCGTCCCAGTAGGCGTCCAGGTCGTCCGGCCGGGGCGCGCCCCCGTAGCGCTCGAGCTCGCGCAGCGGCATATCCAGCATCGGCATGCGCATCACTCCTCTTCGTTTCGGCTTTTCATCCCTTGACCGCGCCCAGGGCGATGCCCTGCGTAAAGTAATTCTGGAAGCAGATGAAGATCGTGACGATCGGCACCGCGCCCAGCGCCGCGCCCGCCATCAGCAGGCCGTAGTTGGTGGAAAACTCGCTTTGCAGCGTCGCCACGCCCAGGCCGATGGTCAGCTTCGTGCGGCTTTGCAGCATGACGAGCTGCAGGAAGTAGTCGTTCCAGGTGTTGATGAACGTGAAGATCGCCAGCGCGCCGAACGCGGGGCGGATCATCGGCGTCACGATGCTCAGAAACGTGCGCATCTCGCCCGCGCCGTCGATGCGGGCGGCCTCCAGCATCTCGGTGGGGATGCTTTCGGAGAACTGCTTCATCAGGAACACGCCGAACGGCCAGCCCACGGTGGGCAGGATGACCGCCCAGGCCGAGTTGAACAGGCCCAGCGCGTTCATCACGCGCACCAGCGGCACCAGCACCACCTGCTTGGGCAGCGCCATCGCGCACACCAGCGCGGAAAAGATCGCCGCGCGCCCGGCGAAGCGCTTCTTCGCGAGCACGTAGCCCGCCATCGCCGCGGTGACGCAGGTGAACAGCATCGCGAATACGGACATGAACACGCTGTTTCCGACCCACGCAAGCGCGGGATTGCGGAAGAGCTGGCGGTAGTTGTCCAGCGTCGGGCTCTTCGGGAACCACTCCGGCGGCAGCTTCGCCGCCACGGTGGACAGCTTGAAGGAGCCCGTGATGATCCAGTAGAACGGGAAGATGAAGCTGAGCGCGATGAGGATCAGCAGGATGCTGGAGAGGACGGAGTAGACCGTGACCGTCCTGCGCGGACGCCCGGCCGCCGCTTGTCTTTGTACCACGTGTATCCCCCTCCTTAATTGCTGTCGCTGCGCATCAGTCTGAATTGCAGCGTGCTGAACACGGCGATTAGGATAGCCAGCAGCACGCCCATCGCGTTCGCGTAGCCGTAGCGGTAGAGCGAGAACGCGTTCTGGTACAGGTAGTACATGACCGTGCTGGTGGAGTTCGCGGGGCCGCCGCTGGTGAGCAGCTGGATCAGCGCGAAGCACTGGAAGGAATTGATCGTCGTGATGACCACCACGTAGAGCGTCGTGGGCAGCAGGCTCTGCCACTTGATGTGCCAGAAGATCTGCGTCCTGCTCGCGCCGTCCACCTCGCCCGCTTCCACCAGCGACTGGTCGACGTTGCCCAGCGAGGCCACGTAGAGCACGATGGGCTGGCCGACGGAGGTGGTGAAGAGGATGAGCAGGATGCACCAGATCGCGTAGTTGGCGTCGCCCAGCCAGGCGATGTTCTTTTCGATGACGCCAAGGCTCATCAGCGCCCAGTTGAGGATGCCGCTGTAGCGGTGGAAAATCCATCTCCAGACGACCACGACGGGCACCGTGCCCGTCACGACCGGCAGGTAAAACACCCCGCGGTAAAACGAGCGGGAAAAGGACGCCTTGCTGTAGATTCGGCTTGCGACCCACAGGCTGAAGGCGGTGACCAGCGGCACACTGACGAGCACGATCACGACCGTGTTCTTGACCGAAATCAGGAAGCGCGGGTCGGAAAAGAGCTCCTTGTAGTTGCCAAAGCCGATGAAGGCAAAGTCCTTCATGGTGTAGTTGAAAAAGCTGGTGACCACGCCCATGCCCATGGGCACCACGACAAAGCAGAGGAAGAAGAACAAAAACGGCAGCAGGAACAGGTAGGAGACGATGTTCTGCTGGCGCTGCAGCTTGCGGCTGCGGCCGTAACGGTCGGACCGTGGGATTGCGTTCATAGGCTCACTCCTTATGGATTTCACCCACGCGCTCCGCACGGAGCGCGACTCGAAGGTTCGGTGTGCCGTCTTTTGAAAGCCCCTCCCCCCGCTTAGCAGAGGGAGGGGCAAAACCGTCTTCAGAGAAGCTTACATGCCCGCGTTGGAGGCGGTCACGTAATCGTTCACAGCCGTCTCCACGTCCTTGACGCCGGTGAAGATGTTCTGGAGCATGTTCCACCACTCGGTGCGCATGTTGGCGAAGCCGTCCATGGTGTTGTAGTAGGGCGCATAGTACTTGGTGAACTGGGCGAGCAGGCCGTATTCGTCGTTGCCCGCGTACAGGTCGCCGAAGCTCTCGCGGACCGGGAAAGCGCCGGTCTGCACGACGTTCTTCGGGCCCCACACTTCGTCGTCGCACAGGAACTTGAGGAAGGTCTTGCTGGCCTCGGCACGCGCCGCGTCGCCGTTGTCGAACACGCAGAAGCCGTTGACCAGGTACTCGAGCGCGGGCACGCCGTCGTCGCTCGGGAAGGGCAGGGAGTACGGGGTGATGCCGCCCTGCTCCAGCGTCGCCGCGTTGCTCTTGGCCGCGCTGGTGCCCCAGCAGAACACGAGGGAGGTGGTGCCGCTCACGAACAGCTCGATCTCCTGGCCGCCGTTGATGTCGGTGCCGGCCTCGAGCCAGCCCTTGTCCACGAGGTCCTTGATCAGCGTCAGGCCCTTCACGCCCGCTTCGCTGTTCATGGTGTACTCGGTCATCGCGTCGTTCGCGATGGCGGCGCTGTACAGGTTCGCCACCAGCGCGCGGGTGCCCTGGTCGCCGCCCTGGCCGTTGCAGAAGACGGAGCCGCCGAGCTGTCCGGCCTCATGCAGCTTTTCCAGCGCCTTTACGAAGTTGTCCGTCGTCCAGGCGCGGTCGCCCTCCTGGTTGACGAATTCCAGCGCGCCGGTCTCCTGCCAGCGCTCGTAGTTGATCGCCATGTAGAACGGCGAGGAACTGACCGGGTACATCCAATAGCTCGTGCCGTCGCCGCAGGCCGCGATCAGCGCGTCGTTGTTCACGTCCTTCTTGAACGCATCGGTGAACAGGTCGTCCAGCTTGACCAGCTTGCCGTTCTTGCCGTATTCCACGATGCGGCCGGGGGCGTCGAACAGCACGTCGGGGGCGGTGCCGCCCTCGATCGCGGAGACGATCTTCTCCGGGCCGGAGGTGAAGTCGATGGTTTCCAGGTTGACCGTGATGTTCGGGTACTTCTCCTGGAAGGCCGCGATGACTTCCTGCTCGTAGGTGCCGGCGGGGTTGTCGCCGTCCTGCGCGAAGGTCGGGAATGCCCACCAGGTAATGGTGACGTTGTCCTCCGCCAGCGCGAAGGAGCCGAGGGACAGGGCCAGCATCAGGGCCAGAGCCAGCGAGAGTAACTTTTTCATGGTGCGTTCCTCCTTGTGATGGGTCGTTCAGGCTTGTCTATTTCGCCGGGCAGCCGCCCGGTCAGGAACCTTGTCATCCCCGCCCGCCGCAAAGGAGGAACCCCTGCGCCGGGCGGGGCGCCCAAATAGGTTTCCTCAGCGGACGAACTCCGCCACCGCCCGGTCGATCTCCTCGACGCAGCGGCGAATCTTCGGTTCGTCCTCCGGGATGAGCTGGGCGAGCGGCGGCCGCGCCGTGCCGACGTTTAAGCCGCGCGCCTTCAAAATCGCCTTGATGACCGCGTACATGTTCCCATGGCAGGCGCACAGCAGGGAGATCAGCTCGTTGAGGCGCATCTGAAGATGCAGCGCCGTCTCAAGGTCCCTTGCGCGGATGAGCTCCTCGAGCTTCACGTAGAGCTCCGGCATCGCGCCGTAGGTGCCGCCGATGCCGCCCTCCGCGCCCATGACGCGCCCGCCCAGGTACTGTTCGTCCGGCCCGTTGAAGACGATGAAATCGTCCCCGCCGATCATCTTCCAGTTCTGAATGTCCAGCACGGGCATCGACGAGTTCTTGACGCCGACGACGTTCCGGTTTTTCAGCATTTCGCGCAGCAGGGAGGGGGTCAGCGCGACGCCCGCGAGCTGGGGAATGTTGTAGAGGATGAACTCCGTGTCCGGCGCCGCGTCCGAGATCGCGTTCCAGTACTGCGCGATCGCGTGCTCCGGCAGCTTGAAGTACACCGGCGGTATGGCCGCGATGGCGTCCACGCCCTGCTGCTGCGCGTGCGAGGCGAGGCGGCGGCTGTCCTCGATGGAGTTCGCCGCGACGTGCGCGATGACCGTGAGGCGGCCGCGCGCGACCTCCATCACGTTTTCGAGGATCGTCATGCGCTCCTCCACGCTCTGATAGATGCACTCGCCGGAGGAACCGCAGACGTAGAGGCCCTTCACGCCCTTGTCCATCAGGTAACGGCACAGCGCCTGCGTGCGCGCCGGGCTCACCCGGCCGTCGTCCTCATAGCAGGCGTAAAACGCCGGGATGACGCCCATGAACTTCCGCTTGTCTTTCATGTCAGCCGCCTCTTTCTTTCCATCGCGATGATCTGTACGTCTGAAATCGTGAACTTTATTTGACGCTTCGCCGCAGGGCATACCGGCCGCATAGGACATGCCGGATGCTTCCGGCGTTCTTTTTTTGGCTTGCGCCTCAAAAGGTTCACGTTTTTAAATCCTAGCGCGCGGGCTTGATGGCCTCCACAAAGCGGCGGGTGATCTCGCGCGGGCGGGTGATGGCCGTGCCCACGACGCAGGCGAAGACGCCCTGCTCCATCGCTTCCTTCAGCACCTCCGGCGACCAGATGCCGCCCTCCCCGATCACGGGGATCGTGAGCGCCTGCGAAAGCCTCCGCATGAGCTCAAAGTCCGGCAGCGCCCGATCCTTCGTATCCGCCGTATAGCCGGAAAGCGTGGTGCTCACCAGGTCGAAGCCGAGCCGCTCGGCGTTTACGCCCTCCTCGAAGGTGGCGATATCCGCCATGAAGAGCTGATTCGGATACTTCGCGCGCACCTGGGGGAAGAGCTCCCCGATGCCAAGCCCGCCCGTGTGGGGGCGGTCCGTGGCGTCCATGGCGACGATTTCGCAGCCCGCCTCGCACAGGGCGTCCACCTCGCGAAGCGTCGGCGTAATGTAAACCGGGCTGTCCGGCGAAACGCACTTCGTGAGCCCGATGATGGGCAGGTCAACCTCCCGGCGAATTCGGCGGATGTCCTCCGGCGTATTCGCCCGGATGCCGCACGCACCGCCCAGCATCGCCGCGTAGGCCATGCGGCCCATGATCGTGGAACTGTGCAGCGGCTCATCCGCAAGAGCCTGACAGGAAACCACCAGTCCCCCCTTGATTTGGGAAAGGACGGCCTGTTTTTTGTCCATACTGCTCATTTTTATCACGCCTTTCCCCCTCATTATACCAAATACTTTTTCTTTTTCAAGAGGTTTTGAAAAATATTTTCACCATATTTAATAAAAAAGAAAATTCCGTCCTTCTATAAACACGGAATTTTCTTTTCGTCCAAACAGACGATGTGTATTCAGATTAATACAGCTTGCTCGTAATCGCGTCGGCCGTGGCGGCCTTGCTCTGGGTGGAGGTTTCATAGGTGCGCTTGAAGTATTCGACGTAGAGCACGTCGAGCAAAAAGAGCTGCGACATCTTGGCGGACATCGAGCCGCCCTGCAGCGGCCCCTCGTTCGCGCCGCACAGGAGCCGCAGGTCGCAAAGGGCGCTCAGGGGCGAACGGGTAAAGCGGGTGATGCCGATGACCTTCGCCCCGCCCGCCCGGGCCTTACTGACCACGTCCAGCGTGTCCTTCGTCGCCCCGGAGTAGGAAAAGGCGATGGCCAGGTCCTCCGGGCCCATCAGGGCGGCGCTCATCGCCTGCAGGTGCAGGTCGATGGTCATGTGCGCCTTGCTGGTGATGCGCATGAAGCGGCTCTGCGCCTCCAGCGCCGCGACCATCGAGCCGCCCACGCCGAAGAAGTAGATGCTCTTGGCCTGGATCATCCAGTCGACCGCGGTGCTGATGTCCTCCTTGCGGATCAGGCGGTAGGTCTCGTTGAGCGCGCCGACGTTGGTGGAGAGCACCTTCTGCACCACCTCGTCCAGCGAGTCCTTAAAGCCGACCGCGCCGGTCATCTGGGTCGCCGCGGCGTCCTCCGAGCCGGAGGCCAGCGCCTGCGCCAGCGCCATCTTGAAGTCCTGATAGCCCTTCTTGTCCAGGTCGCGGCAGAAGCGAAAGACGCTCGTGTCCCCCACGCCGCAGGCGTCCGCCAGGTCCGTGATCGACATGTACACCACCTGGTCCGGCTTTTCCAGCACCAGGTCCGCCACGCGCTTTTCCGCCTTGGTGAACTGATTGTAGCGCGTGTGGATTTCCGTAAAAATATCGTTCGTCATCTCTTGCCCTCCAGTGCGCTCCGCGCCAGCACAAACGCCCCGTACACCCCCGCCTGATTGCCGAGCTGCGCGCCCGCCAGCCTGACGCCGCGGTAGCTTTCCATCAGGCGTGGGTACAGCAGGCCCTCCACCGCGCTTAGGACGGCGCGCTGGCTCATCACGCCGCCGCCCAGCACGATCAGCGCGGGGTTGAAGATGTGCGTCAGCGAGACGAGCCCGTAGACCACCTCGCGCACCCAGGAGGCCACCGCGTCCGCCAGGTCCGGGCGGCTGGAAACCCGCGCAAAGAGGTCGCGGCCGTCCGCGATCTCCGGTTCGGCCGCGCGCGCCGCGCGCAGCAGGGCCGTGGTGGAGGCGTATTGCTCGTAGCAGCCGCGCTGGCCGCAGGCGCAGGGCAGCCCCTCCGGGTGCGTAAGGATGTGCCCCATCTCGCCCGCGACGCCGTCCGCGCCGCCGTAAATCCGCCCGTCCAGCACGATCGCGCCGCCCACGCCCGTGCCGTAGGTCAGGCACAGAAAGTCGCGCGCCCCCCGGCCCGCGCCGAAGTGCGCCTCGCCCAGGGCGGCGGCGTTCACGTCGTTCTCGACCGCCACGGGCACGCCCGTGTAGGCGCGCAGCAGCTCGCCCACCGGGGTGCCGGTGAAGTTCGGCACGTTGTCGTTGGCGAAGACGATGCGCCCCGTCCGCGCGTCCACTTGCCCCGTGGTGGAGACGCCCAGCGCGTCGTAGCCGTCGTAGCCGTCGATCACGGCCCGGGCGCGTTCCATCAGGCGCGGGCCGCCCCGCCTGCCCTCGGAGGGCGCCTCCGCCTCCCGCAGGATATGCCCCGCCCCGTCCAGCAGGGCGGACTTGATGGCCGTTCCGCCGATGTCAAGCGCCAAAATGCGCATGTCGCCGCCTCCCATCGCTTTTCCTGTCCTCATTATATCTGCTTTGTCCGCATCAATCAAGAAAAAATTTCTTTTATATATCAAAGCAGAAAAAGTCCTTCCGGTTCAGGGCCGGAAGGACGGGCGGTACGCCGTCTTAAAATTCCTTTCTTTCGATAAAGCGCACGGAAATCCGATAGGAGACGACGCCGATTATCCCGAGCGCCGCGACCGCCAGCACGCAGATCAGGGCCCACGGGGCGTTTGAGATCGCCTCCGTCTGCGGCACCGACGGCAGGATGCTCGGCAGAATGCCCGCCAGACCGACCACGAAGATCGTGGGGACCAGCATCGCCAGCGTCATGAAGATGCGCGCCTTCTCCACCGGAAAGCGGAACATCAGCGGCAGCGTCAGGCAGATCATGAGGCCCATGATGAGCCCGCAGCCCAGCGCAGAGCCGAGCACCTCCTCCAGCTGCGGGGTGCCCCCCAGGGCGGTCACCGCCAGCGCGACCGCCGTGGAAAGCAGCACGCCCAGCGCCAGCAGGCCGAAGCTGAGCAGGTACTTCGCCCGCACGATCGCGCGCCGCGGCATAGGCAGCGCGGCCGCGTAGGCGGGCCATTTCACCGCTTCGTCGTAGCTGAAGCTGGAAATCGCCATCATCAGGCAGAGCATCGAGACGAGCCCCACCAGCACCGGCGCGTTGTCGCGAAAGAGCACCAGATAGAGCAGCACGACCACGAGCGAAGACTTCGCCTGCCTGCCCGCGACGATCATGTCCTTGAGCAAAAGCCCCTTCATGCTTCTTCCCCCCTTACGATCAGCAGCATCATTTCCTCGATGCTCACGCCCTCCACGACCCAGTTCGGATGGCGCCGCGCCACCGACCTGCGGTCTTTTACCAGCACGGTGCAGCCGTGTTTCTCCCGCCGCACCCGGAGCGCCTCGCCTGCCTGCAATTCCTCCAGCTGCGCGGCGCTGACGCGCGCCACGCCCATGGCGTCCATCAGGTCGTCGCGCGTCGCGGAGAGCACGATCCGCCCCTCGTGCACGAAGGTGACCGCGTCGGCGATCTTGTCCAGGTCGCTGGTGATGTGCGTCGAGAAGAGCACCGCGTTTTTCTCGTCCTCCACGTATTGCTGCAAAATGTCCAGCAGCTCGTCGCGCGCGACCGGGTCCAGACCGCCGGTCGGCTCGTCCAGGACGAGTAGCCGAGGACGGCGCGCCATCGCCGCCGCGATGGACAGCTTCATGCGCATGCCCTTGGAAAAATCCTTGATCTGCTTTTTGGCATCGATGCCGAACCGCCCGACCAGCGCGTCGAACAGCGCGCTGTCCCACTGCGGGCAGAGCGCGGCCATCGTGCGCCGCACGTCCCTCGCGCTCATGCCCGTATGGAAGCAGCACTCGTCGGGCACGTAGCCCACCTGCGTCCGCGCCTGATACGCGCCGAAGGGCGCCTCCTTCCCCAGGATTTCGATGCGGCCCCCGTCCGGGCGCACGAGCCCCAAAACGGCCTTGATCGTCGTCGTCTTGCCCGCGCCGTTCTCCCCGACCAGCCCCATGATCGTGCCGGACTCCACCCTAAAGCCTATGTCCTGCAGGGAAAACGCGCCGTATCGCTTGCTCAGGCCCTCGATGCGAAGTGCATCCGCC
>JAEXCG010000159.1 GCA_023402355.1 Bacillota bacterium | reverse complement strand
TTCTATAAGATGCCCGTTCCCTACAAGGCGCTGCTCGCAAACGGCCTGACGGTCCTGCGCCAGAACAGCTCCGTCAAGATCGCGGCGCACGATTCGGACATCATGGGCTGCCCCACGCTGCTTCTGGGCGGCTACCCGCTCGACGTTTATCTCAAGAATCCGCAGAAGACCGCCATGCCGCGCGAGTACTGCTTCGTCACCCACTTCCGCGTGGACAGCGCGACGGTGGATTTCGAGCTGCCGGGCGGCATCAAGGTGGGCATGTCCACGGCGGACCTGGAAAGCGCGCTTTCCGGCGTCGCGTTTGAAAAGAGCGGTTCCAGCTACGAAATTTCGCTGGGCGAAAAGAGCTCGATCGACCTCTACACCTACGAGGACGCGGTCTCTTCCATCACGTTCGATCTGTCGCTGTAACATCATAAACGCAAAGGGGCATACATTCCGATGAAAGAAAGAGAGCGTTTCGCATCGCGTCTGGGTTTCATCCTGATCTCCGCAGGATGCGCGATCGGGCTTGGGAACGTCTGGCGCTTCCCCTACATCACGGGCAAGTACGGCGGCGCCGCCTTCGTGCTGGTCTATCTGTTCTTCCTGTTGGTTCTCGGCCTGCCGATCATGGTCATGGAGTTTTCCGTGGGCCGTGCCAGCCAGCAGAGCGCCGCGCGCTCCTTTAACGTGCTGGAGCCCAAGGGCACCAAGTGGCACTGGTACGGATACGGCGCCATGGCCGGCAATTACCTGCTGATGATGTTCTACACCACGGTCGGCGGCTGGATGCTCAGCTACTTCTTCAAGATGGCGACCGGCCAGTTCACGGGCCTCGACGCTGCCGGCGTGGGCGACGTGTTTTACGGCATGCTGGCAAGCCCCGGGCCGATGACGTTCTGGATGGTCGTGGTCGTGCTCGCGTGCTTTGCCGTCTGCTCGCGCGGCCTTCGCGGCGGCGTGGAAAAGGTCAGCAAGGTCATGATGACCTGCCTGCTGCTGGTCATGATCGTGCTGGTCGTCCGCTCGGTCACGCTCCCCGGCGCGGGGGAGGGCCTTCGCTTTTACCTGATGCCCGACTTTGGCAAGATGCTGGAAGCGGGCGCCTTCGAGGTCGTGTTCGCGGCCATGGGGCAGGCGTTCTTTACCCTGAGCCTAGGCATCGGCGCGATCGCGATCTTCGGCAGCTACATCGGGCGCGACCGTTCGCTGACGGGCGAGGCGGTCAGCGTCACCTGCCTGGACACGTTCGTGGCGATCATGGCGGGCCTCATCATCTTCCCCGCCTGCTCCGCGTTCGGCGTGAGCCCCGGCGAAGGCCCCGGTCTCGTCTTCGTGACGCTGCCGAACCTCTTCAACGCGATGCCGGGCGGAAGGTTCTTCGGTTCCCTCTTCTTCATCTTCATGTCCTTTGCGGCGCTGACCACGATCATCGCGGTCTTTGAAAACATCATCTCCTTCGCCATCGACCTTTGGGGCTGGAGCCGGAGGAAGGCGGTGCTCGTCAACCTCGCAGCCATCATCGTGCTGTCGATGCCCTGCATCCTCGGCTTTAACGTGTGGAACGGCCTTTCGATCCCCAAGATCGGCAACATTCAGGATCTGGAAGACTTCATCGTCTCCAACAACCTGCTGCCGCTGGGCTCACTCATCTACCTGCTGTTCTGCACCTCGCGCTACGGCTGGGGCTGGAACAACTTCTTAGAAGAAGCCAACGCCGGGGAGGGCATCAAGTTCCCGCGCGGCCTGCGCGTCTACGTCAGCTACGTTCTGCCCGCGATCGTACTCTTCATCCTGATCGTAGGCTACGTGCAAAAGTTTACAGCTTAACAGCATCGGCAAAGGGCGCGGAACGCATCCGCGCCTTTTTTGTCATATTGCGGCAAAATCTGCAACGGATCGCCGCGTTCATTCGTCCTAATGGCAGACGGGCCACATGTGATGAAGGAGGGATTCCATGCCTTTTTCCCTGCGCCGCCTTCCGGCGGCGCTCTCCATATTGCTCTGCCTCTGCCTGCTGACGACCGGCGCAGCCGCCCGCGCCGACGACGCCGTCGTCGACCGAGGGGTGGAATACGCAAACCTGCGCAGCGCGCCCTCGCAGGACGCGCGCGTCATCGCCCGGATTGCCAACGGTTCAAGGCTTCGCGTGCTGGACACCGACGGGGAGTGGGTCCACGTGGCGTTCGGCCCGCTGAATGGGTACGTTCACGCGGACATGCTCGAAGGGTTCGGCGACGCCGTGCCTGCGCAGACCGCCGAGCCGCCCAGCGCGCCCGGCAACCCCTACCTCTTCTCCATCGGCGATACGCCGCTCACGCAGCAGGTCGGCTACGGTGAATCTCTGGTGGACTATCAGGTGCATCTTTCCACGTCGATCTCCTATCCCGTCACCGGCATTCCTCTGTTGGACGAGGCGGTCTCCAAGTGGGCGCAGGACATTCACGCGCAGCTTCTATCCGAACTGGAAGATCTCGTCTACGCCAACCCCGAGGAGGACGCTGAAAGCGAGTTGACCGTCCACTACAGCGCCTATCTGACGGACCGCTACGTGGGCGTTCTGCAGGCCGGTTGGTACGACAGTCCCTTCTTCGCGCGAAGCCTCGACATCCTGCGCGCCTTTAACGCGGACCTTGCGACCGGGGAGCTGATCGCGGGGCAAGACCTCTTCCAGCCTGAGCGCCTGCCGGACGTGTACGCGCTGATCGAATCGAAGCTCGACCGGATTCCGGAAAGCGCGCTGCCGGAGCGCCCCGTCCCCGTGGACGCCAGTTGGCTCGACAACGCGCTGCTGACGGATACGGGCGTCGCGCTCGCCCTGACGCGCGGCGATTACCTGCCCGAGGCCATGGGCATGCAGCTCATCGAGCTTCCCTACGCGGAAATCGAGTCGTATCTTCGCATTCCCGTGCCGAAGCAAATTGCGCAGCCGCGCGCGACGCCGCGCCCCGGCACAGCGCAGCCCGGCACGCGCGTGATCGATCCCACGCGCCCCGTCGTCGCGCTCACGTTTGACGACGGCCCCAGCGAGTACACCGAGGGCATCCTCGACCTGCTCACCGCCTACGACGGCGCCGCGACGTTCTGCATCGTGGGCAACCGCGTCGCCAACTACGAGGAGCAAATCCGCGCGATCGCGGCGCAGGGCAGCGAGATCGCCACGCACACCTGGAGCCACAAGAAACTGACGGCCCTTTCCGCCTCGGAAACGGAGCGGCAGATCATGCAGGCGGTCGAGGCCGTGCAGAAGATCGTGGACGTGCCCGTGCGCTTCATTCGCCCGCCCTACGGTTCGGTGAACGACAACGTGCGTGCGGTGGCCAGAAGGCTCGGCATGCCGATCGTCGAGTGGTCCATCGACACCGAGGACTGGCGCACCCTGAGCGCGCGCAAGACGGAAAAAGCCATTCTGGACAACGTCAAAAACGGCAGCATCATCCTCATGCACGACATCCACGCGCCGACCGCCGAGGCGATGAAGCGCGTCATCCCCGAGCTTTCAAGGCGCGGCTATCAGCTCGTGACGCTGTCGGAGCTCTTTTCCCTCCGCGAGGGCGACGCGCAGGCGGGCGTCGTCTACAGCCATCTGGACCCTGGGAAGATCAAAACGACGCCCTAAAAGCCCGGCGGCTGCGGCGCATGACGCGCCGCAGCCGCTTTTTTCATTTCGGTACGGTCACCATGGAATGCCCGTGCTCTTCCTTGACGCTGCCCACCCCGCGCAGTATAATGAAAAAAACGGACGTGTTTTTTTGAAAGCATTTATGAAACAAAGTCGGGTAAGCTCTGCGATCCTCGAAAAAGCAGTACCGCAGAATGGAAATTGTTATGTTTGAAGACATAAAATGGTTATTCTTTGACGTGGGTTCCACGCTCGTAGACGAAAGCCGCGCTCGCGAACGCAGGTTTTTTGAAATCGCTAAGGCGGCCAACGTTCCCTATCAAGAGGTTTATGACAAGGCTTTAAAACTATATGCTCAAAATTTAAAGGGTGATTGGGAAACGGCAAGGGCGTTTGGGGTGGAACTTCCGAAATGGCATAAGGAAGATGAAATTTTATATCCGGATTCCGCAGCATGTTTAGAGCGGTTGAGCAGGAAATATAAAATCGGCGTCATTGCCAATCAATCCCCTGGCACAAAAGACCGATTAAAGGCGTATGGAATATTAAGGTATATTGATTGGGTCGTCGCCTCCGCAGAGGAAGGCGTCGCAAAACCTGATAAGAGAATCTTTTCAGTCGCATTGGAAAGAAGCTGCTGCCACCCCCAAAACGCGGTGATGATCGGAGACAGGCTCGATAACGATATCGCCCCCGCAAAATCTATCGGCATGCGCACCATTTGGGTCCGGCAGGGCTTTTATCAATTCTGGAACGTATCCGCTCCAGACGAGGAACCCGATTACACGGTTGATTCGCTCATCGATTTGTGTACTTTTTTATAACGCTCAAACATAGCAGAGCGCGGCCGCCATGCCGGGCCGACGGAAAAAAGCGCGCCAATTTACGAAGGCCTGCTTTGTTTTTCACATCCATGTGATATACTAAGGCGTGTGATCGAAACAGAATGGATGTGAAACGCTTGATTCGTTATGAGGATATTCGCATAAGCCCGGAAATCAACGCCTACATCGACTCCGGAAACGCCATGCTGGGCGTGCTGGGCTACACCGAGCACTCGCGCGCGCACGCCGCGAAGGTCGCGGAGGAGGGCGGCGCGATTTTGACGGCGCTGGGCTACCCGCCGCACGACGTAGAACTTTGCCGCATCGCGGGCTACATGCACGACATCGGCAACGCGGTCAACCGAACCGACCACGCGCACAGCGGCGCGCTGATGGCGCGGGAAATATTGAAGGGACTGAACATGGACTTTGCGGACATCGCCGCAGTCATGGCCGCCATCGGCAACCACGATGAAAAGACGGGCACCGCGGTAACGCCCATCTCCGCCGCGCTGATCCTCGCCGACAAGGCGGACGTGCGCCGCAGCCGCGTGCGCAACAAGGACATGTCCGCCTTCGACATCCACGACCGCGTCAACTACGCGGCCATCGCCTCCGATCTGGCCATCACGAAAGAAACCGTGCACCTCAACATCACGCTGGACGAAAGCATCTGCTCCGTGCTGGATTACTTTGAAATTTTCCTTCAGCGCATGCTGATGTGCAGGCGCGCCGCGGAGCTGCTGGGCGTGCGCTTCAAGTTTACCGTCAACGACAGCAAGGTCATCTAAGAGCCCGCTCGCGCAGGAGCGCCGGGCTTTTCACCGCACGAAGGAGGTACGCACATGCACGTAACGCACATCGAAAGCACCGAGCAGCGCCGCTGGGCGCAGGCCCCCGTCGACGCGCCCGGCGAGGACGCTCTCACGCTTACCGGAGATGCACGCCAAACGATCCTTGGGTTCGGCGGCTGTTTCAACGAGCTCGGGTGGGAGGCGCTTCAAAAGACCGCGCCCGCGGACCGGGAGGCCTTTCTGGACGAGATCTTCACCCAGAGCGGCTGCGGCTTCAACTACGGCCGGGTGCCGATCGGCGCGAACGACTTCAGCCTGGAGTGGTATAGCTGCGACGAGGTGGACGGCGACTTTGCGCTGGAGCACTTCAACATCGAGCGAGACAAACGCTATACCCTGCCCTACGTGCGCGAGGCGCAGAAGCGCCGGCGCGGCTTCACGCTCTTCGCCTCCCCCTGGAGCCCCCCGACCTGGATGAAGACAAAGCGCGCCTACAACTTCGGCAGGCTGCGCATGGAGGACGCGGTGCTTTCCGCCTACGCCGACTACTTCGTGCGCTTCGTTAAGGCGTACGCGGCGGAGGGCGTGCACGTCTCGCAGGTGCACGTGCAGAACGAGCCCATGGCGGACCAGAAGTTTCCCTCCTGTCTCTGGCGCGGCGAGGACATGCGCCGCTTCATCCGCGACTACCTCGGCCCGGCTATGGAGGCGTCCGGTCTGGACACGGAAATCTGGCTGGGCACGATCAACGGGCCCTTTTCCGACTTCATGTTGCCGGGCAGCTCCGCCCCGTTCTCCGAATTCTACGACCAGTTCGCGGGCACGGTGCTCTCGGACGAGCGCGCGCGGCGCTACATTACGGGCGTGGGGCTGCAATGGGGCGGCAAGCACGTGATGGAGGAGATCACCGCCAGCTACCCGGAGCTGCGCTACATGCAGACGGAGAGCGAATGCGGCGACGGGCGGAACACCTGGGCGCACATGGAGTACATCTTCCGCCAGATGTGGTTTTACCTGCGCCACGGTGCCGAGCGCTACACCTATTGGAACATGGCGCTCCTCAAGGGCGGCGTCTCCACGTGGGGCTGGGCGCAGAACTCCCTGTGCACGGTGTGCCCGGAGACGGGCGCGCTGACGCTAGAGCCCGAGTTTTACCTGATGAAACACGCGGCGCACTTCGTGCGTCCGGGCGCGCGCCTGCTCGTCACCCGGGGGCACTGGACCAGCAACACCCTCGCCTTTGAAAACCCGGACGGCTCGCGCGTGCTGCTCGTCGGCAGCAACATGGACCGGGAACGGACCTTTGCGTTCGAGGATAAAGACGCCCGCTTCTCTGCCCGCATTCCCGCGCACAGCCTGCATACATTTTTTATCGAAGCATAACCGAAGGGCCGTGGGGGGTTTAGCGCCCCCGGCCCGGGGGGGTGCGGGG
>JAEXCG010000149.1 GCA_023402355.1 Bacillota bacterium | reverse complement strand
CCCCGCCTCAAGAAAGGGGAATGAAGATGAGACGAAATCTGTTTGGATTGCTGCTGGCCCTGGCGCTCCTGCTTTTCCCCGCCCTGGCGCAGGGCGAGGACTGCGCTCTCGTGCGCCTGAACGACGGTGCGCCCATCCCCTTTTTGGAGGATCACGAGAGCGCGACCTTCGGCGAGTGGATTCGCGGCGTCACGGGCGCGATTCCTCTGGACAGCATCCATCTGGGCAGCCTGCCGGAGGGCGCGGCGACGTCCGGTGCGTACGAGCCCTGGACGCTGACGCTGCAAAACCTCGCGGTGACGAAGGACCACATCGTGCTCTTTTGCAAGGTGGAGGCGGACGAGCCGTTCCCCTTTTCCGAGGTGAAGAACACGTATTTTATCAACCAGATCGCGCCGCGGATGACCGTCGAGGGGGCGAACGGGGCGCTGCGCACAGACCCCGATGCGGCCCGCTGCGAGGTGCGCCTGCTGGACGAGCGCACGGCGCTGTGCGCGACGCTGCAATCGCTCACCCAGCCGTTGGACGCGGGGGAGCGGATCGAACTGGGCATCCTCCGCATGGGCAGGTGTCACGTATCCCTGACCGTGGACGACAGCGCTGCGGTGATGCCCGGCACGCGCCTTGAGGTGAACGAGACGGCGCGCTTTACGGAGATTTCCGAGCCCGGCGGCGCGCCGCAGACCCACGACGTCCTCATCAAGTCCGTCGCGTTTTCGCCGCTCGGCGGGCACGTCGTGCTGGAGGAGGAGGACAAGGGCGTGGGGCATCCGCCGCTTGGGGCGATCTGCCTGCGCGACGGCGCGGGCCGCGTCCACCGCTGCCACATCGAATTCTACAGGCGTGACGAGCGGGCCAGCGAGGAGCACCCCGTGCGCCAGCGCACGATCTACTGCTTCGAGGACGGCGAGGCGGCGGGCGAGCTTACGCTCATGCCGGTCGAAATAACGCAGGAGGGGCAGGACATCGAAGCGGCCGTCGACCTCGCGGACCTGCCCGCAGCCGTCCCGGTGGGGGAAAGCACGCTGCACGTGCAGTCCTTTTCGCTTTCACCGGACGGGTACGAAATTCGCTACTACGTGGAGGGGGACGACGCGCCGCCGTTCATCGACTTTTACCCGGCGGACGCGGCGCATGAGGAGCTCACGCTGTACGCGTCTTTGTATAAGACGGCGGACCTTACGGCTGGATACGAGGTCGCGGGCGGGTATGAATGGGGCGAATACAAGGGACGCCGCGTGCGCCGCGCGACCGACGCGGACGCGGAAAAGATCAAGGCCCTGATCGTCCGGGTCCGCCTGCCGTACAGCTACCGGCCGCTGGAAGATCAGGCCGTCGTCATCGCCCACTGAGCGCCAGCGTCCGACCGTTCAGGACGGCGCTTTTCAGCGCGTCGCCCTCGTAGACGAGCTTGAGCGAAAAGAACGGCGCGTCCGTCGCCAGCAGGCGCAGAAATACGCGGTCGCCCGCCCAGAGCGGCAGGTCCTCCACCTGCGTAATGGGCACCCAGGCGAGGTCGCCCTCGTCGCAGGCGTGCGGCTCGCCCGTGAAGGCGTCCGCCGTGTACAGGTGCATGATTTCCGTCTCCCATTCGTCCGACACGAACGTGACGATGCCGCGCGGCCTGTAGCGCGTGAGCGTGAGGCCCGTCTCCTCGCGCACCTCGCGCAGCAGGCAGTCGTCCGGGCTCTCGTCCGCCTCAAACTTGCCGCCGATGCCGATCCACTTGCCGGCGTTGGCGTCGTTTTGCTTCTTCACGCGGTGGAGCATCAGGTAGCGGCCGTCCTGTTCGATATAGCAAAGCGTCGTGTTCTTCATTTTTTGGCCTCCGGAAGGTTTTGGCGGGTTTTGCCCGCCTTTTTATTTTGCCCGTGAGGGCGCGCTTTGTCAATCTTGCGCTCATTTTTGCTCATTTCTGGGTAATTCTGGCGCGCATCCCGGAAAGTGTGAAATAAATCCACCCGGATTGACGGGGCCCCATTCGGTTGATATGATAATGGTGCAAATAAGACAAGAATCGTCTCAAAAAGTAAAGCATTTTATTTAAATGCATTCAGGAAGTATGCGCGCATGAGCGCTGCTGCGGAAGACTTTGAAGGGGAGGAAAGCCGGTCGCGCAGCCGGTATGGAGGATGAAAGTGATTACGCCGACAAAGGAACTGCTCGATCAGGGAGCGCAAACCCCCCGGATTAATCAGAAGCCGCTGCCGAGGTACGCGATGGCGAACCTCGATTACGGGATGACGATCGGGACGGCGGTGACGCGCGGGGGAAGGCTCTTTGCCTGTTGGGTTGGCGGCGGCGACAGCGAGAAGGCCTTTTTCCTGCTCGCGTATAGCGACGACAGGGGACAAAGCTGGACTGAGCCCTGCCTGTGTATCGACCCGCACGACGAATCGCTTCCCTGCGAGCGCTGCACGATCGTCGGCACGCTGTGGGTCGATCCCGCGGGGCGGCTGTGGCTGTTTTTCAATCAGAGCCTGCTTCACTACGATGGACGCAGCACGAATTGGTACATCCACTGCGACGCGCCCGCCGCGCCGGTCTTGAACTGGACGCCGCCGGTTTACGTCTCGGATGGGTGCACGCTCAACAAGCCGCTCGTCCTTTCAAACGGCGAGTGGATGCTGCCCGTTTCCATTTGGGCGCGCCACCATATCAAGCCCCCCTTCGAGGACTGCTTTCACGAGCTGGACGCAATCCGCATGGCCAACGTGTACGTTTCGGGCGATCGGGGAACCACGTGGAGGCGGCGCGGCGGGGTTCGCTTTCCGCAGAGCCGGTTTGACGAGCACATGATCGTGGAAAGGCGGGATGGGACGCTGTGGATGCTCGGGCGCGTACAGGACGGCCTGATGGAAAGCTTTTCACGGGACGAAGGCCGGACCTGGACGGAGCCGGTCCGCGCGCGGGTACAGAGCGTCAGCGCCCGCTTTCATCTGCGCCGTCTCCGGACGGGCAGGCTGCTGCTCCTCAAGCACGGGATAGAGCCGGGGCGGGCGGCGGAAAACCGTTCGTGGCTGACGGCCTTCCTCTCAGACGACGACGGCGATACCTGGTCGAAGGGCTTCGTCCTCGACGAACGTTTTGAGGTCTCGTATCCGGACGCCGACCAGGACGCGGCGGGACGCATTTACATCACCTACGACCGCAACCGTGCGCTGGATGGAGAGATTTTGATGGCCTCCCTCCGCGAGGAGGATTTGCTGGCGGGACGCCTGATAACCCCCGGCGCGTTTCTTCGGCGCGTGATCCTCAGGCCCGGCGCCATCGGCTGCGCGGGTGGTGCGGGCGGTACGGAAAAGGGGGCGGCGCAATGACATCACCTTCGCGCACCCGGCGTCTTTCGAGGTGGACGAAGCAGGCGGCGCGGCACTGGCAGCTCTACGCGCTGATCCTTCCGGCGGTAATCGCCGTCTTCATCTTCCATTACGTGCCGATTTACGGGCTGCAAATCGCCTTTCGCAATTATCGTCCCTCGAAGGGAATCTGGGACAGCGACTGGGTAGGGCTGCAGCACTTCGCGCGCTTCTTCTCCTACTCCGGGTTTTGGAACATCATCTTAAACACCCTGAGCATCAGCCTGTACACGCTGGCGACCTTCCCCTGCGCCGTGCTGCTGGCGCTGATGATAAACGAGGTGGCGGGCAAGGGGTACAAAAAATACGTGCAGATGGTCAGCTACGCGCCGCACTTCGTCTCTGTCGTCGTCCTCTGCTCCATGGTGATGCTCTTTACGCAGTATACAAACGGCCTTTTCAACAACTTCCGCGTGTCGCTGGGCCTGGAACGGATGGACTTCATCACGGAGCCGCGCTATTTTTCTTCCATATATGTATGGAGCGGCGTGTGGCAGAACGTGGGGTGGGATACGATCATCTACCTCGCGGCGCTGGCGGGCGTATCGCCCGAACTGATCGAGGCGGCGCGCATCGACGGCGCGGGGCGGCTGCGCATCATCCGCCACGTGACGCTGCCGTGCATCCTGCCCACCGTGATGACGATGCTGATTCTGAGCGCGGGCCGGGTTCTGTCCGTCGGCTTTGAAAAGATCTTTCTTCTGCAAAACCCGCTCAACATCGAGGCCTCCCGCGTCATTTCGACTTACGTGTACGAGATCGGCATCGAGGGCGGCCAGTTCAGCTATTCGGCGGCCATCGGGCTGTTCAACAACGTCGTCAACGTGCTCTTTATCGTCGGGGTCAACCAAATTTCCAAGCGGGTCACGTCCGTCGGCCTGTGGTGAGGTGAAAGAGAATGAAACTGAGCAGGTCGGACCGCGCCTTTAACTTCGTCAACGGCGCAATTCTTTTCGTCCTGACGCTGGTGATGCTCTATCCGCTGTATTTCGTGCTGATCGCTTCCTTCTCCGAGCCGAACGCGGTCGTCAAGGGCCAGGTCCTGTTTTTGCCCAAGGGTTTTCAGCTTACGGCCTACCGCAACGTGCTCAAGGAATCGAGCGTTTGGATCGGCTATCGCAACACGATTCTGTATACGGTGCTGGGAACGCTGTACAACCTGGCGCTGACGATTCCCGCGGCCTACGTGCTCTCCAAACGCAGCCTGCCCGGCCGGAACGTCCTGATGGGGTATTTCTTCCTCACCATGTACTTCAGCGGCGGCATGATTCCGACGTACATCCAGATCAAGAACCTGAACCTGCTCAACACGCCCTGGGTGCTCATCGTCGGGGCGGGCGTGAACTGCTGGAATCTGATCGTAACCCGGCAGTACTTCACCAACACGATTCCGGAGGAGCTGTACGAGTCGGCGGACATCGACGGTGCGAGCGACCTGCGCGCCTTCGTGCGGATTGCCCTGCCGCTCGCGGCGCCCATCATCGCGGTCATGGCGCTCTTTTACGCCGTCGGGCACTGGAACAGCTATTACTCCGCGCTTTTGTACGTGCGAAAGTCCGACTACTTTCCGCTGCAGCTGGTGCTGCGCAATATTCTGATCTCCAATGAAATGGCCCTGGCCAACGTCATGCTGGAGGGCGATACGGAGGCGGTTGCCGCCGCCGCGCAAAAGGCATACATGGCGGAGGCGATGAAGTACGCGCTCATCTTTATCGCCAGCGCCCCCATGCTCTGCGTCTACCCGTTCGTGCAAAAGTACTTCGTGAAGGGCGTCATGATCGGTTCGGTGAAGGGATAACGAAATTCGATCGGGCTGCGCAGCCCGATCCAAATAAAGAGGAGGACTCGTCTCATGAAAAAGGCACTTTCCCTGATCCTGGCGCTGACGCTGAGCCTCACGCTCGCGCCCGGCGCGCTCGCGCAGGCCCCGGACTGGCTCAACCTTGAAAGCGACGGAGTGGACGCGCCCATGGTGAAGGAGGCCGGGAAGGTCACGCTGGACGTCGTGATCTCGCAGGCCGCGACCCAGGGCGACGCGGAGGACATTTGGCTTTGGGAGTACTTTCGCAAGTATCACAACATCGACTTCAACATCGAGCAGGTCCGCGACGCGACGGAGTACAAAAACCTGGCGTTCGCGTCCGGCGATCTGCCCGACATCGTCATCAACATGAACCTGAGCGCGGCGGACCTGGTTACCTACGGCGCGGACGAACACATGCTGCTGCCGATCGACGAGTATATCGACGCGTGCATGCCCAACCTCGCGGCGCTGTACGCCGAGCACCCGGAGTGGAGGCAGCGCGTGACCGCGCCGGACGGCCACATCTACGGCATGGGCCAGATTTCCGACCCGAACGACGAGACGAGGACGGGCAATTACTTTATCCACGCCAAGTGGCTAAGCGAGCTGGGCCTTGAAATGCCCAGGACCGTGGACGAGTTTCTGGACGTCATGCGGGCCTTTAAGGCGAATTACGAGGGCGCGGTTCCTTTTAACGGCGCCTACAACACGAACAACCCCTGCATGATCCTGCTCACGGCTTACGGCTGGATTACGAACGACGCCAAGGGGCTCTCGCCCGCGCTGAGGGGCGGCGAGGTGGTCTTCCCCTACGGCGACCGGGGCGTGTACGACGAATACCTGAAGACCATGAACACCCTTTACGCCGAAGGGCTGATGTCCCATGATTTTTATTCGCTGGACAACATCGCCGTCAACGCCAACGTCGCCCTGGGGCTTGCGGGCACGTACACGAACGCGCCGTGGTCGGCCAGCACCGAGGTCTACATGGATTGGGACTCGCCCAGCCCGCTGACGAGCGACCTGAACCAGACGCGGCTCTGGCCGAACAACGGCAACGCGCTGACGGTCAACCGCTGGGCGATTTCCGCGGACACCCAGTACCCGGAGCTGTGCTGCAAGCTGCTGGACTTCTTCTTCAACGAAACCGGCATGACGCTGGCCTTCTATGGCCCGATGAGCGATTCCGACGTGGACACCTACGGCATGACGAGCGGCTGGCGCTGGGACGGCCAGACGAACTGGATCGTCTACGACGACATTCTGAACGACAAGGAGAACCGCTATGGCGGCATGGAAAACATGTACCGCCAGCAGAAGATCATGCTCTTTACGGGCGTACAGCTGGGCGACATCCGCCACTTCTTCGAGGCAGTAGCCGACATGGCCGGGACCGATTACCAGCGCGTCTGGTCGCTGGACAGCCTCGACTTCCGCCACTACGCGACGGCCGTGGCGAGCCTCAAGCCGTACTACGTGGATACCTATCCGAACATCGTCTTCTTCTCGCAGGAGGTCAACAACCGCATCGTGGACCTGCGCAGCGTCATCAACTCCTATGTGGAGTCGGAAACGGCGAAGTTTGTGACCGGCGCGCGTCCGATTACGGCGGAGGAGCTGAACAAGTACTACGAGGAGCTGGACAAGCTCGGATACCAGGAATACCTCCAGTACTACGTGAACTACTATCAGGAAAACGTGCAGGGCGCGAAGTAAACCAGCGCGATTGTGCAGGGCGGCCTATTCCAAACGCTTGAGGCGGGCATTTGCCCGCCTTTTTATTTTGCCCGCGAGGGTTCGCTTTGTCTATCCGGCGCTCATTTCTGCTCGATTCTGCGCGAGTTCGGCGCGCATCCCGGAAAGTGTGAAATAAATCCACCCGGATTGACGGCTCTGGACGAAACTGATATGATGAATGTGCAAAAAGCGATAGAATATACATGAAAGTTGCGCGAAATGCGCACAAAAACCACTCAAAAAAAGGAAACCCAGCAACGAGCAGAGGGGACGGACGAAGATGAAATCATCAGCCTCCATGGCGGCGCCGGCCGGCCGGGCGATCAGGACGCCCAGAAAGAAGAGCATTTTAAAGCGGCTGCTCGGAAGCTGGCAGCTTTACGTGCTCATCGCCCCGGCGGTCATCTACTTTGTGGTCTTTCACTACTGGCCGATCTACGGCCTGCAAATCGCCTTCAAGAATTATAAGCCCAAGCTCGGCATCGCCGGAAGCCCGTGGGTGGGCATGGAGCACTTCGTCCGCTTTCTGACGGGCCCCAACTTCGCCAGCCTGCTCGCCAACACGCTGCGCATCAGCCTGACCAACCTCGTCTTTGCGTTTCCGCTGCCGGTCATTCTCGCCCTCACGATCAACGAGATCCGGCGCGAAGGGTACAAGCGCGTGGTGCAGACGGTCTCCTACGCGCCGCACTTTATCTCCGTGGTCGTCATGGTGAGCATGCTCAGCATCTTCCTCAACGTCAACACGGGCATTCTCAACAAGCTGCTGGGCATGCTCGGCATGGGCCCCTACGACTTCATGGGGACGGGCGAGTGGTTCGCCTCGATCTACGTCATCTCGGGCATCTGGCAGTCCTCCGGCTGGAGCTCCATCATCTTCCTGGCGGCGCTCTCCGGCATCGACAGCTCGCAGACGGAGGCGGCCATGGTGGACGGCGCGACCCGCTTTCAGCGCATCCTTCACATCAACCTGCCGGCGATTCTGCCGACCGTCATCATCATGTTCATCCTCGAATCCGGCAAGGTCATGTCGCTGGGCTACGAAAAGGCCTACCTCATGCAAAACGCCATGAACCTGCAATACGCGGAGATCATCTCCACGTACGTGTACAAGGTCGGCCTCATCAACATGCAGTTCAGCTTTTCCGCGGCCGTGGGGCTGTTTAACTCGGTCTGTAATCTGCTGCTCCTGCTGCTGGTCAATTTTATCAGCCGCAAGGTCAGCGACACAGGGCTTCTTTGAGGAGGGATGGCAATGAAAACAAAGAGAAACCTCATCCGAAGCCGCGACGACCGGATCGTGGACGCGCTCGTATGGGTCATCAGCCTGCTGGTATTGCTCACGGTGCTCTACCCGCTCATCTACATCCTCAGCTCGTCGTTCAGCGAGCCGAACGAGGTCGCTCTGGGCCACGTGACGCTGCTGCCCAAGGGCTTTACGCTGGAAGGCTACCAGAAAATTCTCGACTACAGCGACATCTGGATCGGCTACCGCAACACGCTCTTCTACACGGTCGTCGGAACCCTGATGAACCTCGCCTGCACGCTGCCGGCCGCTTATGCGCTCTCGCGCCGGGACATGTTCGGCAACGGCTTTTTCACCGCCCTGTTCGCTGTGACGATGTTCTTCAGCGGCGGCCTGATTCCGACGTACCTGGTGTACAAGCAGCTTGGCATCGTCAACACCGTGTGGGTCATGCTGCTGCCGGGGCTCGTTACGATGTGGAATACGGTCGTCTGCCGGACGTATTTTTCCACCTCCATCCCCTGGGAATTGCAGGAGGCCTCCAAGATCGACGGCTGCGGGGACATCCGGCTGTTTGCGAGCATCATCCTGCCGCTCTCCGCGCCCATCATCGCGGTCATGGCGATGTTCTACGCGGTCACCCACTGGAACGCCTATTTTAACGCGATGATCTATTTGAGCGACAAGGCGCTCTATCCTTTGCAGCTGTTCCTGCGCAGCATCCTCCTGCTCGACACGATGAACGAGCTGATCGGCGCGGACGCCGAGTCGCAGCGCGAAATCCTGCGCATGGCGCAGCTCAAGGAATCGATGAAGTACGGCATCATCGTGGTGTCGGCCCTGCCCATGCTGGTGATGTATCCGTTCTTCCAAAAATACTTCGTCAAGGGCGTCATGGTCGGGGCGATCAAGGGGTAAACCGTGCCTAAGCCCGCAAGGGGCATCAAATAAGAAAAGAGGGAACACACATGGCAAGGAAATGGAAGACGGCAATGCTGCTGGCGCTCGCGCTGTGTCTGCTTTCAGCGGTTGCGCTGGCCGTGGACGGACCGGAGGGGCTCGGCTACGGGTTTAACCCGACGGGGCTGCCGATCGTGGACGAGGAGATCACGATCAAGGTGCTCTACGACCGCAGCGCCCAACACGGGGACTTCGACAAGTACTGGTTCATCGACTACGTAGCGGAAAAGACGGGCATTCGTCTGGAGTTTGAACAGGTCGAAAGCGCGGCCTGGAACGAGCGCCTGGCGGTTTCGTTCGCGTCGGACAGCTATCCCGACGTCTTCATGCACGGGCTTTCGGCCCAGCAGATCGCCAAGTATGCCGCGGAGGGCTATCTGGTGGACCTGGCGCCCCTGATTAAGGCGTATGCGCCGGAGACGGTGAAGCTTTACAACGAGTACCCGGAGCTGGTGAAGGAGATCGTGAGCGAGGGCGACGCCATCTACTTCATGCCCTCGATCAACGCCTCGCCCCGCGACCTGGTGACGCAGTACCCGGCGTTCATCAACAGGCAGTGGCTCGACAACCTCGGCCTCGCGATGCCCACGACGCTGGACGAGCTGTACACGGTCCTAAAGGCGTTTAAGGAGCAGGACGCGAACGGCGACGGCGACCCGAACAACGAAATCCCCGTCGTCACGACCTACACCGCGGGCACCGACCGCTTCTCCATCCTCGTGCTGACGGCGCTGGGCCTCGTGGACAAGCAGCACGTGGTGAAGGACGGCGTCTACACCTACGTGCCCTCGACGGAGGCGTACAAGGAATACCTGAAGTACATGAACAGGCTCTACGCGGAGCAGCTCCTGGACAACGAGTACTTCACGCTGACCTCGGAGGCGCTGGGCGCGAAGATTTCGACCGGCAACGTCGGCCTGATGGGCAACCAGCCCTACACCTACCTGCCGCTGGAGGAACAGTACACCCAGTATCAGGCCATCGCGCTGCTGAAAAGCGATTTGAACGACGTGCCCATGTACCCGGCGCAGTCGGCCTGCAAGCTGGCGTGGGGCACCATGGCCATGACGGACAAGTGCGAGTACAAGGAGGCGGTCGTGCGCCTGATCGACTGGTTCTACACGATCGAGGGAAGCCGCGCCGTGCGCGCGGGCTGCGAGTACGGCACCTGGACGGACGAGGAAGGCGTGCAGTACGGCTATGAAATCCTCAAGCAGGCGGACGAGACGCAGGACGGCCACCTGCTGGCGAAGCTGCACATGGGCGATTACACGAGCTACTGGTCCTGCCGCCTGGGCGAAATCGGGCCGACCAACCTGCCTTTTAACTCGGTGGACGCGGTGAACGACATCATCATCGCCGGCGACCCGACGAACCTGTGGCTTTACAACGAGGTGATGGCCAGCGGCGTCGTGGAGGCGCGCACGTTCGGCCTACCCAACGTATCCTTCACGGACGACGAGAACACCCGCCTGTCCATGTTCCTGGACCTGACGAACTACGTGGAGGCCATGGAAGCCAAGTTCATCACCGGCAAGGAGAGCTTCGACAACTGGGACGCGTACCTGGCGGAGCTTGACAAGCTGGGCCTTGCGGAGATGAGCGAGATCTACCAGGCCGCGTACGACCGCTACGCCGCCAAGCCGGACCAGCTGTAAAGAAAAAAGACGCCCCGCACGCGCCTTGCGGCCGTGCGGGGCGGGTCGGAGGAAGACATGGATCGATTGAGAATGGTTCATCGGGACACCCTGAGCTGCGAACCCATTCTGCGGCGCATGCCGAACGGGGAGCTGCTCATCCTCGCCCAGTGCGGGGACGTGACGGAGCCCGCGCCCGGCAACCGCGTCTACGCCTTCAGCAGCCGGGACGAGGGGGAGACGTGGAGCGAGGGACGGCTCGTCTACCCGGAGGACGGGCAGGCGGTCTACCTGACGGAGGTGACCGTGCTGGCCGGCGTCGCGCGCGTGTACCTGACGGTGCACAACGGAGACTTCCTCAACTGGCACGGGGTCGTGATGAAGAGCGCCGACAGCGGCTACACCTGGGAGATCGAGGGCCCGGCCCCCTGCCTGCCGACGTTCACGTTCCTGCGCGGGCAGATTCGCGCCCGAAACGGCGAGCTGCTGATGGCGTATCAGCACTACCCCGTGTCGCAGGCGGAAAACGACCGCCTGCTAAAGCAGGGGCTGCGCTGGAAGGACGCGGACGTGGGCTACGTGGAAAGCGGCGTGCTCGTCAGCGGCGACGAGGGGAAGTCGTACGAGCGGTTCCCCGGCGTCCGCCTGACGTTCGGCGGGGATACAGGGCGCGGCTGGATCTGGTCGGAGCCCACGCTCGCCTCGCTTTCGGACGGAACGGTCGTCATGCTGCTGCGCGAAAACAAATCGGCCCACCTGTGGCGCGCGCAGTCGAAGGACTACGGGCGCACCTGGACGCAGCCGGTGATGACCGACATCCCCAATCCATCGAACAAGCCGAAGCTCGTGGAGCTGCCGGGCGAGCGCATCGCGCTGATCCACACCCCGAACGAGCGGCAGGGCATGGCGCACCGAAATCCCCTGTCCATCTGGATCTCGGACGACGGCATGAAGACCTGGGGCGTAAAGCACGTCGTGACGGACTTCCCCGGCTCCTTCTGCTACGCGGACGGCTTTTACGAGGCGGGTCACCTGCTCTTTTCCATCGAGTACAACCGCCACGACATCCTCTTCGTCGACAGCGCATGCGTCTAAAGCACGCGCACGCCCTTCGCCTCGAACGCCTCGCGCAGGGAGCCCTCCGGCGCCTTGTCCGTCGCGACGCATTCAATCTCGTCCAGCCCGCACAGCCGGAACGTGGAGACGTTCCCCAGCTTCTTCGCGCTGCACAGCAGCACGCGGCGGCGGCTGTTGTCCAGCATGATGCGGCGAATCTGCGCCTCCTCCTCGCTCACGCAGAAGGCGCCCATCTGCGGGTCGAGCGCCTTGACGGAGACGAACGACATGTCCGCCTGCATCGTCCGCAGCGCCTGCTGCGCGATCGCGCCGTTAAAGGAGTAGATGTGGGCGGCGAGCAGGCCGCCGGAGCAGTACACGCGCACGTGCGGGTAATCCGCGAAGGCGACGGCGAGGCGCGCGCCGTTGGTGATGACGGAAAGGCTTTGCAGCTTTCCCAGGTAGGGCACCATGCAAAGCGCGGTGCTGCTCGAATCCAGAAAGACGACGCTGCCGTTGGTCACCATCCCCGCGGCCTTGCGGGCGATCAGAATCTTGGCCTCCTTGTTGGCCTCCAGGCGGGCGTTCAGGGCGAGCACCTCGTTTTCGCCCTGCACCAGGATCGCCCCGCCGTACGTCTTCTGCACGAGCCCCGCCTTTTCCAGGCGCGTCAGGTCCCGGCGGATGGACGTCTCGCTCACGAAGAGCATGCGGCTGAGCTGGTTTACGCCGGCGGCGTGGTGTTCCTTCAAAAAGTCGAGGATCGCCTGCTGACGCTCCGGTATGAGCACAAAATCACCTCTTTCGTCCCCCTTTGCGGCGGGGGCAGCGCGCGGCTTAGAAGTACATGCGGCATTCTAGCACGCGCAAAACATTCCTGTCAACGCAGAAAGAAGGAAACCTCATGGAGTGGCTGGCATTGGACCTGGGGAGCACGTACACGAAGTGCGCGCGCGTCGATTCGCGGCGCGGCGTGCTCGAAAGCCGCGTGGAAAGGACGCCCGCGCCGCTCCCATCTCGTCCCGGACGCTATGAAATCGACGCGGAGGCGTACTTCGCGGGGGCGCATGGCCTGCTAGAGGAGATGGCGTCGCCGGACACGGCGGGCGTTTTGCTCAGCACCCAGATGCACGGCTGGCTGCTCACGGACGAGCGCTTTCGGCCCGTCACGCCCTACGTCTCCTGGCAGGACCGCGCCAGCCTCGAGACGGGGCGCGAGGGCGTCAGCTACCTGGAGGAAATGCGCCGCCGCGTCGACCCCGCG
>JAEXCG010000136.1 GCA_023402355.1 Bacillota bacterium | reverse complement strand
GCTCGCGCTGGCCGCGCTGGCGGCGCTGCTGGCGACCGGGGCCGCCGCCGCGAAGCGGCTGGGCGTGCTGGACTTCCTGCACGAATTTGAGGAGACGCAGGACGCGACGCCGGAGCAGATGCACGTGCAGGCGCTCCAGGGAGAACCGCTGGTGCTGCCGCTCGCGCAGGCCGAGGCCGTGGACGCGGCCTGGGATGACGAGGGCGGCGCGAGCCTTTGCATCGCCGTGACGCCGCTGGACACGGCGCGTTACGTCTTTGAGCTGCGGGAACACGTCGATTTGAGCGGGGAGACGGACGGCTGGATGTTCCCGGACGGGAACGGGTTTGCGGCCCAGCCCGTGGAGGAGTGGACGCCCGCGGGCAAGCAGGCGCTGCTGGCGTACCTGGAAGGGGTGGACGTCGTGCGGGCGGACGGCACGCGGACGATGGCCGGATACGTCTCAAGCTATTGGCTAGAGGACGGGATCGCCTATTACTGGAACAGCATCGACGACGGCGAGGGCGGCCCCGCGGCGTGGGAAGCGCTGGTGCAGCCGGACGGAAGGCTTCATCTGGAAGCGCGGGTCGGCTATGAGGTCTACGGCACGGGCGAGACAGGGCAGGGCACGCTCTGCTTTTCGATGACCCCGCCGACGCCCTGAATTGAGCCCGACGGCAGGAACGGAGCCTTCGCGCGTCGTATTATTCCCCTATCGGAAACGACACGAAACGGAGGCAGCATTCATGCAGAAGCTGGAACTTGCGGACTTTTTACACTACAAATACGTATCCGAGCTTTCCTTCGCGCCCGGCGGCGCGCACGCGGCGTTCGTGGTGACGCGCGCGGACGAGCCGGAGAACGGCTACAAAAGCGCGCTGTACGTGCTGGACGCGAAGAGCGGCGAGAGCCGCCCCCTGACCGCGCGGGACGGCGCCGGCTATTTCTGGGACGGCGAGGACGCTCTGGTCTTCCCGGCGCTGCGCGAGCAGGCGGACAGGAAGCGCAAGGAGCGAGGCGAGGCGCTGACGGTGTTCTACCGCATCGCCCTCTCCGGCGGCGAGGCGCAGGAGTGGCTGCGCCTGCCCTATGGGGTGAAGAAGGTCAAAAAGCTCGCGGACGGACGCCTGGTGATGGCCTGCGAGTGGAAGCTCGGCGGGCCGGACTTCGCGGGCATGACGGACACGCAGCGCGAGGAAGCGCTCAAGGCGCTGGAGGAGGAGCGCGACTACGAGGTGCTGGACGAGATCCCCTTCTGGGGCAACGGCCAGGGCTTCATCAACAAGAAACGCACGCGCCTGCTGCTGGTGGAGCCGGGCAGCGGCAAGACGTCGTTCCTCACCGCGCCGGAGATGGACGTGGACGGCTTTGAGACGGAGGGCGCGCGCGTCCTCTACGTGGGCGCGGCCCCGCAGGGCAAGCGCGGCGTCACGAGCGGCGTGTACCTGATCGACGTGGACGGCGGGAAGGAAGAGTGCCTGCTCCCGGACGGACGCCTCGAGATCGAGCGCGCCGCCTTCTGGCAGGGCGAGGCCGTGTGCTTTGCGACGGACATGGCGCGTCACGGACTCAACGAGAACCCGGCGCTGTACGCGCTGCGCGGCGGCGAGGCGGTCAAGCTGTTCTACCGCGACGACGCGCCGGGCAGCAACGTCGCGGCCGACGCGCGCTACGGCGGCGGCTACGGCGTGCGCTTCGAGGGCGAAGACCTCTACTATACGAACGCGCACCATACGGACACGCAGCTGCTGCGCGTGAAGAAGGACGGCTCGGCCGAGGTCGTCGTGGACGGCGCGGGCTCCATCGACTGCTTCGACGTGCGCGAGGGGCGCGTGCTGTTGGTCGGCATGCGGGGCCTTTCGCTGCAGGAGGTCTACAGGCTTACGGCAAACGGGCTTGAGCAGCTGACGAATCTGAACGGGGACTTCCTGAAGACGCGCACGCTCTCCATCCCCGAACCGCTGACCCTTGAATCGGACGGCGTCGCCATCGAGGGCTTCGTCCTGAAGCCCGTGGGCTTCGACCCGCAGAAGCGCTATCCGGGCATTCTGGACATCCACGGCGGCCCGAAGGTCGCCTTCGGCAGCGTGTTCTTTCACGAGATGCAGGTGTGGGCGAACGACGGGTACTTCGTTTTCTTCTGCAACCCGCGCGGCGGCGACGGGCGCGGCGACGAGTTCGCGGACATCCGCGGCAAGTACGGCACCATCGACTACGACGACCTGATGCGCTTTACGGACGCGGTGCTTTCGCGCTATCCGCAGCTCGACGAAAAGCGCCTGGGCGTGACCGGCGGCAGCTACGGCGGCTTCATGACCAACTGGATCATCGGGCACACGAACCGCTTTGCCGCCGCTGCGTCGCAGCGCTCCATCGCCAACTGGATTTCCAAGACGAACATGACGGACATCGGTTATTACTTCAACACCGATCAGCAGCTGAGCACGCCCTGGGAGAACCACGAGAAGATGTGGTGGCATTCGCCGGTCAAGTACGCCGACCAGTGCGTGACGCCCACGCTGTTCATCCATTCGGACGAGGACTACCGCTGCTGCCTGGCCGAGGGCCTGCAGATGTTCACCGCCCTCAAGTACCACGGGTGCGAGGCGAGGCTTTGCATGTTCCGCGGCGAAAACCACGAGCTGTCGCGCAGCGGCAAGCCCAGGCACCGCGTGCGCAGGCTCGCGGAAATCGGCAAGTGGTTTGACGGGCACCTCAAATAAAACGTAAGGACGCCGTTTCCTCCCGAAATGAGGGGGAAACGGCGTCCTTTGCGCGCGACGGGTTACAGCCGCACCTCGCGGCCCGTCCTTGCGCTCTCGTACAGGGCGCACAGCAGGCCGACCATGTCCACGCCCTGTTGGGGCAGGTAGCAGGGCGATTGGCCGCGCAGCAGGACGTCTGCAAAGTTGCGCAGGTTCTGTTCGTGGCCGTAGTTGCCGGGCGCCTTGTCGAAGCGGGGCGTGCTGTCCACGAGGGCCCCGCCGCGCTCTTCAAAGAGCGAGAGGGCTTCGTCCTCCCATTTCAGCCCGGCTTTCGTACCGTACAGCTCGACGAATCGCCGCTCCCGCTCGACGTTGGAAGCCCAGGAAAATTCGAGCGTGAGGCAGGCACCGTTTTCAAGGCGCACGAAGCCCATGGCCAGATCCTCCACGTCGTAGGTTCCCGCGGCCCTGGCCTCGCCGAAGGACGCGTTCACGCTGTCGCAGAGCGTGCTGTCTGCGAACTTGGAATAGGTGCAGCCGGTGACGGCGATGGGCCTGGGGCTGCCCATGAGCCACAGCGCCAGGTCGATCATGTGCACGCCCAGGTCGATCAGCGGGCCGCCGCCGGAGCGCGCCCGTGTGGTGAACCAGCCGCCCTTGCCGGGGATACCCCGCCGCCGCTGCCAGGCGCAATGCGCGGCGTAGATTTCGCCGGCGCGCCCTTCCTCGACGTACCGGCGTGCGTATTGCGAAGCCGGGACAAACCGGTTGTTTCGCATGACCATCAGGGTCCTTCCGGCCTCCTGCGCGGTCTGCTGCATCGCGCGCGCCAGGTCGGGCGAGATGGAGTCCGGCTTTTCACAAAACACGTGCTTGCCGGCGCGCAACGCGTCGCAGGCGATGGGCGCGTGCAGGTCGTTGGGCGTGCAGATGTCCACCGCGTCGATGTCCGCGCGGCCGAGCAGTTCGCGATAGTCGGCGCAGACCTGCGCGCCCGGAAAATCCCCGGCGTAGCGTTCGGCGCGCGGCAGGGCGACGTCGCACAGCGCCGCGACGCGCACGTCCTCCATTTTAAGGTAGGCGGGGCGGTGCGCGTCGCGAAAGATGTTGCCGCAGCCGATGACGGCGACGTTGAGCTTCTTCATGATTCGATTCCCCTTTCTTACAGGTGCAGTTCGCATTCGCCGCCGCGGCATAGCTTGAGATAACGCAGCGCGCGAAGCTGCGCGGTCCACTCTCTGTCCGGCGTGCTGTAGACGGGGTCGTGGTAGCCTTCGATGTCGATCGCGCCCCGATAACCGTTCATGCGCAGGATGGTGAGGATGTCGTTCCAGTTGGAATCGCCGAAGCCGGGCGTGCGATCCCAGCGGTAGGGCGCCGGGCTGTTGAGGCCGTGCGCGCGCAGCACGTCCCAGGCGATGGTGGCGTCCTTGCCGTGCACGTGGTAAATGCGCCCGGCCCACCTGCGAAGCTGGGGTATCGGATCGATCAGGGCGGTGAGCTGGTGTGCGGGCTCCCACTCCAGGCCGAGCGCCTCGTCGGGAACCTCCTGAAAGAGCAGCTCCCAGGCGTCGGGGTTCAGGGCGATGTTCCACGCGCCCCGGGCCCAGGAATCGCCCATGGAGCAGTTTTCCATGACCAGCCGAACGCCCTGATCCCGCGCGCGGCGCGCCAGGGGCGTGAACACCTCCTTGAAGCGCGGCAGGGATTCCTCCACCGAGGCGCCGGGCACGCGGCCCGCGAAACAGCCGACCACGTCGCAGCCGAAGAGGCGCGCGCTGTCGATCACCTCTTCCATGCTGCGCAGCGCGTCTTCGTGAATGCCCGTGCCGTCCAGCGCGTTGGCGTAGACGCCCAGGCTGGAGATGACCGCGCCGGAGTCGCCCAGCGCCTCGCGCGTCTGCGCGGCCATGTCCGGCAGGGAAAAACCGGCGGTGGATTCGCCGAAGGTGATTTCAAAGCATTCAAACCCGTTTGCACAAAGCGTTGGGATCTGGCGCAGCGCGTCTCTGGCCAGAAGGATGGTGCCGATGCGGATGTCCATATGCTGATTCCCTTTCTGCGCTGAAAAGCGCCCCGCGCAATGGCGCAGGGCGCGGCAGCGGCGGTTACTTCTGGCGGTCGTAGGCGGCCTGGTAGATGCTCACATAGGTGTCTACGCCCATGTTGTGCAGCTCCTTGATGTAGGCGTCCCACTCTTCCTCGACGCCGCCGTTTGCGAACCATTCGACGATCTTCTTGTCCACGTAGGTGTCCACGTCCGTCTTGACGATGGCCAGCTCGTCGCTTTCGTCCTGCGTGAACTTGAGGGCGGGCAGGGTGTTGGTGTTCTTGTACGGCTCGTTGACCGCGGTCAGGTCGATCTTGGCGCTGTCGGATTCGGGCACCTTCGCGAACAGGGCCTCGAAGGCGCTGTCGCCCAGCAGCGGCCAGCCGCCGTTCACAGCGTACTTGTACTTCCAGGCGTTCCAGGTCATGCCTTCGGGCGGCGTGGTCATCACAAGGCCGTCCGCCGTCTGCTCCAGCACGGTGCCGATCGGGCCGTAGAAGCACTGGGCCGCGTTTTCGGGGATGTAACACAGGTCGATGAAGCGCATGAGGGCTTCCTTGTTTTCACACTTCTTGCTCATGACGAACTTGGGCACGCCGTCGTAGGAGGACACGGCCGCGTTGGCCGCGACGCCGCGCTCGCCGTTCGGCCCCGCGAGGGGCGCGATGGCCACGTACTGATCCTGATAGTCCGCGCCGATGACGGACTTATCCCACACGTTGGTGAAGCCGACGATCGGCGCCTCGTTGGTGAGGCGCGCGGAGTACTGGCTCCAATCCACGGTCGCGAGTTCCGCGGGCATCAGGCGCTCTGCCTGCAGGTGGGCGATCCACTTCATGAATTCTTTAAAGTTTTCGCTCAGGGGCTGGAAGACGACCTGGTCTCCGTCGAGCGCGAAGAGGTTCACGATGCTGCCGGAGCAGCCGAACGCGCCCATGAACGCGGAGATGGACCAGGCGTCGTCGCCGGTGAGCTGAATGTAGCAGGGCAGTTCGTCCGCCACGCCGTTGCCGTTGGGGTCCTGGTCGCGGAAGGCGACGAGCACCTTTTCGAGGTCTTCCAGCGTTTCGGGCACCGCAAGGTTCAGCTTGTCCAGCCAGGCCTTGTTGATGAGGAAGGAGGAATAGGTCTCCGGGCGGAAGGGCATGCGGTCGGAGAGAAAGTAGATGTCGCCGTTCAAATCGGCGCAGGCGTTGCGGTAGGTCTGGTCGCCCTGAAGCGCCGCGTAGAGGTTAGGCGTCGCTTCCTCTGAGATGAGCTCGCCCAGGTTGGCGAACAGGGGCGTGTTGTTGCTCACGTCGCTGTTCGTCAGCACCTGCCAGCCGATGAACGCGTCGGGCAGGTCGCCGCTGGCGAGCAGCGTGGACTTCTTGGTGGACCAGTCGGTGTAGACGCACTCGTATTCGATCTTCACGCCCGCCTGGTCCGCCAGGCTCTTGAGGAACGCGTTGTCGTTCAGGTCGTCCGTGCTGGTGTTGGCGGATACGATGATGCGAAAGGTGGGCACGTCCTCGGCGCCCGCAAACGAACACAGGCCCGCGAGGAGCGCAAGGCACAGCAGAAGGGAGAGCAGCTTGTTGCATTTCATGAAACAGGAACCTCCTTGTCGAAATCGCTTTGTAACATGTATCCGTCTATCCCTTGATGGAACCGATCATGACCCCCTTTTCAAAGTATTTTTGGATGAACGGATAGATGCAGATGACGGGCAGCGTGGATACGACCATGACGCAGTACTTCACCAGGTCGCGCAGCCGCTGCTGCTCGATGGCGGAATTGGTGATGCCGCCGCCGGCGGAGCGGGTGTCGAACGAGTTGCTGATGAGGATCTCGCGCAGAATGAGCTGCAGCGGATTGTACCTGCGGTCGGTAATGTAGATGAGCGCGGAGAAATAATCGTTCCAGATGGCGACGGCGACGTACAGGCCGATGACGGAGATGATCGCCTTGGACAGCGGCAGCGCGATGCGCAGGAAGAAGCCGATTTCGCTGCAGCCGTCGATGAAGGCTGCGTCGCGAAGTTCTCCGGCGATGGAGCTTTGAAAGAACGTGCGCGCGATGATCATGTTGTAGATGCCGAAGCATCCGGGCAGGATCAGCACGAGGGGATTGTTGAGCAGGCCCAGCGAATTGATCAGCAGGTAGGTCGGGATCAGGCCGCCTGAAAAGAACATGGGGATGGTAAAGTAGACCATGAGCGGGCCGTTTAGCATGCATTCCCGGCGGGACATGACGTAAGCGCCGCTGATGGTGACCACGAGCGAAAGCGCCGTGCCGGAGGCGGTGTACAAGAGGGTGTTGAGGTACCCGCGCCACAGGTCCGCGTAGGCGAAGATCCGCCGGTATCCCTCCAGATAAAAGCCCTTTGGGATGAGCCAGACCTGGCCGTTGGAGACCGCGGAGGAATCGCTCACGGAGGCGATGAGCACGAAGTAAATCGGGTAGACCGTGACGAGGACGATCAGGGCGAGGACCAACACGATGGCCGCGTGCAGCAGCCTGTCCGTCCTCGACATGCGAATTTTCATGTTCTTCCCTCCTTACCACAGGCTGGTCTCGCCGACACGGCGGGCGATCTGGTTGACGAGCATGAGCATGATGAAGTTGACCACCGTGTTAAACAGGTTCGCCGCGGCGGAGAAGCTGTACTGCTGGTTGATCATGCCGACCTTGTACACGTAGGTCGAGATCACCTCCGAGCGGTCGAGGTTCAGGCCGTTTTGCAGCAGGAACACCTTGTCAAAGCCCACGTTCATCAGCCCGCCCGCGCGCAGGATCAGCAGGATGACCATGGTGGGCACGAGCGAGGGAATTTCGATGTGCACGATCTTGTCCCACTCGCTGGCACCGTCCACCTTCGCGGCTTCGTACAGCGAGGGATCGACGGACGAAAGCGCCGCCATGTAGATGATGCTGTCCCAGCCGGTGTGCTGCCACACGTCCGAGAGCACGTAGATGGTGCTGAACAGGCCCTTGCTCGCGAGCGGATCGACCGGATCGGCGACGCCCAGCGCGCGGGCAAGGTGACCGTACAGGCCCGTGTTGACGTTGAGAAAGGTCAGAATCATGCCGGAGACGACGATTACGGAGATGAAGTGCGGCATGTAGGTGACCGTCTGCACGGCGCGCTGGCGGCCCTTGCCGCGAATCTGGTTCATCATCAGCGCGAGCAGGATGGGCGCGGGGAAGCCCGCGGCGATGGAGTACAGGCTGATGCCGATGGTGTTGGACAGGATGTTCTTAAATTGATAGGAAGAAAAGAAGCGGCTGAAATTCTTGAGGCCCACCCAGGGGCTGCCCAGGATGCCGTAGGCGGGCTTGAAGTTTTTGAAGGCGATGACGACGCCGTACATCGGCGCGTAGGAGAAGACCGCGATCACGGCGACGGCGGGGAGCGCCAGAAGGTAGAGCATCCAGTGCTTGGCTAGGTCGATCTGAAGGCGCCGCAGCAGCGTCTTTCGTGGAGCGCCTGCGGGCGCCCGCGGGGGAGAGGACATGCGATCAATCCTTTCTGTGCTTTCTGTGGCCGCGGGAGCGAACGCGCCCGGCACCGTTTGCTACGCTCATCTTAATGAAAAACAGACGAAAATGTAAAGCCTCAATATGTGCAAACTCACTTGAGGACGCTGCGAATTTGATGAAAAAGCGAAGAAAACATCAAAAAATGAATTTTTGACCGGCACAAAATTTATTGAATGCGCCGGACGATTGACGCTCCGTTTTGTGTGCTATATAATTGTAGTGTTTCATAACATCGCGGATCGGCTGACGGCCGGCGACGCGCGCGGAAGGAGGCGGGGGGATGCCGGGAGGAAAGCGCAGGCAATCCATCTACTTTCGGGTCGTCGCCTCGCTGACGGCGGTCGCGGCGCTGAGCCTTTTCACGGTCTTCTGCTTTTTTTACCCCATGGTGATCGAGGCGGCCTATAAGCGGGTGGAAGAGCGGCGCACCGGCGCGATGGCGCAGACCGTTCGGGCGATGGACAGGATGTTCAGCCAACTCGGCAAAGTCGCGGCGCTGACGGAAAAGGACGCGGACCTTCGCCCGTACAGGCTCAGGAGCGGGGACACCATGGCGCTGTACGAAGCCCAGAAGAAGATAGCGAACTACAACGCCACGCAGGCCAACGCCTACGTGATGTTTTACCACATCATCGGCTCGGATAAGGTCGTCGGGAGCAGCGGGGTCATCAGCCTGTCGAGCTTTGATAAGGACGCCTGGATGCTCGACGGCCTGGACCAGGCGTCGCTTCACGCCCTGCTGGAGGCCCCCGCCGCCCATCATCTCACGCTTTTGCCGCAGGACGCGATTCACCAGACAACGCAGACCAGCAAGGTGGAGGTGCTGCCCTTTGTGCTCTCCATTTCGGGCAGCGGGAACCCTTACGCTTCGCTGCTGGTCTTTCTCAAGGCCAGCGATATCGCCGCGGAGCTCCGCCGCTCCTGGGAAAACGAGGCGCTCTTCATCACGGACGGCAGCCAGATCCTCTTTTCGACCGACCCGGAACAGACCGGCGCGCTGGACGCCTTGCAGCTTTCGACGAGGGCGCAGGGCGCGCGGCTGAACGCGGGGCGGTCGCTGTACCTGTCGCCCTCGGCGCTGTACGGCTTTTCGTACGGCGCGCTGTGCCGGCCGGACAGCCTTTACGAGGAACTGAAGGCCCTGCGCACGACGGCGGCGCTGTTCCTGCTCGCCTCCTGCGCGATCGCGCTCTTTGCCGCGCTGCTCATCTCGCGATGGAATTACCAGCCCGTGCGCCAGCTTTGCGACAGCGTAGGCGTGGATCTGACGGTCAAGGGGCAGGACAGCGAGCTTTTGCGGGAGCGGTTCAGCTCGCTGCTCAGCGTCAACGCGGCGCTTACGGAGAACATGAAGCAATCGCAATCCCTCCTGGAGGACGCGATCGTGCAGCGCTTTCTGGTCAGCGCGCCCGAGGAACGGGCGGCGCTGATCGAACGCGGGGAAAAGGCCGGGGTGTTCGCGCAGGGATGCCGCTGCACGGTGGCGGTCGCGCTGCCCGGCGCTCCGGGCGGCGACATGCAGGCATCCCGCCCGGAGCCGGGCGCTTACAGGCTGTATCAGGCGGCGGGCGACGGGCATTACGCGCTGCTGGCGGCGCAGGCGGCGGGAACGCCGCAGGAGGAGACGCTTCGCACCCTGCGCGCGCTGGCGGCGGGCGGCCGGGTTTGCTACGCGCCGCCCTGCGAAGATTGGCGGGCGGTGCCGGACGCCTATGCGCTGCTGCTCAAGAAACTGCACGCGCTGCGGCGCATGGACGAGGGGGCGCTCGTCGCCCTGGACGACCCGCGGCTTACGGACGAACCGGACACGCCCTTCGGCGCGGACGCGCTCGACGAGCTGGCGGACGGCCTGAGCGTGCAGCGGGAGGAGGGCGTGCGCCTCTCGGTGTCGCATCTGTGCGGGTGCCTTAGCGAAACGGATCGTTCGCTGCACGAGCGCAGAGCGCTTCTGCTGGACGCGCTGTGCATGCTCTGCGAGGCGCTGGAGGGCCAGGGCGGGCTCGACGCCCAGACGCTGGAAAAGCTCAACCCGCTGGCGCAGGGGCGCATGGAGGACGAAAAGCGCATGGAGTCGCTGCTGCGCGGCGCGGCGGAAGCGGTGACGGCGGGAATGCCCAGAGCGGGCGCGTCGAGGCAGCGCCAGCTGCCGCAGGACGTTCTGCTGTACGTGGACAAACACCTTTTGGACCCTGATTTTTCGATCTATACGGTCTCGGAGGCGTTCGGCCTTTCGGAGTCGGCGTTCAGCCACCTGTTCAAGCGCACGTTTCACCAGACGTTTTCCACCTACGTCAACCAGCAGAAGCTCATCTGTGCGTTTGAGCTGCTGGCCGACGAGGACATCCCGCTGGAGGAGGTGGCGACAAGGCTCGGCTACAGCCGCGCTTCCAACTTCGGGCGCATGTTCAAGGCGGAGGTCGGCATGTCGCCGGGGCGATACAGAAACCAGTACGGGCGAAAGCATGCGGCCGATTGAGAAAAAAGCGCCGGCGGCTTGCAAATTTGCGCCCGCTGTGCTATCATGTCTGCATTCCAGATACCGCGCTTGAGAAAAGAAAGTGTCCGGTTCCGGCCATCAGAGAGCCTGCGGGCGGTGCGAGCAGGCGGCGGGGCGGGCGATTCCGCTTTTCGATGCGGGGCGGCGACGAGCCGTCGGGGCGCGCCCCATACAGCGCCGAGAGTGGCCGGCATGCCGGCAAATTGGGTGGCAACACGGAGTCGCTTCGTCCCATGCGTGGGGTGGGCGGCTCCTTTTTGTACCACGCGAAGACGACGAGGAGGAAACGAACATGATCGACATCAACCTGATCCGAAACAACCCCGACCTTGTGCGCGAAAACATCAGGAAGAAGTTTCAGGACCAGAAGCTTCCGCTGGTGGACGAGGTCATCGAGCTGGACCGCGCCAACCGCGCGGCCATGCAGCAGGCGGACGCGCTGCGCAACAAGCGCAAGGTGACGAGCAAGGAGATCGGCGGCCTGATGGCCAAGGGCATGAAGGACGAGGCCGAGGCCAAGAAGGCCGAGGTCGCCGCTATCGCGGACGAGCTGGCCGCGCTGGAGGTCAAGGAGGAGGAGTACGCCGCCGAGATCAAAAAGCGCATGCAGGTCATTCCGCAGATCATCGACGAGAGCGTGCCCGTCGGCCGGGACGACAGCGAGAACGTGGAGATCGAGCGCTTCGGCGAGCCGGTCGTGCCGGACTTCGAGGTGCCCTATCACGTGGACATCATGGAGCGCCTTTCCGGCATCGACCTGGACAGCGCGCGCAAGACGAGCGGCAACGGCTTTTATTACCTGCGGGGCGACATCGCCCGCCTGCACTCGGCCATCCTCTCCTACGCGCGCGACTTCATGATCGACCGCGGCTTCACCTACTACGTGCCGCCGTTCATGATCCGTTCGGACGTGGTGACGGGCGTCATGAGCTTTTCCGAGATGGAAAACATGATGTACAAGATCGAGGGCGAGGACCTGTACCTGATCGGCACCAGCGAGCACTCGATGATCGGCAAGTTCATCGACACCATCCTGGACGAGAGCGAGCTGCCGCAGACGCTGACGAGCTACTCGCCGTGCTTCCGCAAGGAGGTCGGCGCGCACGGCATCGAGGAGCGCGGTGTGTACCGCATCCACCAGTTCGAGAAGCAGGAAATGATCGTCGTTTGCAGGCCCGAGGAGAGCATGACCTGGTACGACAATCTCTGGCAGAACACGGTGGACTTCTTCCGCTCGCTGGACATCCCGGTGCGCACGCTGGAGTGCTGCTCGGGCGACCTGGCGGACCTGAAGGTCAAGTCCTGCGACGTGGAGGCCTGGTCGCCGCGCCAGCAGAAGTACTTCGAGGTCGGAAGCTGCTCCAACCTCGGCGACGCGCAGGCCCGCCGCCTGGGCATCCGCGTGAAGGGCGAAAAGGGCAAGTACCTGCCGCATACGCTGAACAACACGGTGGTCGCCCCGCCGCGCATGCTGATCGCCTTCCTGGAGAACAACCTGCGCGCGGACGGCAGCGTCGCGATCCCCAAGCCCCTGCAGATGTACATGGGCGGCAAGACGCAGATCGGGTAAGCTGTCTTTGACCTAAAGAGACGCGGTCCTCCCGCGCCGGCGCGCGAGGAGGGGGCGCTCAAGGGGATTGTCCCTTGAGCGGGTGGTTTGGAGGGCGGCGCCCTCCGGGAGGAGGTAGGCTTATGCGCATCATCGATACCCATTGCGACACGCTCTACATGCGCGCCCTGCAGCCGGAAGAGACGCCCTGCGTGACGCTGGAGGCCATGCGCGCGGGCGGCGTGAGCGTGCAGACCTGCACGCTGTTCGCGGGCTCGCGGGGGCCCAAGGGCCAGCCCTACGAGAAGGCCATGGCGCAGGTCGCGGCCTTCAACCGGCTGAAGGCTGAAGGCTGGAAGAGCGTGGATTCCCCGCTTCACGCGGAGGACGGCGAGGGCGCCATGCTGATGTCGCTGGAGGGCGGGGAAATTTTTGAGGACCGCCTGGAGCGCGTCGCGGAGTTTCGCGGCTACGGCGCGCGGCTCGTCGCGCTCACCTGGAACAACGAAAACCTCATCGCCTCGCCCGCCAAGGGCGGCTCGAAGGAGGGCATCAAGCCCTTCGGCTGGAAGGTGCTCGCGGAGATGGCGCGGCAGCACATGGCCGCGGACACGTCGCACCTGAACGAGCGGGGGTTCTGGGACCTGATCGAGCGCCACGTGCACCCGCCCATGGCCTCGCACTCCTGCTGCGCGAAGCTGCACCCGCACTTTCGCAACCTCACGGACGAGCAGCTCAAGGCGCTGATCGCGCGCGGCGGCTGGGTGGGCGTCAACTTCTACCCGGCGTTTCTGACCGGCGGCGAGGCGACGGTGGAGGACATCGTCCGCCACATCGACCACGTGGTGCAGCTCGGCGGCGAAAAGAACGTGGGCTTCGGCTCGGACTTTGACGGCATCGAGCGCACGCCCGCGGACTGCACCGGGCCGCAGGACTTTCCGAAGATTCTGGACGCGCTGCGCCGCCTCGGCTATCCGGAGGAGACCGTTCGCGGCATCGCGGGCGAAAATTTCATCGAGTACTTCAAAAAAATTGAGGCGTAAGGGATTCCCCCTTACGCCTCAATTTTTGCGAAATGACCGTGTTTGAAAGAGGATCGGAAACAAAGCGCTTATGCTTCATCCAAGTGCTCCGGATCAGTAAAGTACATGGTAAGGCCCGCCGCAAAGAAGAAGAGCATGTTTGATATATGGTTCGTTAGAAACAGCAGGTCTTCGGTAAACGATGTGAAGCACAACACGCAGAGAATGACAGGCAATGCGCGCAAACCACGACGAGATTTATCCAGATTGCCGAATAGCAGTTTCCAGGCACGAGGTATGACGACGATCGCAAAGCCGATCAGCAACAGGATACCGGGCAAGCCGCAGGACACAAATGTATAAAGATACGCATTGTGTAGTGAGCCGACACTATAAAGGTTGGAACTATACGGAATAACGGCTTCCCAGACGCCAATACGTGTGACGCCTGTCAGAATCTTTTGGGGATGATCCCGCAGCATCTGTATCGCGCCCAACCACATGCCTACGCGTCCGTTTAAACCTTCATTATCATCGGTGAGCGCGCGCGGCACGGTCGGATCGGATTCTGCGGGAGGCGCAGCAGGGTTGGGGACAGCGGTGGGCGCGGCTGTTTCCGGCGGAACGACGTCTTCCCCGGCAATGGAAGAAGAATCCGCCGGGGCGATTTGTTCCTCCTGCTCAGGCGAATCGATAGCGGCAGGTATATCCTGTCGCACAGAGATAGGCAAACGCGCATAGAGCGCGAAGACCCCGCGCGTCCCTGCGAAACAAACGATGGAGAGAAGGCAGGCGGCAAGAACGGTGAGTACACGCCGCAGCGCGTGCGGCGCAACACTTAACAAACGCCAAATTGCGGAAAATGTCAGCAGGAGGACGCCAAGACAAAATGCCGCGATGGACGTGCGGGAGTCGGTAAGCGCCAGACATACATACAGGAGCACTACGTCGATTCCCAGTATGACGCGAACGATACGCCGCCCCTGACCAGCGAGAAAGAAGGCGAAGAAGGCTGCGATGACGCACAGATAGCCGGCCGTGTTGGGATGGCAGCTGACGAAGAGGCGAGCGTGTTCAATTCCAAAGAAGCTGCTAGGTGTAGTCCAACGTACATGCAATACGGCGGCGCTGAGCGCTGTTACACACATGGCAGACCAGAAGGTGAGAAATACATAAAGAATGACGCGCGCGCGCGTGAGCAGTGTGGCACGCGGAATCGCCGTATCTTGTGGATAAAACAGGAGCATGGCAAATAACAGCATGTACCAATCGTAAATGTGCTTATAGAAACTATACTGCCGGTTCAGGTAGCAGATTGCGATGTACCAAAGAAAAAAACCGAAGAGAAAGATCATACCACGGCGTTTGGGCACATGCTCCAGTCGAAGTAGCGGAAAGGCAAGAGCGGCCGCCCAAGGATACATGATGTTTTGCAAAATTGGCCAATAGGCATCATCGCTGATTAGGCGCAACAGGGTAACGCAGAGCAACACCGCACAAAACGAGGTGCGCCCCAGCAGCGCCTGCCAGACGGAAATTCCTTTTTGTTTCAGCTTCATCTTCTTCGTACTCCCTCGACAATCAAAAATAGTATGCTGTACCCGGCAGAAAACCTGAATCAGCAGAGTAAAAATACATCTCATTATACTATTCTGCGCTAGAAAAAGTCAATTAACCGGGTTCCTCTTTGGCGCAATCTATGCTAAACTACAAAAGATCAACGATAGAAGAAAGAGGCGGTCTGCCCGTGCCAACGCTTTACGTCGTCGCGACCCCCATCGGGAACCTTTCGGACATGACGCCGCGCGCGGTGGAGACGCTGAGGGGCTGCGCGTTCATCGCCGCGGAGGACACCCGCGTCACCCAGAAGCTGCTGACGCACTTTGAAATCGGCGCGCGGCTCATATCCAACCACCAGCACAACGAGCAGCAGCGCGCGGGCGAGCTCGTCGCGCGCATGCTGGAGGAGGACTGCGACGCGGCGGTGGTGACGGACGCGGGCACGCCCTGCATCTCCGATCCGGGCTACGTGCTCGTGCGCGCGGCGGCGGAGGCGGGCATCCCGGTGCTGGCCGTTCCGGGGCCGACGGCCATGGCCTGCGCGCTGTCGGTGAGCGGGTTCGACGTGCGGGAATTCGCGTTTTACGGGTTTTTGCCGCGCCAGGCCCGCGAGCTGCGCGAAAAGCTCATCTCCATCGCGCGAAGCGGCGTGCCCATCGCGGTGGTGCACGAGTCGCCCCATCGGGTGAAGGACCTGCTCGGCGCAGTCTGCGAGGTACTGCCGGGGTGCGGGGTCTGCGCCTGCTGCGACCTGACGAAGCTGCACGAGAAGACCGTGCGCGGCCCCGCGCCGGAGGTGCTCTCGGCGCTGGAGCAAAACCCTAAGGCGGAGAAGGGCGAATACTGCCTGGTGCTCGACCTGCACGGCGTGAACCTGCCGGCGCCTCGGGCGGAGACGAGCGCCAGCCTCGAGGCGCAGCTCTTCGATCGCCTGCTCGCGGGCGAGGACTTTAAGGCCGCGGGCGCGGCGCTGCAGGCGCAGGGCGCGAAGCGAAACGACGTGTACCGGGCCGCCATGCGGGTGAAGGAATTTCTGTCGGCCTATGAAGGCTGAAACGGACGATGAAAAATGGGAGCCCCTGCAGCCTGGCTGCAGGGGCTCCCAACTTTTGTCGCTTTATTCAGCGGGCGTCTCTTCCGCCGCCGGGGCCGCGGGGGCTTCCTCGGCCTTCACGGCCTTCTTGCGGGGGGCGCGCTTCTTTGCGGGCGCGGCCTCTTCGGCCGGGGCTTCCTCGGCCTTCGCGGCTTTTTTAGCCGGGGCGCGTTTCTTCGCCGGGGCTGCTTCGGCCTTGGCCGCTTCTTCGGCTGGAGCTTCCTCGGCCTTTACGGTCTTCTTGCGGGGCGCGCGCTTCTTCGCCGGGGCCTCCGCCTGGGCAGCCTCTTCGACGGGCGCTTCCTCGGCCTTTGCGGCCTTCTTGCGCGGGGCGCGCTTCTTCGGCGCTTCCGCCGCGGGCGCGCTCTGCGCTTCGGGCGCCGGCGCTTCGGCAGCGGAATCGGGCTCCTGCCCGGCGGGCTCCGCGGGCATCGGCTGATCCAGCGGCGGGGTCGTGAGCATTTCGTACATCTTCACGTACTCGTCCGCCGAACGGCCCCAACTGTAATCGCCGGTCATGCCGCGCACGATGAGCTTGTACCACACGTCGCGGTTGTTGCGGTAGAAGTCCACCGCGCGGCGCACGGTGTAGAGCATGTCGTGCGCGTTGTAGTTGAAGAAGGTGAAGCCGTTGCCTTCGCCGGTTGCCTCGTTGTAGCTGAGCACCGTGTCGCGCAGGCCGCCGGTTTCGCGAACGACCGGCACCGTGCCGTAGCGCAGGGAGATCATCTGGGAAAGGCCGCACGGCTCGAAGAGCGAGGGCATGAGGAACATGTCCGCGCCCGCGTAGATGCGGTGCGCGAGCTGGTGATTCATCTGGAAGCGCGCGGCGACGCGGCCCGGGTAGGCGGTCTCCGCCCACTGGAACAGGTCGGTGTACTTCGCGTCGCCCATGCCGAGCACCACGAGCTGGATGCCCGTGTCCATGAGCTCGCGGATGACGCGCTCCACCAGATCCAGGCCCTTCTGGTGCGAGAGGCGCGTGACCATGCCCACGACGGGGGCGTTCGCGTCGACGTTCAGACCGAGCTCGCGCTGCAGGCCCGCCTTGCAGGCCTCCTTGCCGCCCAGGGAGAACGCGCCGTAGTTGGCGTAGATCATCGGGTCCTTCTCGGGGTCGTAGTCGTCCACGTCGATGCCGTTGAGGATGCCCATGAGCTGGTCGCGGCGCGCGCGCAGCAGGCCCTCGAGGCGTTCGCCGTAGTAGGCGGTCTGAATCTCGTCCGAGTAGCTGGGGCTGACGGTGGTGATCTCGTCCGCGTAGACGAGGCCCGCCTTGAGGTAGTTCGCGCAGCCGTAGCACTCCAGCTTGTCGGCGGTGAAGAGGCTGTCGCCCAGACCCAGGGTGTCCTGCACGTCCTTGATGCCGAAGATGCCCTGGTACTGCAGGTTGTGGATGGTGAAGGCCGTTTTCATCCGGCTGTAGAAGGGGAAGTGACGGTACTGGATGTTCAGCAGCGCGGGGATCATGCCGGTCTGCCAGTCGTGGCAGTGGACGACGTCCGGCTGAAAGCCGAGGTGCGGCAGCGCGTCGATGACGGCGCGGCAGAAGTAGCCGTAGCGCTCGTACTCGTCGCCGCCCATGCCGTAGATGTAGGAGCGGCCGAAGTAGTAGGGATTCTCCACGAAGTAAAAGGTGACGCCCTGATACTCGAGCGACTTCACCGCGCAGGACTGATGGCGCCAGCAGAGCTCCACCTCAAACTGGCACTCGTCCTTCATCTGATCCTTCCAGTCGTCGGGGATCGCGCTGTAAAGCGGCAGGATGACGCGCACGTCCACGCCCTTTTGCTTGAGCACGGGGGGCAGGGCGCCCGCCACGTCGGCAAGGCCGCCGGTCTTGACAAAGGGGACGCATTCGGAAGCGGCAAAAAGAACTTTCATGATCGCAGTTCTCCTCCTTTTAACTGTCTATATGAACGGCACGCCTGCGCCGGATGGGGATTGATTCTATCCCTAAAACCGTTTTCCCTCTTTTTGGGGCCCGCGCGACAAAAAGGGAGGCTGCAAAGCGCTTACAGCCTCCAAAGCGATCAGATGACGACGTCCTTGGCGATGACGATCGGGTAAGCTTCGGGGCCGATGAGGCGTCCGTTGCGGCGGATGATCGCCTGCTTGTCGAGGATGCAGTGGTCGATCTCCGCTCCCTCCTGTATCTGCGCGTCCTGCATGATGACGCAGTTGCGCACCGTCGCGCCCTTGGCGACGCGCACGCCGCGGAAGAGGACGGAGTTGACGACCGTGCCCTCGATGATGCTGCCGTTGGCGATGAGCGAGCCCTGCACGTTCGGTTCGCCGATATAGCGGGCGGGCATGTCGTCGCGCACCTTGGTGTACACCGGGCGCTTGAACAGGTCGTTGCGTACCTTGGTGTCCAGAATGTCCATGTTGAAGTTAAAGTAGCTCTGCACGCTGTCCAGCCGCCACGCGCGGTCCTTGTACTCGTAGCCGCAGACCTTCATGGTGCCCTCGTTGACCAGGCGCTGGATGATGTCGCGCCCGAAGTCGTGCAGGCCGTTGGCCGCGCCCTGCTCGACCAGGTAACGCAGCGTCTCGCGCTTGAGCAGGTACACCTCGAGCGACGCGCACTCGCGGCTGGGCTCGGTCGGGTCGATCTCGATGCCCGTGATGCGGCCCGTGTCGTCCGTCGTGAAGAAGGCGTTCTCGTCGCCGCCCGCGCACTTCTTCATCGCGGGGTCGCGGGTGTACATGATGGTGATGTCCGCGCCGCTCTCGACGTGCTGGCGGAGCATGTCGCCAAATTCGGCGTTGTAAATGGTGTGGCTGTTGGTGAGGATCAGGTACTCCTGACGCGAGCGGCGCAGGTAGCCGGTGTTGCTCTTGAGCGCGTCCAGAAGCCCGGTGTAGACGCCCACGTTTTCGCGCGTGAGGAACGGCGGCAGGATGACCAGGCCCTGGTTCTTGCCGTGCAGATCCCATTCCTTGCCGGAGCCCAGGTGGTCCATGAGGCTGTGGTAGTTCTTCTGCGTGATGACGCCCACGTTGCGCATGCCGGAGTTGACCAGGCTGGACATCAGAAAGTCGATGACGCGGTAGCGGCCTGCGACAGGCAGGGCGGCCACGGCGCGCACGAGCGTGAGCTCGCGCAGGCGAATGTCGTTTTCGCCGGTATAGATGAGACCCATTACGTCTTTCATGTAGCTCGCCTCCTTACGCCTTTTGCTGCAGGTCCGCGTCGATCTGCTCGCCGGCCTTCACGGTGGTGCCCGCCGCGAGCGACGCGCCCGGGCCGACGACGGCGATGTTGCCGCTTTCCTCGCCGACGATGCAGCCGGGGCCGATGTACGCGCCCTCGGCCACGATGGCGCGGCGCACGATCGCCCCGCGGTCGATCACGGCGTGCGGCATGACGACGGCGTCCGTCACCTGCGCGCCCGCCTCGACCTTGACGCCCGCGAACAGCACGCTGCCGCTGACCTCGCCGACGACCTCGCAGCCCTCGGTGATGAGGGAATTTTGAATCTTCGCGCCCGGCGCCGCGTAGTGCGGGGGCATGCCGGGGTTGCGCGCGTAGATGCGCCACTTCTTGTCGTACAGGTCGATGGGCATGGGCTGGCGCAGCAGGTCCATGTTGGCCTCCCAGAGGCTTTCGATGGTGCCCACGTCCTTCCAGTAGCCGTCGAACGTGTACGCGAACAGGCGCTGGCTGTCGCGCAGCATGTTGGGGATGATGTTCTTGCCAAAGTCGTTGGAGGACTTGGGGTCGGCCTCGTCCTCGGTGAGGTAGTGGCGAAGCTTCGTCCAGCTAAAGATATAAACGCCCATGGACGCCTTGTTGGACTTGGGCTGCTTGGGCTTTTCCTCGAACTCGACGATGCGCCCGTCCTCGTCCGTGTTCATGATGCCAAAGCGCCCCGCCTCGGCCCACGGCACCTCGCGCACGGCGATGGTGCAGTCCGCGTCGTTCTTGATGTGATCCATCAGCATGGCGTTGTAGTCCATCTTATAGATATGGTCACCCGACAGGATCAGAACGTAATCGGGGTCGTACTGCTCGATGAACCCGAGGTTCTGATAGATTGCGTTGGCCGTGCCGCGATACCATTCGCCGCTCTTGCCCGTGACGTAGGGTGGCAGCACGGAGACGCCGCCGTTGGTCAGGTCCAGATCCCAGGGCGAGCCCGAGCCGATATAGGCGTTGAGCTCGAGGGGGCGGTACTGCGTCAGGACGCCGACGACGTCGATGCCCGAGTTGGAGCAGTTGGACAGGGGAAAGTCGATGATGCGGTACTTTCCGCCGTAGGGCACCGCGGGCTTGGCCATGTTCTTGGTCAGAATGCCCAGACGGCTGCCCTGGCCGCCTGCCAGCAGCATGGCCACGCATTGCTTTTTCCTCATGGTGTTTCACTCTCCCGGAACAAAAGTAGGGTAAACGGGTGACGATTGGAGGGCTGAAAAGCGATCTTACCGGGCCGCACGAACGGGTCATGCATTCGGACAGGCCGCGCGGGTGCGCGCAAAACCGCCGCCCAGGCGGCGGGCGCGGCGATGCTGCCGCTTCCTGTCCGCATAGAAGCGCCCATTTCCTCAGGCAGAATGCTTTCGCTCAAATAGTGGCCTCCGAAAACCGTACAACCGCAAGGTTGCACAGTTAAATTATAGCATGTGTGGGCGCGAACTGCCACAGAAACATCGTCATTTTCGTGTCAAAACTGCGCAAACTGGTGAAAAAAGAAGACTGTTTTTGTCCCTGCGGGCAAAAAACGTCCCGCGAGAGGCGCAGGGCGCAAAGGAAGCCGCGCCAGCGCCGGGGCATCCCGCGCGCTCGCCCTGCGGACAAAGGAAGGTCAGGGAAGGACAAATATAGATGTGGAAAGGGAAGTTGTAAAATCAGAACGAAAATTGCGAAATTCCTGCATAAAGCACGGCGGGGTTATGCAGAAACGCGCGGACTGACCGGGATGAAAAAGGGGGTTTTGACGTTTTTGCAGGATCGGGGCGGCCTTGATTTTTGAAGGGGTTCTTGCAAAAATCGTGGACTTTCCGGGCGAAAGTGTTATAATAGGGGTGCAAAGAAAAGGAAAATGAACGCAAAACCTGCAAAACATTTCCCTTGCCTGAATCAATTAAGGAGTGACTAAAAAATGACTGTCCTGTTCGTGTTCGTTGCGCTGATGATCGCTAATTTCCTGTTCACCCGTTGGGACGACAAGCGCATGGAGGAAGCCCGCCGCCTGAACGACTTCTACCGCATCGAGTACAAGAAGTGCTACGACGCCACCATGGATACCAACTGGATGACCAACAACTGAGGATACCCGGCACCCTTTAAAAAGAGCGACGAAGAACAAAGCGATTAGGATCAGAATAAATCGCGCCGCGGCCTGCATTTTGCAGGCCGCGGCGTTTTGCCGTCATTTTTATTCGGAAAGAGTCCCCCGCGGGGCGGCGAGGTCGTCCATGCGGCGGATCGTGCTGGAGAGCAGGGGCGGCACGGCGCACAGCAGCACCATGAGGCCGCACAGGCCGAAGAGCAGCGGCAGGCTGACGGCGCTGCCCAGCAGGCCCGCGGCGGCGCTGCCCAGCGGCATGGCCGCGCAGGAGAGCACCAGCAAAATGGCGCTCACGCGCCCGCGCAGCGCGGGGGGCGTGCCGCGCAGCAGCGTCGCCTGCACGGTGGTCGAGGAGATGGGGATGCCCAGCCCCGCGAGCACGCAGGCCGCGAGCGTCACGGGCAGGCCGAATGCCGCGGGGAGCGCCGGGGGCAGCAGCAGCAGCATGTAGCCCGCGCCGAGCACCGCGACGCCCAGCGACAGGCGCAGGCGCGGCGCCATGGAGGCGCTGAGCACGGCGGAGAGCAGCCCGCCCAGCAGGGTGCCCGCCATGAACAGCGTGCCCATGACGCCCACCGTCTCCGGCCCGCGGCCCAGCACCGAGCCCACGTAGACGACGTTGAGCGCGTTGAAGGGCGCGAGCATCAGGTTGATGAACCCCGCGTACAGCGCGAGGTGCAAAAGCGGCGGGCAGCGGCGCATGTGGCGCAGGCCCTCGGTCATGTAGGCGCGGCTCATCACGGGCGCGTCCCCGGCCGCGCAGGCGGCCTCCACGCCGCGCGCGCGGCGCGCGGCGAACAGCACCAGCGCGGCGCTGATGAAGAACGTGGCCGCGTCGACGAGCAGCGCCCCGCCCATTCCGAGGAGCGCGATGACGAGCCCGGAGAGCGCGTAGCCGCACAGCTCCGCGCCGGTCTGGCCGCCCTGCAGAAAGCCCAGGTAGCCGTCCAGCGAGCCCGGCGGCAGCAGCAGGGAGGGCAGTTTCTGCGCGGCGGGCGCGCTGAGCGCCTCGCAGGTGGAGTTGAGCGCGGTGAAGACGAAGAGCATGGGGACGGGGCAGCGGTCCAGCATCGCCAGGACGGCGATGACGACGACCAGCAGGCCGCGCGCGGCGCTGAGCAGGCTGACCGTGCGGCCGGTGGGCAGGCGGTCGGCCAGCACCCCGCCCGCGAGCCCGAAGAGCAGGTTGGGCAGGGCGTTGACGGTGTAGAGCATGCCCATGAGCAGCGTGGAGCCGGTCAGGCGGTAGACCAGCCAGCCGAAGGCGACGGTATCCAGCGCGTCCCCGAAGCGGGAGATCGCGGACCCCACGAGCAGCGCGCGCGGCGCGGGGGACGCGAGAAAGGGCCTGAAGGAAGAAAGCATTTTTCCGGACGCCATGAGGGGCTCCTTTCAGGTCGGTCTGTCCAGCGGAAGCAAAAGGCCGTCTGCACGGCGCGGACGGGCGCTGTGGCATACATCTCCTATATAGTAGCATTTTCCAGCCGGTTGGGGCAACAGGCTTTGCAAATTTTAAAAAAAAATTAAGCGGAGCATCGCAACGCCCGCCGATTTATGATACAATCTGCAAGGACTACATGAGAACTGCGAGGACGCGAGATGCAATACGACTTTGAACTGGTCGGAAAGATCGGCTCCATGGCGCTCATCCGCCGGGAGGACAACGACATCGACTACAACATCTTTTCCCGCCTGGGCATGGAGCTGCGCCCGGGCATGATCTGGGTATCCTCCGGCGCGGCGGAGATCGGCCGCCTGGACTTCATGAAGCGCACCGGGCGGGAGCTGACGGGCGACCCCAACGACGTGAAGACCGACTACGCGGCGCAGGGGCAGATCCTGCTCATGGAGCAGTACCGCCGCTTCATCCCGCAGGCCTTCGGCGTGCGCCAGCTGCTCGTGGAGCACCAGCACTTCAACGACCCCGAAAAGCGCGAGCACATCCGCCGCGTGCTGCTGCGCGCGCGCGAGCAGGGGGCGATCCCCATCGTCAACTACAACGACCCCGTGTCCGACGAGGAAAACCGCAAGTGGGAGCTTTCCCACCTGCGCCGCCAGGGGGCCGAGGTGCACGAGTGCGTGGACAACGACGAGACGGCGGCGGTCATCGCGGGGCTCGTCTCCACGCGGGTGCTGCTGATCCTCACCTCCACGGAGGGCATCTACCGCGACGCGAAGGACCCCTCCACGCTGGTGCGCGAGGTGACCGGCAGGGACGCGCAGGAGGTGACGCGCAAGGTGCGCGAGCTGCAAAAGGGCTGCGTGGGCGCGAGCCGCGCGGGCGCGAACGGCGCGTTCGCCAAGCTGGAATACGCGCTGGGGCCCGTGTCGCGCGGCACGACGGTCGTCATCGGCCACGCGCGCCATCGGATTTCCAAGCTGCTGTCGGGCGAGGCGCCCTGCACGCGAATCGGGGTTTATTGAAAGGCATACGCAAAAGACGCCGCGCGACGGATGATGTCCGTTCGCGCGGCGTCTTTGCATTTGGGGAAAACGGCGGCCGCCCGGCTTCAGGCGAGCAGCGTCTGCTTGAGCCACTCGACCAGGTGGGCCATCTGGCGCACCTCGTCCTCGAAGAGCGGCGTCATCTCGCGGGGATTCCGCGCGCGGGTGCAGGTGTCAAGCGGCAGGCCGAGGGTCTGCAAATGGTACTTGGCGTTGACGGGGTAGAGCTGGCGCTCGATCTGCGCGCACATGGTGAGCGCGGCCTGCAGCGTCCGCGCCTTTTCGGGCTGGTCCTGGTAATGTTCGAGCAGCCAGGCGTACAGCTCCGGGTGGAAGTTGGCCATGACGCCCGAAAAGCCCGCCGCGCCCGCCTGAAGCGAGGCAAGAAGCGTGGCGGTGTTGGCGTTGTACAGCGAAAGAGGCGAGCCCTCCAGCACGCGAAGGCGCTCCCGAATGAGCGAAAGGTCGCAGCAGGTGTCCTTCAAGAAGCGGAAGCGCCCGGTCTTCGCGCAGGATGCGAGCTCCTCCAGGGTGACGAGGCGCTTGTAGGGGTAGGGGCACTCGTAAAACCCGAGCGGCACGGCGGGGTCCAGGCGCGAGAGCAGGAACTGCAGGCGATCCATCCAGACCTCCGGTTCCGCGCCCTGCTCGCACAGGCGGTTGGTGATGAGGATGAGCGCGTCGACGCCCGTGTCCGCCACGCGGCGCAGCTCGTCGAGCTGGTCGTCCGGCGCGTAGGAGACGTGGCCGGAGGCGATGACCGGGATGCGGGCGCGGCGCTTGACGAACGAAGCGATGGAGATTCGCTCCGCAAGGCTCAGGTAGAACACCTCGCTGGACTGACAGACCGCGAACAGGCCGGAGGCGCCGTTTTCCTCGTACCAGTCGATCAGGCGCGAGAGGGCGTCGTAATCGACCGCGCCCCCGGACGTGAAGGGCGTGAGCAGCACCGGCCACATTTCTTTTCTCTTGGGCGATTCCATCGGTGAGATCCTCCTCAAAATCAAATGATCGGGATGCATTTTTCTTTTTAAATGAAAACGTTGTTAACTATTGATGAACGATGGACTGCATACAGTATAAGCAAGAACGCAAAATCTGTCAATCACAAGATGCGCTTTTCGGAGTAGAACCCGGATGTTTCAGATGAATCGTTAAAAAGGCACAAAAATAAAGGGAAAAAGTATTGACAATGCGGGGAGACGGCCTGTATACTTAGATTTATAATAAAGAACAATGTTCATTAATGATGAACTACGGCGACAAACGCACGGGAACGGGACAAAATCGCGCGAAGAAGGGATGAAATGAAATGAGCCCATCGGTACTGAGAAAAACGCAGACCCGCCCAAACAAGATCGGAAGGCGCATCTACGAGAGCCGCTACCTGTACCTGCTGCTGCTGCTGCCGGTGCTCTACTTTGTGATCTTCAAGTACGGGGCCATGATGTGGCTCGTCATCGCCTTTAAGAAGTACAACGCGATTCAGGGCATCTGGGGCAGCAAGTGGGTCGGGCTCAAGCAGTTTGAAAAGTTCATCATCGACCCCTACTTCTGGAACGTGGTGAAGAACACGATCGTGCTGAACCTGGAGATGCTGATCTGCTACTTCCCCGCGCCGATCATCCTCGCGCTGATGATCAACGAGGTCAGGGTGAAGAAGTTCCAGAAGTTCACCCAGTCGGTCACCTACCTGCCCTACTTCCTCTCCACGGTCATCGTCTGCGGCTTCATCAAGGACATCACGGCCAGCGACGGCATGATCAACGCGATCCGCGCCCTGTTCGGGGCGGAGAGCATCGCCTTCATGTCCGAGGCCAGGTACTTCCGCACGATCTACATCCTCTCCGAACTGTGGCAGCAGACGGGCTGGGGGTCGATCATCTATCTGGCGGCGCTCACCGGCGTGGATTCGCAGCTCTACGAGGCCGCCTCCATCGACGGGGCGAGCAAGTGGCGCCAGCTCTTCAGCATCAGCCTGCCCAGCATCGCGCCGGTCATCTCCATCCAGTTCCTTTTGACGGTCGGCCGGCTGCTGAGCGTCGGCTACGAGAAGATCATCCTTTTGTACAACGGCTCCACCTACGCCACGGCGGACGTGATCTCCAGCTACGTCTACCGCCGCGGCCTCATCCAGGCGGACTACAGCTACGGCGCCGCGGTCAGCATCTTCCAGGCGGTGATCGCCCTGGTGCTGGTGGTCGTGGCGAACAAGACGGCGGACAAGATCGGCCAGACGAGCCTTTGGTAAGGAGGAAAAAACATGGTTGCGAGTCGCGAGACGCGGGGGGACCGGGCGTTTACCGTCGGCGTGTACGCCGTCCTGGCGGCGCTTTGCCTGGTCGTCATCTACCCCCTCTACTACATGCTGATCGTCTCCGTCAGCGACGGCTACGCGGTCATCCGCGGCGAGGTGTCGCTTCTGCCCAAGGGCGTGAACTTCGGCGCGTATTCCTACGTGCTGGGCGACCGCTACATTCCCCGGTCCTACCTGAACACGATCGTCTACACGGTGCTCGGCACGCTCATCAACGTCGTGATGACCGCGCTGTGCGCCTACCCCCTCTCCCGAAAGAAGCTGTTCGGGCGCGGATTTTTCACGATGCTGATCGTCTTTACGATGTTCTTCGACGCGGGCATCATCTCCAACTTCATGGTGGTGCTCTCCCTGGGCATCAAGAACACGATCTGGGCGATCCTGCTGCCGCCCGCCATCAACGTGTGGTACATGATCATCATGCGCACCTTCTTTTCCGACATCCCGGAGGAGCTGCACGAGTCGGCCTACATCGACGGCGCGAACGACCTGACGATCTTCCTGCGCATCATCCTGCCGCTCTCCAAGGCGGTGCTGGCCACGATGATCGTCTTTTACGCGGTGTGGCACTGGAACAGCTTCTTCCCGGCGCTGGTCTATCTGGACGACCGGCTGCTTTACCCCATGCAGCTCATCCTGCGCAACATGCTGCTGGAGTCGGACGCGGGGTCGGCGACGGTGTCCTCCGACCTGGCGGTGATGGGCCGCAACATCAAGTACGCGGCGGTGTTCATCACGGTGCTGCCGATCCTGGTGGTCTACCCCTTTGCGCAGAAGTACTTCGTCAAGGGCGTGATGGTGGGCTCGGTCAAGGGCTGATTCCTTTGTACCCCGGGCTTCGGCCTGAAAATAGAGAAAAAGGAGCGAACAAGATGAAGACAAGGAAACTCGTATCCCTGCTGACGGCGCTGATGCTGGCGCTTTCCCTCGTGCCGGCCTTCGCCGCGAGCGCGCAGGACGCCGAAAAGAGCGACCTGTGGTTCGAGGACGGACTGACCATCAAGTGGATGACGCGCGAAACCAACCTGCAGAAGATGGACCTGGACGCCCCGGTGCTCAAGGCGATCAAGGACAGGCTCAACGTGACCATCGAGCTGCAGCCGATTCCCTCGGCGGACTACGCGACCAAGCGCGCGACGGTGCTGGCCTCCAACACCATGCCGGACGTGCTGGGCCCGGGCGTGCAGATTAATGAGGTGGCGACCTACGCGGAGATGGGCATGTTCGTCAACCTCGACGAGCACAAGGATTTGATGCCCAACTACTTCGCGCTGGTGGACGCGGAGGACCGCGTCACCGAGACGAACAAGTTCCGCGTGAACGGCAGCCTCTACTCCTTCCGCACGCTGGAGTACGACCGCCTGGCCGTCGCCCCGATGCCCCAGATCCGCATGGACCTGCTGGAGGAGCAGGGCCTCGCGGCCCCCACGACCTGGGACGAGCTGTACGACGCGATGCTGAAGATCAAGGCGGCGCACCCCGACATGTACGGCTTCAGCAGCCGCAGCGGCACCAACTACCTGATCGGCGCGCTGGCTTACCCGCTGGGCACCGGCGGCTTCCCCTCCTTCTCCTCGACCCGCGGCATGTACTACGAGCCGAATGAGGACAAGTACGTCTACGGCCCGACGAGCGAGAAGTTCACCCGCGTGGTGGAATTCCTGGCCAACGCCTACAAGGACGGCCTGCTCGACCCGGACTACGCGACCATGAACAAGGACCAGATGTTCGAGAAGCTGTCCAACGGCAAGCTGTTCTGCGTGTTCGACAACAACTCGTTCACCGCCCGCACCTACAACCCGGCCCTGCAGCAGATCGACAAGAACGCGCGCTTTGACCTGCTTACCCCCATGCAGAACGCCGACGGGCAGACCCGCGCCTTCCGCTACGAGCGCGACTGGTCCGACCAGACGGTCGTCAACGCCCAGAGCGAGCGCTACGAGGACATCCTCAAGGTCATCGACTGGATGTACTCCGAAGAGGGCCGGATGATCACGAACTTCGGCATCGAGGGCGAGCACTACGACGTGGTGGACGGCTTCCCGACCATCAAGCAGGAAATCGTGGACCGCAACGCGAACGCTTCCGACGTGTTCATGGCGATTCAGGGCGAGATCGGCGTCGGGCTGCACGGGTTCAGCCTGTACATCGACGAGGCGACCTACAAGCAGGTCTCCGACCCGCTGTTCGTCGAGATGGGCGAGCGCATTCAGCGGTGGACGGACGACGGCACCGTCGTGTTCCTGCCCAACTGGCCCGCCTTCACCACGGAGGAGGTCGAGGAGATCACCGACCTGGAGCTTGCCATCGGCAACGTCTTCGATCAGGAGATCAACAGCTACATCACCGGCAAGAAGAGCATGGATCAGTGGAACGAGCTGGTCGAGATGCTCAGGGCGCAGGGGACCGAGCGCCTGGAGGAAATCTTCAATGCGGCGTACGACCGCATCCGTTAAGCCCACATAGCAGAGGGCGGCGTGACGGGGGCCTGTTCTCAGATGCGCGCCATTTGGGAGCACGGCCCCCTTTTTGCCGGAACCAGACAGCGGCAGCCTCGAGCTGCGACGGAGGAAGCATGGCTGAGCAAAAGACGGTAATTCTGGTCGTCCCGCCTTGCGCGGACGGCCTCGCCGCGAAGGCGGCGGACATCCTGCAAGAGGAACTGCGCCTGCGGGGCATCGGGGCGCAAAGGCGGAACGGCCTGCCCGCGTCGGGCCCTTTCGTGATGATCGGCCTGGAGGAGGACGTGGCGGCGGCCTGGCCGGAGGCGGGCGCGCGCATCCGGGCGATGGAGCGGCCCGGCGCGGAGGGCTTTCGCGTCGCCGTCCTGGACGCAGAGGACGTGCGCGTGGCCGTCGCGGGCCGGGACGGGCGCGGCTGCCTGTACGGCGTGGCGCACGTGCTCAGAAAGCTGTACATGAAGGACGGCGTCCTTTCCGCGACGGCGGAGCTTGCGGACCTTTCGCTCACGCCGCGCTGGGCGCTGCGCGGCCACCAGCTCGCCTACCGCGACAAGCAGAACTCGTGCCCGGCGTGGGACCTGGCGGACTTTGACCGCTACATCCGCGACCTGCTGCTCTTCGGCGCGAACGCCATCGAGCTGCTGCCCCCGCGCACCGACGACGCGCTCTTTTCCCCGCTCTTCAGGCGCGACCCCTTCGACATGATGCTGGACCTTTCGCGCACCGTGCACGGCTACGGCATGGACGTGTGGCTGTGGTACCCGAACATGGGCGCGGACTACGACGACCCGGCGGTCCTCACGGCGGAGATCGCGGAGCGCGAGCGGGTCTTTTCGCAGATTCCGTACCTGGACGCGATCCTCATCCCCGCGGGCGATCCGGGCGAACTGCACCCCCGCCGCTTCTTCGAGGTGACGGGCCGGATGATGGAGGTGGCCCACCGCTACCACCCGCGGGCGAAGGTCTACGTCGCCCCGCAGGTGTTCGCCCCGGAGCCCGGCTGGTACGACGCGTTCTACGACGAGCTCTCCCGCGAGCCGGACTGGCTCTACGGCGTGTGCTACGCCGCCTGGGTGCAGGGATCGATCGCGGAAATGCGCGCGCGCGTCCCCGAAAAGTACAAAGACCGCATTCGCCACTACCCGGACATCACGCACACGGCGTCCAGCCAGTTCGAGGTGCCGGAGTGGGACACGCCGTTCGCCATGACGAACGGGCGCGAGAGCTATTGTCCCCGGCCGCTGGCGATGAAGCACATCCACAACCTGCACGCGCCCTACACCCTCGGCAGCCTGACGTACTCGGAGGGCGTGCACGACGACGTGAACAAGTTTGTCTGGGGCGACCAGGACTTCTGCCCGGAGCGCGACGCGCGCGAGACGGTGCGCGACTACGCGCGGCTGTTCATCGACCCGGACATCGCGGAGGAATGGACGGAGCTGATCTTCGAGCTGGAGCAGAACTGGGTGGGCGAGGCGGCGCAAAACGAGCGCATCGAGGCCGTATACCGGCGCTTTGAGGACCTGAACGGACGCGTTTGCGAGCGGACGCGGCAGAACTACCGCTTCAAGATGGCCTATCTGCGCGCGATGCTGGACTGCTACGCCCGCAGGCGCGCGATCCGCGACGGCGAGCTTGAGCGGGAGGCGGTCGCCCGCCTCGCGCGGGCGCGCGAAACCGGCGCGGCGGCGGCGGCGCGCGCGGCGCTGGAGACGCTGAACCTGACGTTTGACGAGCCGGAATCGGAGGACCTCGTCTTCACCATGCAGCGCCTGGCGGACGAGCTGCGCGCGACGCCGGGCTGCCGCATTCAGCTCGACACGCGGCGCCACGGCGGCCAGAAGTGGATTCGCGGCGCGTGGCTGGACACGCTGAACACGCCGCTTTGCGACTACCAATGGTACAAGCTGCACCTCCTTGACATCCTTCAAATGACGGACGAGGGGGAGCGGCTGCGCGCCATCGACGAGCTGGTGAACCGGCAGAACCCCGGCCCGGGCGGGCAGTACGCCTGCCTGGGGCGCATCGCGGACTTCAAGGCCCACGTCGTGCCCGCCGCGACCTGGGCGGAGGACCCCGGCCGCCTGCGCACGCCGCAGCTCACGCACGACCCCTACGGCATCCTGATGCAGTTTCACGCAAATCGCGGCTGGGCGGACGAGTTCCCCATCGCGCTCAACTGGATTCGCCGCGCGCGTGTGATCTACGGCACGCCGCTGGTCGCGCGCTTTGAGGGCCTTTGCCCGGACGCGCGCTACAGCCTGCAGGTGACCTACCCCGACTTCCTGCTGCCGGGCGCGCCGGAGGAGGCGCGCGTCAACCTGCGCGCGGGCGGGCGCCTCGTGCACAGCCGCGTGCCCCGGCCGCAGGGGAGGCCGATCTGCCCGGTCTACCGCTACCCGCTGCCGCGGGAGGCCTACCGGGACGGGACGCTCACGCTGACCTGGCAGGTGTATGGGAAGCTTTCAAGCCTCGGCGTGAGCGAGGTGTGGATCATCCGGGAGGAGGGCGAACATGAAGAGGTTTGAGAGGATCGCGCCGGTGCTCGTGTGCCCCGAGGGGCTGCCGGAGCTGGAGCGGCGCGCGATTTCGATTTTCGCGGAGGAAATCGCCCTGCGCACGGGGCTTGAGCTCATCCAAAGCCCGGTCTTCGTGCCGGGGAAAAGCAACGTCGTCATCACGACGGACCCGCGCCTCGGCCGCGTCTGCCCGCAGGCGGCGGGGGCGCTTACGCGCCTTGAGCCGCCGGGCGCGGAGGGCTTCCGGCTCTTCTTTGAGCGCCGGGGGGACGCGCTCTCGCTGTTTGCCGTCGGGCGGGACGCGCGCGGCGCGCTGTACGCGACGGGCAAGCTGCTGCGGCTGCTGCGGCTCTTTCCGGGGCGCATCGAGGCGGACGCGCTCTTTGCGGGCCTGAGCTCCACGCCGCGCCGCGCGCTGCGCGGCCACCAGCTCGCCTATCGCGACAAGCAGAACACCCTGCCCTGCTGGACGGAGCGGGAGTTCGACCGCTACATCCGCGACCTGCTGCTCTTCGGCGCAAACGCCGTCGAGCTGCTGCCCCCGCGCACGGACGACAACCTCTACTCGCGCAAGATGCGCCGCGACCCGTTCGAGCTGATGTGCCGCCTGGAGCGGATCGTGCACGCCTACGGCATGGACCTGTGGCTGTGGTATCCGAACATGGGCGAAGACTACGGCGACCCGAAGGTGCTGGAGGCGGAGCTGCTGGAGCGGGAAAAGGTCTTCTCCGCGCTGGGCAGCGTGGAGGGCATGCTCGTGCCCGCGGGCGATCCGGGCGAACTTGAGCCGGACGAACTGTTCCCAGTGACCGAGAAATGTGTTAAAATACTCCATAAATACCACCCGGCGGCCAAGGTCTACCTCGCGCCGCAGAGCTTTGCGCCGCAGCCCGGCTGGTATGACGCCTTTTACCGGCATGTGAGCGAGCAGCCGGCGTGGCTTTACGGCGTGTGCTTCGCCCCCTGGGAGCAGCAGACGATTGAGGAGATGCGCGCGCGCCTGCCCGACCTGTACAAGGACCGCATCCGCCACTACCCGGACATCACGCACAACTACGGCTGCCAGTTCGCCCTGCCGCACTGGGACAACTGCTTCGCCATCGTCGAGGGGCGCGAGTGCTACAACGCGCGGCCCCGCGCGATGAAGGCCATTCACAACCGCCACGCGCCCTTCACCGTGGGCAGCATCACCTATTCCGAGGGCATTCACGACGACGTGAACAAGTTCGTCTGGGGCCAGCAGGACTGGGACGAGCGCCAGGACGCGGAGGAGACGGTGCGCGAGTACGTGCGCTTCTTCATCGATCCCGCGCTGGAGGACGAGCTCACGCGCGCCCTGATGGCGCTGGAGGAAAACTGGGACTGCGAGGCGCCCATCGAGGAAAACGAGGCGGTGGCCCGCGCCAGCGCGCTGTGGCGGGACATCGACGCGCGGGCGGGCGACGCCGTGCGGCGAAACTTCCGCTACCAGATGGGGCTGATGCGCGCGCTCGCGGACGAGTACGTCCGCGGCAAGCGGATGTACGACGCGCATCTGGAGGCGCGGTGCCGCGAAACGCTCGCCCGGGCGGGGGAGCTGGGCGCGGACGAGGCGATGCGCCGCGCGAAGGCCATTTTAAACCGGGGGCTGGACGAGCCGCACGACCCGCAGCTTCGCGCGCGGCTGCAGCGCATGGCGGACGAGCTGCACAAAAGCTGCGGCATCAAGCTGACGACCGCGCGCAGCGGCGCACAGCGCTGGGGGCGCGGCGCGTGGATGGACATGATCGACACGCCGCTGAGCGACTTTCAGTACCTTTCGGTCACGATGAAGGCGATCCGCCGCCTGAAGTCCGAGGCTGAAAAGCGCGCCGTCATCGCGGCGATGCTTAGGCGCACGGACCCCGGCGAGGGCGGCGTCTACGTGAACCTGGGCAGCGCCGGGAGCCGCGCGCTGCTTTCCCGCGCGCACGCGTGGGCCGACGACCCGGGCCTTTTGCGCACGGCCTTCACGGGCATCGACGGCGGCGCGCTCACGGCGATTCACGAGGACACGGGCACCTACCGCGAGCGGGCGGTGCCGTGGGAAATGCTCTCCAGGGCGATCACCTATTACGACGTGCCGCTGACGGTGACGGTGCCGGGGCTCGATTCCGCGGCGCGCTACCGGCTGCGGGTGGGCTACAGCGCCCAGCGCTGGCCCTCGCCCGTGCGCCTGACGCTCGCGGACGGCACGGCGCTGCACGAGGAGGTGCCCGCGCACGACGCGGACATCTGGCTGGAATACGACCTGCCCGCGGGCGCGTACGCGGACGGAAGCCTTGCGCTCACCTGGCAGGCGCACGGGCAGGCGGGCGGAGCGGGGGTGAACGAGCTGTTCCTCCTGCGCGTGTGAGGGCATGGAGGCGCGGGATTTAACGAGAGAAAAGGGGCGGTACGATGGAGCAGGAGTATAAGGTCAAGTCTCTGGCGAAGGCGATGCGCGTGCTGGAGTGCTTTTCGGTCAAGAACCCGGAGCTGGGCGTGACGGAGATCGCCCAGATGCTTTGCGTGCAGAAGAGCACGGTGCACAACATCCTTTCGACGTTTGAGGAGCTGGGCTACGTCTCGCAGAACGCGCAGACGGACAAGTATTCCCTGGGGCTCAAGATGCTCCGGTTCAGCTACATCATCAACAGCCACCTGGATTACCGCGAAATCTTCCTGCCCTACATCCACAGGATCGCCCAGGAGATGAACGAGGTGTGCTACCTGGGCATCCCCTACGGCGCGAGCGTGCTGTATCTGGAGGCGGCCTACCCCTCGAGCGGCGCGAACACCCGCTCGATCACGGGCGAGACCGCGCCCATGTACTGCACGGGCCTGGGCAAGGCGATGCTCGCCTTTTTGCCCGAGGAGGAGCGCGAGGCGATCATCCAAAGCCCCAAGGAGAAGTGCACCGACTGCACCATATTGGACCCCGGCGTGCTGCGCGACAACCTGGAGGAGGTGCGCGTCAACGGTTTCGCTGTGGACAACATGGAGCACGAGTACGGCGTGCGCTGCGTGGCGGTGCCGGTCTTCGGGGCGGACAACCGGCTCGTCGCCGCCATCAGCGTGTCCGGGCCGTCGCCGCGCTTCGACCCGGCGACCGTCGTGCGGGCGGCGGACACGCTGCAGCGCATCATCAAGCCCCTGCAGCACAGGCTGTAAGCGCCCCCAAACCCGGACGTCCCCGGCGCGGGGCCTTGCGCAATCCGGCAAAAATCGAAACAAAAGCCGCAAGCGAGCTTATTGCCCATCCGATTAAAACGCAATAGAATATAGAATAAAGACAGGGCGGCGGCGGGGGAGAGATCCCCCGCCGTCCCAGACGGATGGAGGAATGCTTATGGACAGGAAACCCAAGATTCTGGTGGTGGGGAGCCTGGTGATGGACCTGATCGTGAGCACGGGGCGCTTTCCGCAGAGCGGGGAGACGGTGCTGGGCCTCGACTATCACACGGCTTCCGGCGGCAAGGGCGCGAACCAGGCGGTGCAGGCGGCGCGCCTGGGCGCGGACGTGACGATGGTGGGCCGCGTGGGCGAGGACGACTTTGGACGGAGCATGGTGAGGAGCGTGGGCGAGGCGGGGGTGGATACCTCGCGCATCCTGAAGACGCCGGACGCGTGCTCGGCCATCGGCAACGTGCAGCTCGAGGTGCAGGGGGGCAGGACGGCCAACCGCATCATCGTGGTGTCGGGCGCGAACATGAAGATCACGCCGGAGGACGTCGCGTTCCTGAAAGAGGGGATCGCGCAGTACGACATGGTGATATTGCAGTACGAGATCCCCATGCAGATCGACGAGATCGTGGCCGCCTACGCGCACGCGAAGGGCGTGCCGGTCATGCTGAACACCGCGCCCTCCGCGCCGACGAGCGGGGAGCTGCTTGCCAATGTGACGTACATCTCGCCCAACGAGCACGAGGCGGAGGACCTGACCGGCATCGCGGTGAAAAGCGAGGAGGACGCGCGCCGCGCCGCGGACGCGCTGCTCTTACGCGGCGTGGGCAACGTGCTCATCACGCGCGGCAGCGAGGGCGCGGTGCTCAAAAACGAGCGCGAGTTCATCGTGAGCCCGTGCGTGCGCTGCGAGGACGTGAAGGACCCGACGGCCGCGGGCGACAGCTTCGTGGGCGCGTTCTGCGTGGCGGTGTGCCTGGGCGCGCCGCACGAGGAGGCGCTGCGGTTCGCGAACTGCACGGCGCACATCACGGTGTCGCGCCTGGGCGCGCAGCCGAGCCTGCCGACGCTTTCGGAGGTGGTCGCGCTCATGCGCGAAAAGGGATTCGACGCGGGGCGCTACGAGGCGCTCTGCTGAACGCGAAGGGGCGGCGGGGGCCGCCGCGACAGAAGGAGGAACGATAATATGACGGCACTGGAAACGTTCATCAGGACCCAGCGCGACGAGGTCGAGCGCACGCTGAACAGCTTTGACGCGCACACGTTCGACGCGGCGGCGCAGATCATCTGGGACGCGCAGGCGGCGGGCAACCGCATCCACATCACGGGCATCGGCAAGCCTGCGCACGTGGCGGGCTACATGGCCTCGCTGATGTCCTCCACGGGCACGCCGACCTACTTCCTGCACGGCACCGAGGCGGTGCACGGAAGCTGCGGCCAGCTCGTCTCGGGGGACGTGGTGATCTGCATCTCCAACAGCGGTGAGACGGCGGAATTGAAGGCGACGGCGATGGCGGTCAGGAACAACGGCTGCAAGGTGATCGCGGTCACGGGCAACGCGGATTCGTGGCTGGCGAAGTTCGCGGACGCGCACCTGCCGGCGCACGTGGAGAACGAGGGCGGCCCGCTGAACCGCGCACCGCGCGCCTCGATCCTCTCGGAGACGCTGGTGCTGCAGGGCCTGTCCGTCGTGCTGCAGGAAAAGCGCGCCATGACCCCGCAGGAGTACGTGATGCGCCACCCCGGCGGCTCGCTGGGCAAGCTGCGCGAAGACGAAAAGTAAGCAAAAGGGTCCTGTCCGGCGACGCCGGGCAGGACCTTGCTTTTTTTGTATCTTGTTTCGGGGATCAGAGCGGCGCGCCGCCGAGCACCTCCGTTTGCTGATGGAGCTCCCCGTCCGCCCCGCGCGTCTGGTGCAGCACGCCCCAGCGCAGGCCGTCGGAGAAGAAGCAGTGGAAGTCGTCCTGGCGGATGCGGGGCGAGAACGTGAAGCCGTCCGCGCGGGGCGTAAAGCCGCTGAGCGCCGGGATCAGGCCCCAGCTCGCGAGGGAGCGCGCGTAGTGATAGCCGCACTCGATCTCGCTGAAGGGGTTGCGGCGGACGCCGTCGTAGCGGCGGCGCACGGCCCGCACGATTTGCAGCGCCTCGTCCACCATGCCCTCGCAGACGAGCAGCGTCGCGACCTGGTATTCGATGCCCGTCCAGACCTCGTCGGAATAGACGAAGGGAAAGTCCGGCTTGCCGCCGTCCGGCCAGGAGCAGAGCACGAGGCCGGGCTCGTCCGGCGCGACGTACAGCCGCTGCAGGCAGGCGCCGCGCGCCTCGCCGGGCAGGAAGTTGTGGCGGAAGACGGCCGCCGCGGCGCTCTTGAGGTGCGGCTCCGGCAGCAGGCTGCCAAGGCCGGTGAGGCAGGCCAGCGTCTGCCCCAGAAGCTGGTCCGACAGGCAGCCCCGGCCGAACTGATAGGGGTGCGCGTTGGGCGCGGATTCGAGCTGCACGTAGTATTCGCCCGTAAAGCAGCGCTCGTCCAGCAGCTTCGCGCTCTCTTCAAAGCGCGCCCGGTACGCCTCCCTGTCCTTGGAAAGGCCGAGGGCGCGCGCCATCTCCTCCATCGCGCGCAGCGCCGCGAGGTAGAACACGCCGCTGAGCGGGTTGACGCCGAAGAACTCGATGTCGTAGGTGTTGTGCTGGCGCGCCTCGAGCAGGCCGTCCCCGTCCGGGTCCCAGGTGCGCTCCGCGTACGAAAGCGCGCGCTGCGCGGCGGGGTAGACCGCGCGCAGGAAGGCCTCGCCGCCGCCCAGCAGGTACTCGCGGTAGGCGCGGACGATCGTGCCGAGCTGGCCGTCGGCCGCGGCGTGCATGTCGAAGGGCGGAAGGCCGAAGCGCTGCTGCGTGCGGAAGGACATCTTGCCGTCCCCGGCCGTCTCCACCAGAAACTCGTTGAGCCGCGCGGAGCGCTCCAGGCCGGGGAAGAGGTAGGCGGCGGCCTGCGCGTAGTTCCACACGTGCGTGCAGGTGCCGTGGCAGCTTCCCTCCTGCTCCAGGCAGCCCTCCCAGGCCATGAAGGTGCCGTCCTCGCAGCGCCAGCAGGTGTTGGAGCGCAGCACCGTCAGGTTCGCGGCGGCGGCCTCCACGACCTGCGGCGGCAGGGTGCTGCCGTAGAGCGCGTCCGAAAAGCGGCGGGATTCCCGCTCCAGGCGCTCGGCGTTTTGCAGCAAATAGGCGCCCGCCTCCCAGGCGTCCGCAAAGCGCGTGGCGTAGTAATTTTTCATCGTCTGGCCGGGGTTGTCCTGCGGGAACCAGCCGCGCACGCGGTTGGGCACGTACCAGGAGACGACGAACGTGAAGTCGGCGCTCGCGCCGGGCGCGATTTCCCTGCGCACGCCGACCGAGCCGACCCGGCAGCCGGCGGGGCCGATGGCGCTCTGCGCGTCCACGCCCTCCTCGTTTTGCAGTTCGCCCCGGCAAAAGCGGTTCCAGAAGGTGGTGACGCCGTCCCACCAGCCGCCGCGGCGCCAGGCGGGCAGCAGGAGCGCGTCCTCGCCGGGGGTCAGGATCGCGTTGTTGGCGTAGGTCAGCGCGTCCGGGGCCACGGCGCTTCCGTCCATGAAAAGGCCGCTGATCCCCTCGCCGCGGCGCTTCGCGTTGAACGTCCCGCCGGAGGGAATGTAGTTTTCCATGCAGTCAAAGCCCGTGTGGTTGTGGATGTTCGGCATGGAGCAGGCCACCAGCACGCGGGCGGGCGCGCCGGAGTCGTTGCGCACGCGGAAGCGGAAGAGCGCGGCGGGGATGCCGGAGTCGTCCTCGCGCAGGGGGATCAGCGGGTTGAAGGCGGTGAGCGATACCTTAAGCGGCAGGGCCTCGTCCTCAAAGTCGATCCGCGCGAACGGCACGTTCACGCGCAGGGAGGAGGCGGCGAAGCGCGGCAGGCCCATCGTGTGGTGCGGGTGATAGCCGCGCGCGAGGTCGAAGTCCGGGGCCTGGGGCGCCTCGAGCACGCGCGTGTCCTCGCGGCCGTCCCATTCGCTGTGCATCGCGAAGAAGCTGTAGGGGAGCTTCTTGCCCTGCGAGGGCCGGTTGAAGAATTCAAACTCGGAAAGATGGCCGGACGCGTGCAGCGAGAGGGTGCCGGTGCCGATACCGCCCAGGGGATAGGACGCGTGGGGCGCTGTGTTCGGGTAAACGGGCGAGGGATTCATCGATGCGGCCTCCTTTTGATGACGGAACGTGAAAAATGTAGAATCGATGCCATACCGGGCTGCTACCTGGAAGGATAACGGATATGGCTGATAAAGTCAAGGCGGTTTTGTTGTAATTTCCTAAAACATGTGTTAAGATGTTTGAAAGCGAGAGGAAAGGGCGTCCGTGAAGGGCGAAAGACGCCCCGATGCTCGCGAAGCAGCCGGAAAATATGGGATCGATATTATACGGCGCACGTGAAGGGGAGAGAAGGATGGCAACGATCTATGAAATCGCGCAGGAGGTGGGCGTTTCGCCTTCGACGGTGGCGCGCGCGCTGAGCGGCAAGGGATATTGCAGCAAGGAGAGCTACGACAAGATCATGGAGGCGGCCCGGCGGATGCAGTACGTGCCCTCGCACGCGGCGCGCACCCTCAAGAGCAAGCGGACGAGCAAGATTCTGTTCTGCATCCCCGACCTGTACAACCCCTTTTACTTCCGCATGATCAAGGGGGCCAGCGACGTGCTGGACGCGCACGATTACTTTCCCGTGCTCTGCCACACGCGCGGCGAGCTGAAAGCCGAACTGCAGATGCTGCGCAACCTGCAGGAGGGGTACGGGGACGGCATGATCTTCGTCTCCTTCGACTTTAACGCCCAGAACATCGGCGCGGTCAACGGGTGCGGCATGCCCGTCGTGCTCACGAACAACTATCAGTCGCCGCGCGGGAACGACCGGTTCGACTGCGTGTACATCGACACCTACGAGGGGGTGCGCATGGCCTGCGCGCACTTCATCCGGCAGGGGCACCGCCGCATCGGCTACATCGGCGGCGACGCCTCCGTGCAGACCGGGCGCGAGCGCTTCGCGGGCTTCGTCAAGGCGATGGACGAGGGCGGCGTCGCCATCGACCAGGCGCTGCTCAGGGAGGGCGACTTTTCGCGCGAGAGCGGCGAGGCGGCCATGCGCGAGCTGCTCGCCGCGGACGAGCGCCCCACGGCGGTCGTCGCCGCCAACGACCTGATGGCGGTGGGCGCGCTGCGCGTGTGCCAGCGCGCGGGCGTGCGCGTGCCGGAGGAGGTCGCGATCATCGGCATGGACAATTCCGACGTCGCCCTGTACACCACGCCGGAGCTCTCCTCCGTTCAGATGATGGAATACGACATCGGAAGGATCGCCGCCGAGCTGCTGATGGAGCGCATCTTCAAAAAGCGCGAGGAGAAAAAGACCGTGCGCCTGCAGCCCTCGCTCGCCCTGCGGGCCTCGAGCGGCGACTGATGCGGCGCATGGCGCAAAATTTGCAAAAACATATTGACACTTCTGCCGACGAAGACTATACTGACAATGTGACAACGATCTCATATAGCAGATTTGCCATATTTTCGCTTTAAACACCTGAATCGGGGTCAGACGTACATTTCACCTCAGGCTGCAATTAAAGAATACCTTTTGTGACAGCGGCCCAAAAGAAAAAACAGCGCCTCCAATGTTTCCGAGCGGGAACATTGGGCAGCGTCGAAGGGCTGTCATGGAAGGTATGACATCGATGCCATGATTTGGCAGGAGGGAAGACGGCATGGTCTTGCAAAACGAGGGCGTTCTCCTTCAGATCGACGAGGCGACGGGCGCGATCCTCCGGCTGGAGGATTTGAAGAGGGCCCGGCGCTACATCGCCGCCGGGGCGGCCGCGGCCGGGCGCGTGGAGCGGGGCGGCGAGATGATCCCCCTGGGCGAGGCGGAGCTTACGCCGCAGGAGGGCGGCCTTCGCCTGCGCTGGCGCCTGCCGGACGCGGCGGTCGAGGCGAGCGTCCGCCTGCTTGAGGACGGCGTCGCGTTCCGGGCGTCCCTTCAAAACGACCCGGAGGGCGTCTGCCGCGCGGTGGAGTACCCGGTGTTAGGGCCGCTCGCGGACTACGGCGAGCGCGGCTTCCTCGCGCACGCCTGGGCGACGGGCGTGCTGGTGCAAAACCCCGCCGCCGTGCTGCCGGAACAGGGCGCGCTGCGCTTTGCGCCCTACCCCGAGAGCTTCTCGGGCGCGTCCATGCAGCTGATGAGCTATTACGAGGAAGGGCGCGGGGGGCTTTACCTGGCCTCGCAGGACGGCGGGTGCCACCAGAAATGGCTGAACGCCTTCTCACAGGACGGCGCGCTGTGCCTCTCCCACATGGCGGGCTTTGAGGACGTGCGCCCGGGCGCGGGGGTTTCGATGGACTACGACTTCGTCGTGCGCTTCACGGACGGGGACGGCTGGGAGGAACCGGCCGGGATGTACAAGGCGTGGGCGGTCGAGCAGGCGTGGTGCCGCAAGGGGCCCGTCGCCGGCCGGCAGGACGTCGCGCGCTGGCTGTACGAGGACGTGGGGTACTGCACGTTCGGGGTGAACGCGGGGAGCGACCGCACGAAGTGGCTGAACCGCTACCGGGCGGACATCGGCGCGCACGGCCTTCACGTGCTCGGCCCGGACTGGACGAACCGCCTGCAGGACTTTCAGGGCGGCATCCCCGGCGCGATGGAGGACTGGCTGCCGACGCGCTTTGACGCGGCGAACCTCGCGGCGATCCGGGAAAACGGCGACCGCTTCGCGCCCTTTGAATTTGACTTTCTGGTGGGGCTGGACAAGAGCAGGCCGGAGCTGCTGCGGGAAAACCTGATGGGCTTTCCTTCGCCCACCTACAGCCACGACGGCTACACGTTCAACATGCTCTGCCCCTGCCAGGAGTACACCCGCACGTTCCACAGGGAGCGCGACCTGCAGGTGCTGCGCGAGGCGGGCGTGGACGCGATGTACTACGACATCTCGGCCAACAACCTCATCAAGGTCTGCGAGCGCGGCGACCACGCGCACACGCCGGGCGGCGGGCACGAGATCACGCGCGGCTATCAGGAAATCTACGAGGATACGCGCGCGGCGCTTACGCGGGAGGCGGGCCACGACGTGCCGCTGGGCACGGAGATGATGTGCGAGTGCTTCCTGCCGCAGCTCAGCTTTTACCAGGCGCGCGCCTGGGCGCAGCCCTGCTCGATGCTCGAAACCTGGCCGCTCGCGGACGCGATGCGCAGCGGGCGCGCGCGCATGATCCCGCTGTTCGACTTCGTCTACCACGAGTACGGCCCGGTCCGCATGGACGGCTGGGGCAAGCTGGTGCGGGAGACGGGCGATCTCTTCTACTATAACGCGGCCAAGGTGTACCAGTGGGGCGGGCTCTACGAGATCAACCACGAGTACAGCCCCATGGAGCTGCTGGACGGGGCGGAAAACGACCCGCAGGAGCACTTCTTCCGCTTTCAGCCGCGCGGCTACGCCTACGCGCCGGAGCGCGCCGCCTACCTGCGCGCGTTCGCCCGGGCGCGCACGGGGCTGGCCAACCCCTACTGGGCCTACGGCGCCATGCGGCGCGCGCCGCGCGTCGCCTGCGCGAGGATACGGCTCCCCTGGTTCCACTACAACTACGGCGGGGGCGGCGAGGAGACGCGCGGCGACTACGCGGTCGACTCCGTCCTGGCGAGCTGCTTTCAGGCGCCCGGGGGAAGCGCCGCGGTGTTCCTGACGAACGTGGACGGCCGGGCGCAGGAGGCCGAGGTTAGGCTCGACGCCTGCGCGCTGGGGACCGGCGGGCGGATCAGGCTCTGCACGGGCTTTGACGCGGACGAGGGCCCCGTAACGACGGATTTAGGCATGCTGCAGGCGGGTGAGGCGCGGACGCTCCGGTTGGAGCTTTCGCCCCGCACGCTGTACATGCTTGAGATCAAATCATAAGTGGGAGGTATTTGTTGTGAAACGGATGACATCTTTGCTGATGGCGCTGCTCATCGCCCTGACCCTGCTGCCTGCGGCGGCGGGCGCGGACACCGAGGGCAAGACGGAGGTCGTGCTGTGGAACCAGATCTTCGAGGACTGGAACCGCGCGTGGTGCGAAAAGATGGTCGAGGAGTTCAACGCGGACCCGAACCAGAAGTACTACGTGACCCAGGAGTTCGTGGACGGCGCGGCCTGGGATGAAAAGCTGACCGCCGCGCGCGCCGCGGGCACCACGCCGGACATCCTGCTGACCAACTACAGCAACATCGTGTGGCAGGCGAACCAGGGCATGTTCATGCCGCTGGACGACCTGATCCCGCAGGACGCGTGGGACGACCTGTACGACAACGTGCGCGAAATGGTGACGGTAAACGGCAAGAAGTACGCGTACCCGCAGATGCTCGAGCCCGCGGTCGTGCTCTACTACCGCAAGGACCTGTTCGAGCAGGCGGGCCTGGACCCGGAGAACCCGCCCAAGACCTGGGACGCGTTCATCGAGGCGGCCAAGGCGCTGACGACGAACGACATGTACGGCGCCACGATGAACTACGAATGGTCCATGTGGGGCTGGGAGTACACCACCGCCGGCCACTGGCCCATCACCGAGGCCTGGGACGCGGCCGACTGCCAGGACCAGGGCTATGAGGACCTGCTGGGCTTCATGAGCGAGCTGTACACGAACGAGTACGTGCCGCTGCAGGCGCTGGAGGGGTACAACGGCTCCGCGCGCCTGATCGGCGACGAGAGCGTCGCGATGACGTTCTGCGGTTCCTGGGGCATCGCGGAAATCCTGAACAACTACCCGGAGATGGCGGACGTGATCGGCGTGGCCCCGGCCCCCACCCAGGACGGCTCGCCCTTCAAGAGCACCGTCGGCGGTTGGACCTACGCGGTGGACGCCAAGTCAAAGAACGCCGAGGGCGCGGCGGCCTACATCTACTGGCTGCTGGGCCAGGACGCCCAGCGCACCGCGAGCTTCTTCGAGGCGGCGAACTTCTCCAAGTACGCGCCCCGCAAGTCCGTGGACGACTACCTGATGGAGAGCACCGCCGCCAAGGACGACGCGTGGATGCAGACGATCTCTCAGGAGATCATCCCCAACACCATCAGCGAGCCGATCTACGCCTGGGACATCAGCGCGCACCTGCTCACCGCCATGGACGAGGTGCTGATCAACGGCACGAGCGCCGCGGACGCGCTTTCGCAGGCCGCGGACGCGATCAACCTGTTCATCGAGGGCAACGACTACGCGAGCAAGAAGCCCCAGTAAGCCAAAGGCCATGCGAGGAGGGCGAAAGCCCTCCTCCGGATTGTTGACAAACCCATCGAAGGCAGAGTAACCAAAAGCCGTCTGCAAGACTGAAATCGTATCGCCCGGCTCTGCCGGGCGGGCGGGGCTTTTTCCGTAGCAAAACGCAGTTTTGCGGAGCGAAAAAATCACCCCTAACCTCGACAACGCGGCGTATGCCGCTTTGCCGACACGCTGGAGGAGGGCGAAAGCCCTCCTCGATTCCGCTGGACCAGTTAGGAAAGGAGTATTGCGATGACAAATAAGGCAACGGCGGCCCGAAAGCGGAGCACCACCCATCGGATGGACCACTGGACAGCCTATCTGATGATCCTGCCCTCGCTGGTCTTTTTGGGCATCTTCGTGCTGGCGCCGCTCGTGATGTCGCTGGAAAAGAGCTTTACCGACTGGCAGTTTTACGGCGAGACGCACTTTATCGGGCTGCAGAACTTCCAGATGGTGCTCAAAAACCAGCTCTTTCAAAAATCGCTCGGGAACATCCTGTGGTTCGTGCTGGCGATCGTGCCCACGGAAATCATCTGCTGCTTCCTCTTCGCGCACGTGCTGCGCGGCATGAACCAGCGCGTCGGCGCCTACGCGAAGACCGCGATCTACGTGCCGACCGTCATCTCGGGCGTGGTCGCCTCGGTCATCTTCCTGTTCATCTTCAACTATCAGGGCGGCATCCTCAACTGGCTCATCATGCAGACGGGCCACAAGCGCGTCGCCTTCCTGAAGGACCCCACGCTCTCGCGCCTGGCCGTCTCGTTCGCGACGATCTGGCTGGGCTTCGGCTACAACTCGCTGGTGATGTACGCGGGGCTTCAAAACATCCCGCAGAGCTATTACGAGGCCGCGGAGGTCGACGGCGCGGGCACGCTCACCAAGCTCTTTCGCATCACGATTCCGTCGCTGCGCAACGTGTTCATCCTCATCATGGTCAACCTCATGGCGGGCACGCTGCAGATGTTCGACCTGCCCTACATGATGATGAACGGCACCGGCGGGCCGGTCAACAGCACGCTGACGCCGATGATCTACGTGTACAACAACTTCAAGAGCGCCGACTACAGCATGGGCTACACCGTCGCGGCGTCGCTTCTGCTGATGATCATCATCGGGCTGCTCAACAGCGTCGTCTTCATGCTGATCGGCTCCGAAAAAGCGCAGGACGAGTGAGGAGGGAAAGCGATGTCGGTCAATAAAAATCGAAAAAGGGTCGAATGGGTCTTCACCGCGGTCGCGCTCCTGGTGACGCTCATCTCCCTCTTTCCGCTGATCTGGATGGGCATCTCCGCGTTTAAATCCGGCAAGGAGATCTTAAAGGCCAACCCGCTGCGCTTCTTCCCCTCCGTGTGGATCACGGACAACTTCAAGAAGCTGTTCAGCGACACGACCTACCCCTTCCTGCAATCGCTCGCCTCCACGGCGTTCGTGTCCGTCTCGGCGGCGCTGCTCTCCATCTCGATCAACTCGATGGCGGCTTACGCCTACGCGCGGCTGGACTTCCGCTTCAAGAAGCCGCTGTGGCGGCTCACGATCTTTACGATGTACATTCCGGGCATCACGATCCTGGTGACCTCCTTCGTGGTCGTCAACTTTCTGGGCATGCTCGATTCCTACAGCGTGCTGATCCTGCCGGGGCTGGCGAGCGCCTACTCGATCTTCTTCTTCCGGCAGTTCTTCCTCAACATGCCGATGGCGACCGAGGAGGCCGCGCTCATCGACGGGGCCAGCCGGTTCCGCATCTTCGTGAGCATCTTCATCCCCAACGCGAAGTCGCCCTACGTCATCATGGGCACGGGCGCGTTCCTCGGCTGCTGGAACAGCTTCCTGTGGCCCGCGATGACCGTCACCAGCAGCAAGTATTTGCAGGTGATGCAGGTCATCCGCTCTTACAACAACATGTACAGCAATTCCTACGGCGTCGTGCTGGCAGGCTCGATCATCGCGGCGCTGCCGCCGATCTTCGTGTTCCTCTGCTTCCAGCGCTACATCGTCAAGGGCCTGATGATCTCGGGCATCAAGTGAGGGAGGGGTTTTTCATGGACAAAAGGCGGATCGCGGCCCTGCTTTGCGCGCTGCTGCTCGCGTCGTCGGGCGCGGCCCTCGCGGCCGAGGTCGGCGGGGACGAGGCGGCCGTCGCCGCGCTGCCCGGCAAGCAGGAGGCGCTTCACAGCCTGAAGAAGACCCGCGTCACGAAGGTCGCGCAGATCACGGGCGAGGAGAGCGAGAACAAAACCCAGTCCCGCTTCGGCGTCTGGGGCACGGACCTGGGCTCGATGGCCGTGCTGAACGGCAAGACCTATCTGTTCGGCGGGGATACGTTCGGCGCGGAGGACCAGTCGCACTGGCGCAGCAACGTGCTGTTCGTGATCGAGGACGACGACCCGTCCGACGGGCTGACGATCACGGACGCGGTGACGGACAAGACCGGGCGCGCGAAGGAGCTGCTGCGCAGCCTCAAGCGCGAGGGTACGGAGGTGACGGTGATCCCCACCAACCTCTTTGCCGCGAACGGCAAGCTCTACTGCATCTACATGTCCGTGTCGCACTGGGGCGACGCGGGCCGGTGGGACTGCCGCTATTCCGGGCTGGCCGTCTCCGAGGACGAGGGGCGGACCTGGGAAAAGCTGAAGGACGTGATGTGGCCGGGCGACAGCAACTTCATCCAGACGGCCAACTGCGAGATCGGGGATACGATGTATTTCTTCGGCGTCCCCGCGGGGCGGATGGGCGGCGTGGCGCTGATGAAGGCGCCCACGGACCGGCTGGAGGACTTTGAAAGCTACGCCTACTTCACCGGCACGGACGAGCGCGGCGCGCCCGTCTTCGTGCAGGGCGAGGCGGGGATCGCGCAGGCGAAGGTGATCATCGAGGGCCCGGTGGGCGAGATTTCCGTGCTCTACGACGAATACCTGGGCAACTTCATCCTCACGTACATGTGCGAGAAGACGTATTCGATCGTCATGCGCGAGGGCGTCACGCCCTGGGGCGCGTGGGGCGAGCCGGTGACGCTCGCGACGGGCGCCGCGTATCCGTCGCTCTACGGCGCCTTCATGCACCCCAAATACGTGGAGCAGGACGGGAAGACGTTCTACTTCGCGATGAGCCAGTTCTTCCCGATTTACAACATCCAGTGGATGAAAGCCGAGCTGCCCGCAATCGAGTGACGCGGGGGCCAGAACACGAAACTTGGAGGGACAAAGACCATGGGATTTAACGGAATCGGAAGCATGTCGGACATTTTCCGCCTGTCGGGGGCGAAGACGAGGTCGATCTCGCCGGAGAACTACCGGGGCGAGGCGGGCGGGGGCGGACGCTGCCC
>JAEXCG010000210.1 GCA_023402355.1 Bacillota bacterium | reverse complement strand
GTTTTGGTTCCCCCCGCAGCCGTCAATGAAGGTTCGTCACCGTGTAGCAGGCGATCTCGCCCTGCTCGGTGTTCGCGGCGTAGATGCGCGCGCCGCCCTCGACGGGCTGCACGGCCACCTGCGTGGGCGCGCAGGGCGCGTCCAGCACGGTGGATTCCTCCTGACCGATGCGCCCGTGGGCGCGGTAGAAGACGTGCAGCGTCAATTCCTTTCCGCCCAGGCGGCTGCCGGAGAGCGCGCACATGCACCGGCCGATACGCCCGCACCAGAGCACGTGCCCGAAGGCCAGCGGGTGCGTGTAGATCTTCTGCCAGCCGTCTCCCTCGCGCTTGAAGACGTTAAACGCGCTGCCGTGAAAGCCCTGAATGGTCAGAAGGTCGCTTTCGCCGTCGCCCTCCAGGTCGATCATGCACACGTCGCTCGTCTCCTGCGGCAGGATGCACGCGGTCTTCCAGACGCCCCCCTCGCGCGAGACGGAAAAGACGCCCTCCTCGCCGCTGACGATCAGCTCGTAGGGGCCGCTCTGCGGCTGCACGGACAGGCCGTGGTTCTTGTGCAGCTCCGGCAGGATCATCTCCATCTCCCCCACCGTGCCCGCCTCCACGTCGAGCGGGAAGGCCGCGACGTAGCCCGGCTGCGACCAGTCGTCCGTGAACGCCTTGGCGCGGCAGAGCACGCCCGCGACCAGGTAGCGGGCGCCCGGCGCGCCGCACAGGGCGATGCGGTGCGCGAACGGCAGGTCGCACAGCTTCGTGACCTCGCAATCCGCGGTGCCGTCCGCATTCCTTTTGCCCACGCGCACGAGCACGACCTGCGCCCCCTCGGACTTGAAGACGGGGTAAAAGCGCTGGATGGTGAGGAACGTGTTCTCGCACTCCGGCACGGCGACCAGGTTCATGCACCCGCCCACCAGCGTCCCGCGCAGCGTGACGGGGCCCTCCGCGGTCAGGATGCAGCACGGGCCGTCCACCCCTTCGGAGGCGGCGAGGCAGCAGGCCTCCCCCTCGTAGGTAAAGGGGCTGACCGAGTAGGGCTGTTCAAGGGCGCAAAGAACCTTCTTTTCGATCTGCATGCGGTTTTCTCCTTCTCGATATGTTGAATTGAAACCTCGTCAGGCGCGCGCAAAGGCGGCCTGCAGAAAGGAGCGGACGAGCGCCTCCGTCGCAAACCCGTCGCCGTCCTCCGGCGTCCTGATCTCGACCGTGACGGAAAGCTGCCTGCCGGAGCGGCCGTTTTGCTCGCCCGCCGCGCGCAGCAGCCCGGCCGCCGTATCGAGCGTCAGGTAGCCCGCGCTCTCAAAGCCCGGGGCCTTGCCCACCGGCAAATGATAGTCGCCGTAGAGGGGCGACGCGGGGTCGAGCACCGCGTTGCACAGGTGAAACTGCGCCATGTAGGGCGCGGCGAGCGCGAAGGAGCGCAGCAGGTCGGCCCCGCCCAGCGCCTCGTGCGCGCTGTCCCAGCAGATGTAGAGCGGCACGCCCGCCGCGCGCACGGCCTGCGTCAGCGCCACCGCCTCCTCCATGGGGCCGATGAGCTGGCGCTTGTGCACCTCGCGGTCCAGCGGCTCGATGAGAAGCGCCGCGTCCGGGCAGGCCGCCATCTCATCCCGCAGGGCGGCTAAGGAATCGCACAGGTAGCGCGTCGCGTCCCCGCGCAGCGCCGGGCCCACGTCCGCGCCGCTGGGGATGCCGATGAGCTCCGCCCCGCACTCCGCCGCCTCCATAGCCAGGGTCTTCAGGCGGGCGACCGTGCGCGCGCGCAGGGCCGCGTCCGGGGTCGAGAGGCTGAGTCCCTCGGCCGTCATGGTGGGGATGGTCCACAGCGTGAGCTTTGCGCCGTGCGCGCGGACGATACCCCGCAGGCGGCGGCGGTTTTCGGGCGAGGCGAGCGCGCCCACCTCCACCCGGCCGTAAAACCCGCCGTCCAGCACGCGCTCGATGGCGTCCAGCTGCGCCCCCTCGTCCGCGCGCAGGGGAAAGAAGACCTCGCTGATGAGCAGTGATTTCAGTATTTCCATGCTTTCCCTCTCTCATTCTATGCGAAAGAGACGTTGGGAGACAATGCTCCCAACGCCATTTGCCCGCCGGGTCACCGGCGAGTACGATTTCAGCCTTACAGACGGCGAACGCCGCGCGGCGCTTTACGCCTTCGCGTCCGTGCCGCCCGCCGCCGCGCGCTTGTTGATCTTGCGCTGGTTGAACACCGAGAAGATGATCGAGCCCAGCGCCAGCACGATGAACACCACCGCGATGGGCGAGGTGAAGATCGCGCCGAAATTGCCCTTCTGGATGTTCATGAAGCGCACGAAGTTCTTTTCGCACATCGGCCCCAGAATCAGCGCCAGCAGGATCGGCGAGAGCGGGAACTCGTACTTGTTCATCAGGTACCCGATCAGGCCGAACGCGACCGTCACGCCCACGTCGAACACGTTCTTGTTGATCGAGAACGAGCCCAGCAGGGAGACGATCAGGATGATCGGCATCAGCAGCTTCTTTTCCACCGACACGATCTTCGCGAAGAACCGCACGCCCAGGCAGCCGATCAGCAGCATCGCCAGGTTCGCCATCATCAGCGCCGCGAACACGCGGTACACCGTCGGCAGCTCCGTCACGTACATCATCGGCCCCGGCTGGATGCCCTTCATGATGAACGCGCCCAGCAGAATCGCCGTCACCGAATCCCCCGGCACGCCCAGCGACAGCAGCGGGATCATCGCGCCGCCCGAGCAGCCGTTGTTCGCGGATTCCGTCGCCGCAACGCCCTGCGGGATGCCCGTGCCGTAAAGCTCGGGATGCCGGCTCGCGCTCTTGCTCGCGCCGTAGGACACGAACACCGCGATGTCCCCGCCCGCGCCCGGGATCGCCCCGATGAACGTGCCGATCAGACCGCCGGACAGGATGTTCTTCCAGATTACCTTGATGTCGGAGAGCCCCGGCAGCACGTTCGTGATCTTCTCGTGCGACTGCTCCTGCTTCTCCTCGCCGTTCACGATCCGCTCGATGCCGCCGAACACCTCCGCCACCGCGAACAGGCCGATCAGCGTCGGGATAAACTGGAAACCTTCCAGAAGGCCCGTCTGCTTGTACGTGATGAAGCGCGGGATGCCGTTCGTCGGGTCAAGGCCCACCGTGCACAGCAGCATGCCGAAGAACGCGCTCACCAGGCCCTTTGAAATCGACTTGCCCGAGATCGCGATGATGACCGACAGGCCGAACACCGCCA
>JAEXCG010000181.1 GCA_023402355.1 Bacillota bacterium | reverse complement strand
GCAAATACCTGCGCGGGGACGGCACGTGGCAAACGCCGCCGAACACGACGTACAGCCCGGCGACGGCGAGCACGAACGGTCTCATGAGCAGCGCGGACAAGGCCAAACTGGACGGCGTGGCGGCGGGCGCGAACAACTACGCGCACCCGACGAACGCGGGGAACAGGCACGTTCCGGCGGGCGGCGCGAGCGGACAGATTCTGCGCTGGAGCGCGGACGGGACGGCGGCCTGGGGCGCGGACAACGACACGACGTACAGCGACATGAAGGGCGCGACGGCGGAGGCGGCGGGCGGACGCGGCCTCGTACCGGCCCCGGCTGCTGGCACGCAGGGCAAATACCTGCGCGGGGACGGCACGTGGCAAACGCCGCCGAACACGACGTACAGCCCGGCGACGGCGAGCGCGAACGGTCTCATGAGCAGCGCGGACAAGGCCAAACTGGACGGCGTGGCGGCGGGCGCGAACAACTACGCGCACCCGACGAACGCGGGGAACAGGCATGTCCCAGCGGGCGGCGCCAGCGGACAGATTCTGCGCTGGAGCGCGGACGGCACGGCGGCCTGGGGCGCGGACAACGACACGACGTACAGCGACATGAAGGGCGCGACGGCGGAGGCGGCGGGCGGACGCGGCCTCGTACCGGCCCCGGCGGCGGGCACGCAGGGCAAATACCTGCGCGGGGACGGGACGTGGCAGACGCCGCCGAACACGACGTACAGCCCGGCGACGGCGAGCGCGAACGGCCTCATGAGCAGCGCGGACAAGGCCAAGCTGGACGGCGTGGCGGCGGGCGCGAACAAGTACGCGCACCCCACGGGCGACGGCAACCAGCACGTGCCCGCGACGGGCACCGGCAGCAGCGGCAAGTTCCTCCGCGCGGGCGCGGCGGCGGGGAGCGCGGCGTGGTCGGGGCTCGACAAGGCCGACGTGACCGGCGCCCTGGGCTACACCCCGCCGACGACGAACACGACCTATGGCCTCGCGACGGCGAGCGCGGACGGCCTGATGGCCAAGGGGGACAAGGCGAAGCTGGACGGCTTCGGCGCGGCCTCGACCTACGCGCTGAAGACGGACGCCGCGCAGGTCATCTACGAAAAGCGCCGCTTGACCGTCAGCGTGCCGGCGAGCGGCTGGACGACGAACGCACAGGGCTGGGCCGAAAAGGGGATCGACGTCGCGGGGCTGACCGCGGAGGACGACGTGGACCTGGCCGTTCAGGGGGCGCAGATCGGCAACGTGCTGCTCGCGGGCGCGCGCTGCGACGCGGCGGGGCAGCTTACGCTCGTCTGCCTGGCCGCGCCGTCCGCTGCGTTTGACCTGCTGGTGCGAGTGAAGGGCGTGAGAGCTTGATGGAAGGATTGATTCACGTGGTGAACGGCAGCGCGCTGGTGACCGCCTGTACGGCGGCCACCGGCCTGTCGCTCTCCGCGAACAACGTGGGATTTGGGGCGCAGGTGACGCTCTCGTGGTCGGGCGCTGCGGGCGGCGCGGGCAACCCCATTCGCGGCTACGAGGTGTACCGGGACGGTGCGCTGCTGACGACGGCGACGGGCGCGAGCTGCGCAGTGACGTCGCCCGCGGGCAACGGGAGCTACCGGTATACGGTGAAGACGCTGGGCAGGATTGCCGGGTTCGACTCACCGGTGAGTACGGCGTCAGCGACGCTCACGAGCGTCGTCAGCGCGCCGGCCGCGCCGACGTCGGTGCGGCTGTCGGCGGCCGACGTGCGGATCGGCAAGAACGTCACGCTCTCGTGGTCGGGCGCCGCGGGCGGCACGAACAACCCCATCGCGAAGTACCAGGTTAACCGGAACGGCGCGTACCTGACGGAGACGACGGGGACGAGCTGCGCCGTCACGGCGGCGGGCACCGCGGGGACGAAGTACACGTACACGGTGTACGCCATCGGCAGCGTGAGCGGGTGGAACTCCGGCGCCTCCGGCGGCGCGACGCTGACGGCGCACGGCGAAGAACACGTGGACAGCTACTTCACCTCGAGCGGCACGTATACCGTGCCGAGCTGGGCGGAGAGAGTGGACGTGAGCTGCATCGGCGGCGGCGCAAGCGGCACATCAGGAGGCTATGCTCAATTTGGGACGCATGGGTGCCCTGGCGGAGGCGGAGGAAGCGGATACATCACCCATATAATCGGCGCACCGTTTACCCTCAACACACAAATAAGCATTGCCGTAGGCGCAGGAGGAAGTGCAACAACGGACTATTTTACCGTAGGTAAACGCGGCGGAACCTCTGCATGGGGAGGCACCGTCAGTGCGGAGGGCGGATACGGTGGACCGACCCAGGGACCTGCTAACGGGGAAAACTCGGCTTGTGCCGGAGGAAACGGTGGATTCGGCGGGGGCGGAGGGGCGCAAAGCGGCAATCAGCAGTGCGGAACCGGAGGTAATGGGTATGGCACATTTGGCGGGGGCAGAAGTGCGAGCAATTCTAATCTAATTATTTACTATGCCAGCGTCGGAGGAGGAGGCTCATATAAAGGAACGAATGGAGTGCTGAGAAATAAAAAGGAAAATACCGACAACGCGGGTATCACATCGTCGACCGCTCAACTCTACGCCTTTCAGGATCCAGCCGCACAGCGATATCTCGGTCCGGGCGGCGATGGCGGATCATGTGATGCATTCGGTGGACGCGGAGGACACGCGAGTAGTGTATCTGGCGCGTCATATGGAACAGGCGGAAAGGGAGGAAACCTGTGGGAAGGTGGAGCAGCCGGTCAATCCGGCCTTGTGGCGATTCGTGCGTGGCGTTATTTATCATAAAGGAGTGACGCGAACGCGCCGGAGGCCCGGCGGTACAATCTGCGTAAATAGAATGCTGTGAATGAGAGAGACGGCTAGATGCCGTGACCTTTACGTAACTCTATTGTAGGAGATGAAACAGGATGCAAACATTTGTCATAAAGGACGGCGTCGTGCGGAACGTCATCGAGATCGGCGGCATGAGTCGCATGGAGTATGAACAACTCGAACAATGCAAACTGGTGGACGTAGAAGGTTACATAGGCGTAAACATCGGGGACACCTACGACGAACAAACCGGGCTCTTTTGTCGGGATGGCAAACGCCTGGATGCGCTGAATGCCCTGACGATACGTAACAACATGCTTAAGGCCAGCGACTACGCCATGCTGCCCGACTACCCGTGCGGCGAGGCGGAGCGCGCCGGATGGATCGCGTACCGTCAGGCGCTGCGGGACGTCCCGCAGCAGGCGGGCTACCCGGATGCCATCGTCTGGCCGGAGCCGCCCGCGCGGGAAAAAGCGTAAGAAAAGAGGATCAGCCGGGTAGGGCCGGCGCGCCCCGATCCATCGCCGTCTATTGGCGATCGCAGGCTTAAGCGGACAAACGGCCGGGACGCCGCCGGGGCGCGCAGGCACTTTTCGTAAGGCGGGAGGGAAAGCATGTTCGAGATCAAGGGAAGACGAATTCGGCTCACGCGCGGAGACACCGCGCAGATCGTCATCGAGGCGGACGGTTTGGCGTTTACGGACGCGGACCGGGCGGTGCTGGCGGTGAAGCGCGAGGCCGACGACAGGACGGCGCTGCTCGAGAAGACGGCGACGCCGGACGAAAACGGCGTCTGCGTGTTCAGGCTCGAGAACGAGGATTCGGAAGACATCGAGCCCGGCGCGTATACGTGGGATGTGCGCTTCGTCATCGGCGCGGCGCTGGGCGCGGACGGACGCGTCACGGGCGGGTACCAGGTGATCACGCCGTTTGAGCCCAGCGAGTTCACGATACTGGGGGCGGTGGCGGATGTATAAGGTGTCCGGCGCACAGACGCCGATCAGCGTACACCTTTCCCCGGGCGCGGGCGGGATGCAGGCGCAGGTAGGCGGCTCGACCGGGGACATGGAGGCCGTTCAACAGCTCTTGCAGGCCGCGGCGCGGGCGCTAGCGGCTATGGGCCGGTGGCAGGATGCGCGGGCCGTGGCGCGCACGCTGCCCGCCGGCAGCGCAGCCTCCGCGACGCTCTCGCAGGACGGGGCCGCGCCGCTGTTTGAGATCGGCGTCCCGCAGGGGCCGGAAGGCAAGCGGGGGCTTCAGGGCGAGAAAGGTGAAGCGGGCGGCATCAACCTGTACACCGTCGAGGCGGAGGTCAGCCCGGACGGCTGGACGCAAAATGCGGACGAGCTGTACGAAAAGACGGTAGAAGTCGCTGGCGTCAAGGACGGCGATACGGTGC
>JAEXCG010000127.1 GCA_023402355.1 Bacillota bacterium | reverse complement strand
GCCCATGAGCGCGTTGAAGGAGCGGACGAGCAGCGCGATCTCGCGCGGGTTGTTCCGATCCTCCAGCGCGCGGATGCCCGCCTCGTCCATGCGGGAAATCTCGCGCGTCAGCCGGCGAATCGGCGTGTAGACGTAGGCGGAGCATCCGATGGCCACGGCGAAGGCCGCCAGCGCGCAGCCGAAGGCGAAGGGCGTGATCATCCCGGCGATGCTGTAGCCGCTCGTGAGGAAGTAGGCGTAAGGAATGGCGTAATAGACCGTCCAATCGGGGTTGTACGCGGTGCGCTGGCAGGTGACGACGTACCTTTCGCCCTCCAGCGGCGCGAAATAAGAGGCGGAGCCCGTCTCCGGCGCGGGCTTTACGAACGCGGAGCCCCCGAGCGTCGTGCCGATCCGCGCCTCGTCCGAGTGAAAGAGCACCTGCCCATCCCCGTCCAGCACGAATAGCTGCTCGCCCGCCGTGAGCTCCGCCGGCATCAGGGTGCGAAACAGGCTGTCCCCTTTGAGGCTGAGCAGGCACGCGCCCAGGCTTTCCGAAAGCGGCAGGTCTGTAAAGGCGACGCAGACCGACAGGTTCATCGCTTCGTCCGCAAAGAGCACCGGTGTGCCCGGATTGTCCATGGCGCTTTGAATCGCGCCGGGGGCCGCCTTATCCGTGCCCGAGTGGATGACCGAATCGCTCCGGTTCAGCACCACCAGGCTGATGCCCTCCAGCAGGTCCTTAGACGCGGCCAGGTGCGCGTCGATGTAGCGCTGAAGATCGGCGTAGGTCGTGAGAATCTGCCTGCGCCTGAAGCTCGTGCAGTCCGAAAAGAGCACCTCGTCGCGCACGTACTTGAACAGGATGCGCAGCGACGTGCTGGACACGATGTCCAGCGACGTGTTGAACAGCCGCGACACCTTCTGTTCGTAGCTGTCCATCTGGCCGTCGAAGAGCGCGGAGCTCGTCTGCAGGGCCGTCTCCGTCGCGTTTCGTCCGATCGTGCCGTAGGCGATGCCCGCGAAGCAGAGCACCGGCAGGATCGAAAGGGCGAGCATCAGCGCCGTCAGCTTCACCTTAAGGCTCATCTTTTCCTCCCGCCGCTTCGCGGACCCATTCGTCGACGTTCATGTGCATATGCTGAAAAAAGAGCTTGCGGAAGTAGCGCACGTCGCTGAACCCCACGGTGCTCGCGACCACGCGCAGCTGCGCTCCGGGCCGCCTGAGCAGGACGCAGGCCTGCTCGATGCGCTTTTCGGTCATAAAGCTATTGTAGCTCTGCCCCGTCGCCTGGCGAAACAGGCGGCAAAAGTGCGCCCGGCTAAAGCCGATGCGCCGCGCCGCCTCGTCGAGCGACACGGGCGTCGAGAGGTCGGAAAGCAGGCTTTCGATGAGCTCCCCCACCGCGCTTTCCCCCTCCGTCACGAGCGCGGGCGGCTTCATCGGCAGGCTCCTGACCGCCTCCCGCAGCAGCCGTTCGTAGCTGTCCAGGCGCTGCATCGCCAAGTGGGACGCCTGCTCCTCCTCGGAGGGCAGGAGCGCCTGCACCTCCCACCAGAACCGGCCGAGCAGCTTGCGCGCCGCGTGCGGGTCGGGGCGCCTCTTGCGCAGCATCGCCGCGGTCTGCCCGACGAGCCCCAGCGCGTCCTCCCGCCGTCCCTCCAGCAGGGCGGTGGCGAACGCCGCGTGCAGCTCGCTGGCCTGCGGGACGCCCCCTGTGCAGGGCGCCGGGTCGGCCCAGGCGCTCGCCCGCATGTAAAAAATCTGGCCGACGGCCGCGTCGAGGCGGGCCATCAGCGCGCCGTCCCAGCGCTCCAGCGGCTCCAGCGCCACCGCGCAGATGCAGGCCGCCCCGCTTTCTTCCCGAAAGAAGCGCTCCACCCGCTCGCGCAGCGTCGCCTCAAAGGCGCTGGGGTTGACGAACTGCGCGGAGGCGACGACGCCCATCCGCAGCTTTTCCTTGCCGGGCTTTCGCGGCAGCACGAAGGGGCTAAGCTCGCTGCGGCCGTCCGACTCGAAGAGGCCCGTAAAGGCCGCGGCGGCCAGGCGCCGCCACTCCCCCGGCGCGTCCTCGCGCGGCAGGCAGTCCAGGCGCACGATCCGCGCGGGCCGCCGTAGCCGCGCCATAAACGCCGGAACCGTGGACGATTCAAGGCACTGCGCGATTTCGCCGCCCAGGCGAAGGCTCGCCTCGTAGAGCGTATCCTTGCGCATCCCCTCCAGGTATTCCCGCCCCCGCCAATAGGCGTTCAGGGCTTCGCGGGCTCTTTCGATCAGCCTTTCGAGCGTCGGCGCGTCGATCTGATACTTGAGCGTATAGTCCACGATGCCGTGCTGAAACGATTGCTTCACGTAGTCAAAGTCGTCGTAGTTGCTCAGCACGATGAACTGCAGGTCCGGCCAGCGCCCGCGCGCGGCCTCGATCAGGGCCAGCCCGTCCATGCGCGGCATGCGCATGTCGGTCAGCACGATGCCCGCCTGCGAGGCCTCCAGCTTCTGCATCGCCATCCTGCCGTCGTAGGCCTCCAGAAGCTCCGCGCTTTCCCCCAGAATCCGGCGAAGCAGGTGGGTAATGTCGCCGCGAATCAGCTTGTCGTCGTCCACCACCAGTATCTGCCCGCCGCTTCTCTTCGCTCGTAAATCCGTCATGGCGCCGTCCTCCGTCCGCTGCGTGTGCGTACATTTCTTGCGTATTGCCCCATCTTTCCTTCTGCAATTATAGCATAATCGTCCAAAAACCATCAACGTCCCGGAGAGCTCATGATAATATCGTCTCTTTTTTGATTCATTTTTCCGGCACTTAGCACAGTTTTTTCATGCTATGATCACGACAACACACAGCAGGAGGGGAAAAACATGAACACGGCCTTACGCCGCCCCAGGAAAGTGCGGACGCTCCGCCAACAGAACGAGCGCATGGGCTACCTGATGGTTTCGCCGATCGTCGTCGGGATCCTGTGCTTTTCCATCATGCCCGTCTTTTTCTCCATGTTCATCAGCTTCACGTCCTGGAACATGATGACGCCGTTCGAGTGGATCGGCCTGCAAAACTACGTCACGGTCTTCACCGGCAAGATGCTCGGCACGGTGTGGGGCAACACGCTCAAGTACATCGCCATCGCCATCCCCGGCTCGATCCTCTGCGGCCTGCTGCTCGCGGTCGCGCTGAACGCCAAGATTCGCGGCACGGCCCTGTACCGGACGGCCTTCTTCCTGCCCAACATCACCACGACCATCGCCGTGTGCGTGGTCTGGTGCTGGCTGTACGACAAAAACTACGGCTTCATCAACAACGTGCTCGCGGTCTTCGGCGTTGAGCCCATCGGCTGGATTTCCACGCGCAAATGGGCGATGACCTCGGTGGCGATCATGTCCGTGTGGCAGAACATGGGCTACGACATGATCATCCTCTCCGCGGGCCTCAAGTCGATCGACGAGACGTACTACGAGGCGGCGACCATCGACGGCGCGAACAAGCTGCAATGCTTTTCAAAGATCACCGTGCCCATGCTGACCCCCACGCTGTTTTACCTGCTGGTCATGCACTTCATCAGCTTCTTCCAGCTCTTCGACGCGGCCTACGTCATGACGGAGGGCGGCCCGGGGCACGCGACGCGCACGATCGTCATGCAGATTTACGACCTCGCGTTTACGTACTTCCGCATGGGCGAGGCTTCGGCCTATGCCTGGATTCTCTTCGCGGTCATCTTCGTCATCACGGGCGTGCAATTCACGCTGCAAAAGAAGTGGGTGAACTACGATGCGTAAAAGAGCCGGTAAACTGCTGCTGCACGCGGTGCTGCTGATGGTCGCGGCGGCCACGCTCTTCCCCTTTATCTGGATGGTCTCCACGTCGCTGAAGGATACCTCCCTCGTCTTCAGCTACCCGCCCAAGCTGATACCGCACCCCGCGCGCTTTCAAAACTACCTGGACGCCTGGGAGCAGTCGCAGATGGGCCGCGCGCTGCTCAACAGCATGTTCATCGCCGTGCTCTCCACGGCGGGCAACATCATCGTCAGCTCCATGGTGGCCTACGCCTTCGCCAAGATCGACTTTCGCTTCAAGTCCCTGCTGTTCATGCTGGTGCTGGCGACGGTCATGATCCCCTATCAGGTGACGCTGATCCCCCTGTTCATCATCTTCAAGAACCTGGGCTGGATCAACACCTACCTGCCGCTGATCGTGCCCTCGCTCTTCGGCACGGCGAGCAACGTCTTCCTCATGCGCCAGTACATCATGGGCATCCCCGACGCCTACCGCGACTCCGCGTACCTGGACGGCTGCGGCCACATGCGCATCTGGCTCAAGATCATCCTGCCCATGTCCGTTCCGATGGTCGTCTCCATCTCGGTGCTCACCTTCATGGGCAAGTGGAACGAGTTCCTGGGCCCCATGCTCTACCTGAATTCCCGCGTCAAGATGACGGTGCCGATGGTGCTGCGCATCTATCAGTCCGAATACGTGACCAAGTGGAACCTGCTGATGGCGGCGTCGTGCATCGCGCTTTTGCCGATCATCGTCCTGTACCTGATTTCGCAGCGGTACATCATCAGCGGCATCATGCTCGGAGGAATCAAAGGCTGAAAGCCTTGATCGAAAAAAAGGAGGGAAATTCAATGACCAAACGACTGCTTTCGCTTCTGCTCGCCCTGCTCATGGCCCTGACGCTCTCAGGCGTCTCCGCCGGCGCGGAGGGCAAGGACCCCGTCGTCATCAAGCTGCTGACGTTCAGCGCCAACGGCGGGCACGACACGATCGTCAAGCGCTTCAACGAGACGCACGACGACATACAGATCGAGCTGGACAACAGCGCGGCGAGCTGGGAGGACATCGGCACGAAGCTCATCACCATGAGCGCCGCGGGCATGGCCCCCGACATCGCCACCGTCTCCACCTCCTACTATCCGCAGTTCGCGGCGCAGAACATGCTGCTGGACATCACGGATTACGTGGAGCAGAACCTCAACAAGGACGAGTACTACTGGAACGTGATCGAGGGCCTTTACCGCGACGGGAAGCTCTACGGCCTGCCGATCAGCATCTACACCCTGATGTGCTACTACAACCGCGACATGTTTGAGGCCGCGGGCATCGAGACGCCGAGCCTGGACTGGACGAAGACCTGGACCATGGACGAGTGGGCCGACATCGGCGCGAAGCTCTCCAGTGGCGAAGGGCTCGACCGCGTCTACGGCGCCTGGATCGAATTCCAGCTCGAGCGCACGGCCTGCTTCCTCTTCCCCCACGGGCTCGACTACTGGGGCGAAAACCTGTACCCGCAGTTCGACAACGCCGACATCCGCGCGATCCACGAGAAGCTCTACAAGATGATGCACGAGGACAAGATCATGCCGGATTCCGCCACCACGAAGACGACCTCCACCGCGCAGCTCTTCGCGGACGGCAAGCTGGGCATGTACATCACCGGCACCTGGAGCCACCCCGAAATCGCCGAAAGCGGCGTGAACTACGGCATCCTGCCCACGCCGGACGGCACCTCCGTCGGTTACGTGGACGTGTACATCCCGCTCGCCGCGACCAAGCACCCGGAGGAGACCAAGGAAGTCATGCTCTGGCTGATCGGCGAGGAGCCCTCCTCCATCAAATACGAGGAGTTCACCTGGGGCCCGCAGGTCAACCGCGCGGCCACCGAAAAGAACATGGACATCATGTTCACCGGCCTCACGCCCGAGGAAAAACAGTGCATCTTCGACTCGCTGGAGCACAGCCGCCCACTGACCGTGTTCGACAAGTGGGCCGAGTTCCTCTCCGCCTCGCTGCTGCCAATCTCTGAGATGATGGGCATCGGCGAGTACACCGTCGAGGAAGGCTTCGACCTGCTGCAGGAAGAGGCGCTGCTCATCACGGGGAACTGACATATTCTCACAGGCAAGGCCCCCGTTTTCGGTCGAAAACGGGGGCCTTTAGGGCGCTTAGTCGAACGCCGAAGGGATGCATATCTCTCCCGCCTCCTCGATGCCGTTGTCCATCAGAAACGTGCGCACCCGCTGCATAACGAAGAGGATGCATTGCTCCATCTGCGCGGCAAATGCCTCGCCATTCCTGCGCCGCAGATGAGCGACGGCGCACCTGCACTCGGCTCGCAGCGCGTTTGCGCTGCCGTCCCCCTGCTGTAAGAAAACAAAGCAGTTTCCCCACAGGAGTAACTTTTGTATCTGTGTCAATATCTCCCGCAGGGTCTGGTGGCATAGCGACTTCCGCACTGCGTCGAGCAGTTCTGTCATAGGGATGCGTCCCGGGATTTCCAGTTCCTTTTCTACGGCCTGTACGGCTTGCTCATCGATCTTTTCAAATGCGAACAGCGCTGTGGAGCGAATGACGGTCGCTATAAACTGCAAAGCATACAGATACATCAGCATGTCGCGCTTATACCCGGCCCTGCTGAGCCCCTCCCGCGTAATGCCCGCATGCTGCAAGGTAACGCACGTGCCTCGTCCGTTCATCGTCCTTGCCAGCCCGAAGCTGCGGAGCACACCCAATGCCTGCTTCACCGTATAAAGGGAGACGCCATATGCCTTAGAAAGGGTATTTTCGGGCGGCAAAAAGGTGCCGTCCGGGTAATCCCCACCGCCGATCTTGCGCATCAGATCCCGCGCGACCTCTGCGTACAGGTAGGTTTGTCCGCGAACCGGATTCCAGGTATAAGACAGCGCCGGGTTCTCCTGAACGTCCGGATAATCCGCCGACAGGCGCGCCATGTACCGCTCCACGGTTTGACCGACATCCCCGTAGATCCTCCCCGCCTGCGATGGCTTCTTTAATCTCAGCGCCATCAGCCTTTCGATCACCTCGCGCCCGCCGCAGAGCTCCTCGCCGTCAAAGGGGTTGCCATAGGCAGGAAAGACCGGCACCTGCAAGTAGACCTCCAGGCTGGCGTACAGATCGCAGAACAGCGGATTTCCCGCCTGGCGCAGGATGCGGTTCATCACGAGCGAAGTGGTGAGAATTCTATCCTGATAGTGCTTCGCGTCGATCCGTCGGATCGGCCGCAGCAGCTCGCCCAGCTCCGCAGGGGACATCCTCTCCGTGCAAAAGGCCAATATCGGCGGCATCAACACGGCGGCGCTCTGAAAGGCATCCCGTGTCGCCTGCCTGCGCGCTAATAGCCGCATGATCTCCCGACGGTCCGCCGCCTCCTCCCGGGGGCTGTAACAGATGACGGCGCGCCTGCGCGCCTGCGTTTGAATGTACCCATCCCGCCGCAGAGCTCGCAGGGCGTCCTGCGCCGCGCGGAGACCGACGTGGTAGGTTTCCGCGATTCTTACGGCGGACGGTAGGGACTGCCCCATCCTGTACCTGCCCTGAAGGATCTGCTCCAGGATCATGTCGTACACGTAATCCTTTCGTTTGTCCTGCTGCATGCCCCTTGCCCCCATCCGAAAAATTCCAAAGCTATCTGGATGTGTGTTCAGATTCTATCTTGTATTTCCAGAGGATTCTGTTATAATCCTGCTTGTACCTCTTCGGATATGTACACAGATTTTAAGCGCCACAGCGCGCTTATCTTATGGGTGAGAAAATCGTGTCAACACGGGCAAAAAGACGGCTCCTGTCCCGCATCAGCATCCCCCTGCTGGCGCTTTCCCTTCTCTTTATGATCGCGATATCTGCCTGCATCCTCTATTATGCCGACGGCATGCGATCCGTCGTCGTCCGCAGGACGCAGAACTATCTGACCGACGTGTCAAGTCAGACCACCGCGCTGATCAACGACCGCATCCAGGGCATCCTCGGTCAGCTGCGGTTAATTGCGGACGACGTCGCGCATTTATCACCGGACGAGATTCCAGAGCTTTTGGAATGCAAGGCCGAAATAGCCGGGTTTACGGCTTTGACCCTCCTCTCCACGGACGACGTGGCCTGTTTCCCTGACGGCAGCACCCTGAATCTTTCCAGCCTTTCGCGCTACCCGGACCTGCAGGCAAACGATGGCATCGCCTGCAGCTACGAGGATCAGTTCGTCTACATAGTGCCGCTTCCGAACGATAGCAAGACGAGCGGCCTGATCGTGGGTTTTAAGTCGATGGACAGGATGCGCGAAATGATTGACAACGAGTGCTTTGCGGGGCAGGGGAGCACCTGCATCCTGGATCAGGACGGCCGGATGGTCATCCCGCCTACTCAGCGATCCTTTTCTGCCCGCATCGCTGCGGAGCAATACGAGGAAGCGGACGAGTGGGCCGTCAAGATGGTGCGCGATCTTGCCCAAGGGCGCAGCGGCAGCATCCGCCTGCCGGTTTCCGGGGAGGCGAGCATCCTGCTGGATTATCGCCCCATCAGCATAAAAGGCTGGTTCTGCGTTACCATGATTCCAGAGGACATCATCATGGGGGCGGCAGACATCTTCGCTTCCCGTATATTCACCACCACAATCGTTATCGTCGCGCTGTACTTTCTGCTGTTTCTGGCTCTCTTCTTCATCCAGGCCACCTATCGCGCGCGCGTAGAACAGGTCGCCTTCACCGACCCGCTGACAGGCGGGAGCAGCAGCGTCCGCTTTTTGCTGGAGGCGGAACGGACGATTCGGCATGCTCCGCAGGGAGCCTTCTCCATCGTCGCGCTCAACATCAGGGACTTCCAGCTCGTCAACGACATCGAGGGCGCCGCAGCGGGCGATCAGCTTCTGCGCTGCGTCTACCGGACGCTAGAAGAGCTGATGGAACGGCCTGGAGAGGTCGCCGCCAGAGGCGAGGCCGATACCTTCTATCTGCTGTTGGCGAGCGCGGACGAGGTAGCGATGCGCAGCCGCCTCCACTCCATCGCAGCAGCACTCGGAACGATCGTCACTGCCACCGGACCGCTTCGCGTCACACAAGGCGTATACCCCGTCCCCACACAGGACGCAGACCTCATCTCCTGTCAATCTCGCGCAAATGCCGCGCGCAAGAGCGCGGCAGGCGGCTATCAGAGCGCCTGTGCGTTTTACGACAGCGCCCTGCTCAGCGTGCAGCGCGAACAGGCGGAGATGCTGCGGGAGCTGGAGCAGGCGTTCGATCGCGAGGAATTCGTCGTCTACCTTCAGCCCAAGATCCGCGTCTGCGATGGTTCCCTCGCCGGAGCGGAGGCGCTCGTGCGCTGGATTCACCCCGAACACGGATGCATCAGCCCCGCCCGGTTCATTCCGCTGTGCGAACAGAGCGGGATGATCTGCCGGCTGGACCTGTATGTCTTCGAGCGGGTTTGCGCGCTGGTCGACCGCTGGCAGAGGTCCACAGCGCAGGCGGTCCCCTTGTCCGTCAACATGTCCCGCGCGCACTTCCAAAACCTGGACTTTCTCTCCTCCTATCAGCGGATTCTCGACCGCTTCGAGACGCCCGCGGGCCTCGTCGAAATCGAGCTGACCGAGTCGATCATGTTCTCCGACTCAGAAACGCTGCGGGCGCTGGACATCATCAACCGTATCCACCAAGCGGGCCTGCTTTGCTCCCTCGATGACTTTGGCTCCGGCTATTCCGCCCTGAACCTGCTGCAAAAGCTGCCAATCGATGCGCTCAAGCTGGATCGGCGGTTCTTCCTCGACTGCCTGGAAAATCCCCGCGCCCGCCTCGTTATCGAATCCATCGTGCAGCTTGCGCAGAGGCTCGGCATCATCACGGTCGCAGAGGGAGTCGAGGAAGAGGCACAGGTGGACATGCTGCGCGAGGCAGGCTGCGATCTCATTCAAGGCTATTACTTCTCGCCCCCGCTCCCCGTCTGCGCGTTTGAAGAAAAATACCTAAGATGACAGAGAGGACGCGGCCGATGGCCGCGTCCCCTTGTGCCGCTTTCACCCGATTTTCAGGCGCAGCGGCGCGTTCCCCGTCAGCCTCGCGCTCACAGCGTCCGGCTGGCTGCCGCCCACGTACAGGCTGAAGCGGCCCGCTGCGCGCACGCGCTCGCCCGCGTCGTTTACGACCGTGAACGCCTCGTCCGTCAGCTCGATCTCGACGCGGCGTTTTTCCCCAGCCGCGAGATGTATGCGCGCAAAGGCGCAAAGCCGCGGGTTGGGCGGGCTGTACGGTGAATCCTCCGCCTTCACGTACACCTGCACGACCTCGTCCGCCGCCATGGGGCCGACGTTTTCGACCGTCACGCGCAGCGTTCGCCCGTCCAGCGCGGCGTCCGCGTAGGCAAAGCGCGCATACGACAGGCCGTAGCCGAACGGATAGAGCGGCTCGCCCGTAAAGTAGCGGTAAGTGCGTCCCCACATCGAATAGTCCTCGAAGGGCGGCAGGTCGTCCGCGCTCCGATAAAACGTCACCGGCAGGCGACCGGACGGGGAGACGCGCCCAAACAGCAGGTCGCACAGCGCCGTGCCGCCCGCCTGCCCCGGATACCAGGCCATCAGCACGGCGTTTCCTTCCTCCACGCGCAGGGCGCTGCCCGCGAAGACCACGGTCACGACGGGCTTTCCCGTGCGAAGCACGGCGCCCAGCAGCCTCTGCTGGCAAGCCGGCAGCTCCAGGTCGCGCTTGTCGCCCGCGTCGCCTTCCTCGCCCTCGACCGTCGCGTCCAGGCCTAAGCAGAGGATCGCGACGTCCGCGCATTCGGCGGCGGCCACGGCCTCCGCGATGCGGTCCCCGGGCCGCGATTCGGGCGTCGATTTCTCGCGCGTCAGCTCGCTGCCGCGCGCGTAGATCACGCGGGCGCGGCCCTCCAGCTCCCGGCGCAGCGCCTGCAGCGGCGTCGCGTAGCGGGACGACTTGCCGTTGTAGTTGCCCTCCAGCGCCGCCGGGTTCTCCGCGTTCGGCCCGATGACCGCCACCGTCCCGAGGCTTTCCCGGTCGAGCGGCAGAATGCCGTCGTTTTTCAGCAGCACCATGGCCTTGCGCGCCGCGTCCAGCGCCATTGCCTGATGCGCGTCGCAGTCGCACATTTCAAAGCCGATGGCGTCGTACTCGCAGTCGTCGTCCATCATGCCCAGCTTGATGCGCGTCGCCATCACGCGCTCGGCGGCCAGGGCGATTTCCTCCGCCGTCACCTGCCCGTCCTGATACGCCTGCAAGACATGCAGGTACGTGTTGCCGCAGTTGAGGTCGCACCCGTTCCTCAGCGCGAGCGCCGCGCTCTCCGGCGCGGTGGCGGTGACGAGGTGGTGCATGTGAAAGTCCGCGATCGCCCCGCAGTCGCTGACGAAGTGCCCCTCAAAGCCCCATTTGCCGCGCAAAATCTCGCCGATGAGCTTCTTTGAGCCGCAGCAGGGCTCGCCGTCCACGCGGTTGTAGGCGCCCATCACGGCCTCCACGTTGGCCTCCTTCACCAGCGCCTCGAACGCGGGCAGGTAGGTCTCCCAAAGGTCCTTGTCGCTCACCCGCGCGTCGAACTCGTGACGCAGACGCTCCGGGCCGGAGTGCACCGCCAGATGCTTGGCGCACGCCGCCGCCTTGAGATAGCGGCCCTTTCCCTGCAGCCCGCGCACGAAGCGCACGCCCAGCCGCGCGGTGAGATACGGGTCCTCGCCGTAGGTCTCCTGTCCGCGCCCCCAGCGCGGGTCGCGGAAGATGTTGACGTTGGGCGACCAGAACGTCAGCCCCTTGTAGATGTCGCGGTCGCCGTGCGCGCGCTGCATGTTGTACTTGGCGCGCCCCTCCGTGGCAATGGCGTCCGCGATCGCTTCCATGCCGTGCGCATCGAACGCCGCCGCCAGCGCGATGGCCTGCGGAAACACCGTCGCCGTGCCCGCGCGCGCCACGCCGTGCAGCGCCTCGTTCCACCAGTTGTAGGCCGGAATGCTGAGCCTTTCGATCGCAGGCGCGTCGTAGCGAAGCTGCGACGCCTGCTCCTCCACGGTCATTTCGCTCACCAGCGCACGGGCGCGTGCGCGCGCTTCCTCGTTCGTCATGGGTTCATCGTCCCTTTCGATATCCGCCGCCTGACGGCGGCTTTTCTGGCCCCATGATACGTTACCGCCGGCCCGCTGTCAAGCCCTCTGCGCGGATTCCCCACGCGCCTATAGGACCGCTCAGTCGTGCACCATATAACCCGTGCGCTTCTGCGTCAATATCAGGTCCGAACGTCCCAGCCTGCGCAGCTTCGCCCGCAGGTGATTGATGTTCACCGTCAGCATCTCCCCGCTGCGGAAGGTCTCGCCCTTCCAGATCGCCTCCATCAGCTCCTCGCGCGTCTGAATGCGGTTTTTGCCCTCCATCAGCGCGCGCATCAGCCGCGCCTCCGTGGGGGTGAGCGTCACAGCGCCGTCCGTGCAGCGCAGCTCCCGCGTCTGAGGGTCTAGCGTCACGTCCTGCACGCACAGGGAGGGCGCCTCCTCCGCCCTACGGAAGAGCTGCTCCGCCTTGTCCGCGACGCCCTGCACGCCGAGCGCGCGCGGCACGCAATCGCTCGCGCCGATCGTCACCGCGTCCGTAATGCGCACCTGCCTGCCATGGGGCTGTATAAAAAGCACCGGCAGCGTCCTTTTGTGCGCGCGTAACTGGGCGCACAAAAAAAGGCCGCTGTTGACCGGCTGAACGGCGTCTACGATCACCAGATCCGGGGCGTATTCCAGGCACTCCGCGAGCGCGCGTTCCGGGTCCATCAGGACGCGAACCTCCATATCACGGTCTTTCAGCGCCTCGGGCAGCGAGGCCATATCCTCCTGGCAGGACGCAAGAAAGATTCTTTTCATACTCAACACCATTCCCTTTTGTTGCTCTCTTCCTGATTTTAACACATGCAAAAGGGATGTACAACCACTTTTACGCCTATAGGTATTATTTTGCAGAAAAACAGTGACATGACCGCCCTTTTGCCTAAAACGCGCCCGCCTGCGGGGACATCCGACGCGCCGGGGCGTGCGCGGCCCGTTCAAATTGCCCGCCGACATGCGCGCCGGAAGGTGTGCACAAAATTTGCCGTGCAGCCGCTGGGCGCATTGACTTCATCTTCTGCACACGGTAAAATAGGAAGGTAGTTCTTGTAAAAGGGGGGAATCGTCATGGGATGCGAGCACAACGCGGAAGAATGCGTGCAGAAGATCTCCGACCTTGCCCGTGTCTTAGGCGACCGCAACCGCGTGCGCGTGCTGTGCATGCTGGCGCAGAACGGCACCATGTCCGCCTGCCGTCTTTTGGAGCAGTTGGAAATCAACCAGCCGACGCTCTCCCATCATATGCGCGTGCTGAGCGAAGCCGGCCTCGTCCAGGTTCGCCGTGTGAGCCGCTATACCGAGTACAGCCTCTGCGCCGAAACGCTGGACGCCTATGCCGCCATCCTCGGCTGCATGGCGAACCGCGCGCGGGCGCAGGAAAAACAGGACACCTGATCTTTTCCGGTCTGAACCGGAAACGGTGTTCACGCCATAAAGCAATCGCTGCCGGCCGATGGGCTGGCAGCGATTCTTTTCATATATTTGACCTTTTACTCGTGCCGCAGCGCGTCGATCGGCTTGAGCTTGCTGGCCTTGTTCGCGGGGTAGATGCCAAACACGATGCCGATGAACACCGCGAACGAGAGCGCGAGGCTCGCGCTGCCCGGGGTCATGGCGAGATTCGGCATGTCCATCGGCCCGCGGAGCATCGCCAGCAGCCCCATGGAGGCGAGCAGGCCGATCAGCCCGCCCGCGACCGAGAGCACGACGGCCTCGACCAGGAACTGGAACAGGATCGCGCTGCGCGGCGCGCCGATGGCCTTGCGGATGCCGATCTCGCGCGTGCGTTCGGTGACGGAGACGAGCATGATGTTCATGATGCCGATGCCGCCGACCAGCAGCGCGATGCCCGCGATGCCGGTGATGAGCGTCGTCAGCGTGCCGGTCACCTCGTTCATCATGTCCAGGATGGCGGACTGGCTGGTGATCGAGTAGTCGTCGTCCGGGTCGTTCACGCGCGCGGAGACGAAGCGCCTGAGCGTCTGCTCGGCCGCGTCCATCACGTCCTCGCTTGCGCCGCTGGCGTAAAAGCTGGTGATCGAGGTGGTGCCGAAGATGCGCTGGGCCAGCGTAAAGGGAATGGTAATCGTCTCGTCGTCGGAGACGACCATGCTCGCGCCTTGTTCTTCCAGAAGACCCACGATCTTAAAGTCGTAGCCGCGAACGGAAAGGGTGTTGCCGATCACGTCGCGCGTGCCGAAGAGCTTGTCCGCGACCTTGACGCCCACCACGCAGACCGGCAGGCGCAAATCGTTGTCCATCTGGGTGATGCCCACGCCCTTTTCGACCTTGAGCGCGCGGATGTCGTAGTAGGAAGCGCCCACGCCCTCCAGCGTGCAGTCGTAGCTGTCCAGCGAGGACTTGGCGGTCACGCTCTGGCTGACCGTCGGCGACACGGCGCTGATCGTCTCGTCCTCCACCAGCGCGGCCAGATTGTCCACGTCGATGCCCGTGTAGCGGTCGGTCTTGATGCGCACCTGAAAGAGGTTCGCGCCCAGATCCTCGATCTGGCCCGTCACCGTGTCCATCGCGCCCTCGCCCAAAGAGGAGAGCACGACGACGGCGATGACGCCGATGATGACGCCCAGCACCGTGAGGAACGAACGCATCTTGTTGGAGAGGATGGAGGACAGGGCCATCTTGATCGATTGCAGAATGGTCATGCGCCTGCGCCTCCTTCCACGGTCCTGCGCCGGTCGGCGCTGGGGGCGAGCTCGCTGAGCCTGCCGTCGCGGATGTGCACGCAGCGCGGGGCGCGCTCGGCGATCTCCGGGTTGTGCGTAATGAGCACGATGGCGTTGCCCTGCGCGTGCAGCTCCTCCAGCATGTCCATGATCTCCACCGTCGTCTTGGAGTCGAGGTTGCCCGTCGGCTCGTCCGCGAGGATGAGCGAGGGACGCGTGACGACCGCGCGCGCCACGGCGACGCGCTGCTGCTGGCCGCCGGAAAGCTGGTTGGGCCGGTGGTGCATGCGCGAGCCGAGGCCCACGCGCTCCAGCGCCTCACCCACGCGCAGCCTGCGCTCCGCCGCGCCGATTCCCTGATAGATCAGCGGCAGCTCCACGTTCTCATAGGCGGTGAGCTTTTGCAGAAGGTTGAATTGCTGAAAGATGAAGCCGATCTTGTGCCCGCGGATCGCAGCGAGCTGGCGCTGGGAATAGCGGGTGATGTCCAGGCCGTCCAGCTTGTACGTGCCCCCATCCGCCGTGTCCAGGCAGCCGATGATGTTCATGAGCGTGCTCTTGCCGGAGCCGGACGGCCCGATGATCGCGACGTACTCGTGGTCGCCCACCGTCAGGTCCACGTGGTCCAGCGCCATGAGCACCTCGCCGCCCAGTTCGTAGCGCTTTTGAATGTCCGAAAGTTCGATCATCTTACATGCTCCTCATCGACATCATGGTGTCCATCAGGCTGTTCCCGCTGCGTGCGAGCACGACCTCCTCGCCGTCCGAAAGGCCAGAAAGAATCTGCGCCTGTTCGCCCGCCACGAGGCCGACCTCCACCTTCACCATGAGCTGCGGAGCGACCGATTGCAGCACCGCCGCGTCGTTTTGCTTCATAAACGGGTTGCGCGACGTGCTGCGCGTGATGCTCGCGCCCGCCAGGTCCGCGTCCGTGGGCATGCGCATCACGTAGCGGTCCGTGCCCACCGTCTGAAGGGCCGCGACCGGCACGAGCAGCGCGTTTTGCGCGCTGGCCACCTCGATGTCGCCCGAGGCGCTCATCTGGGGCAGCATGCCGTCCTGTCCGTTCATGTAGAGGATGACGTCGTACTTGGTGATTTCGCCCGTGCGCGTGCCCAGGGGCAGCACGCGGTCCACGCTCGCGGTGTAGGACTTGCCCGGCAGCGCGTCCAGCTTGATGACCGCCTTCTGACCCGCGCGCACGGAGGCGATGTCCAGCTCGTCGACCGTGAGGCGCACCTTCATGCGGTCGCTGCCCAGTACCGTCGCCGCCACGGCCCCCTCCTGCACGCTCATGCCCTCGTAGACGGAGATGCCGTCCACCACGCCGGAGAGGGGCGCGCGCACCTCCAGCGCCTCGATGTCCCTGCGCACGCTGTCGATATCGCGCTGCTTCTGCTCCTTTTGCAGCAGCTTCTTTTCAAGCTCCAGCGAGACGGCGTCGTCCTCCAGCGTAAAGAGCTGTTCGTTTGCGTCCACCTCGTCGTTTTCCTTGACCGACACGCGGCGAATCTTGCCTGAAACGCCCGTGATGCGAAGCGGCTTGCTCAATTCCAGCCTGCCGCTGCCGACCTCCGCCCCGGATTCCAGGCGCACGATCGCCGTCTCCCCGATGGTATAGGCGTCGTTCTGAATGGCGACGACCGCCTCGCCGTCCTCCACCCGCAGCACGGAGCCGCTTTCCACCTTGCTGTCCACGTATACCTTGACGCTCTGGCCCACGTACAATTCGCCCGCGGGCACCGTCACGTTCATGCGTCCGTCGGTCGAAAGCACCATCAGCGCGCCGTACTGGTTCTGCACGGTCAAAAGGTCGTCGCCGTCCTCGATTTTGAGCAGCTTCACCCGCCCGTCCACCGGGGCGCGCACGGTCGTCGCCGCGCCGCGGACGCCGGAGGCCGAAAGCTCCAAGTCGAGCTGGTACATCTCATCGGTCAGCGAGCGCAGCTTGTCGTGCAGGTCGTCGTTGGAAAGGGTAAAGAGCAGCTCGCCCGCCTCCACCTCGTCGCCGTCCTGCGCGTAAACCGTCTCCACGCGCCCTCCGGTCTTCAGGTACACGTCCTGCTTTTCGGATGCCTCCAAAGAGCCCGTGCCGTGGACGGTCACGGAGATGTCCCCGCGCGACGCCTGCGCGCTGTCCAGGCTCAGGGACGCCACGGTCAACTGCCGGCTCCCCCCCTGCAGCATGAGTACGCAGGCAAGGACGGCCGCCACCAGCACGACGGCGATCACGATCGCCCATTTCTTCTTCGAATGCTTCATAAAATTCGTTCTCCTATCCTGATCGATGTTACAATTTGAAGTAGAAGTAGTATACATTAGACGGCTAATCGTTTCAAGGGCAGATTTCACCATTTATGCTTTTGCCCGCCCAAAATGTCGCATAGAACGCTTCAAGCCTATGAGCCCGCCGCCTCGGATATGTGCGTGTTTTCCCGCCGAAGCCGCGCCGCCCGCGGGGCTGGGAACGGCGGGGCTAAAAAACACTTGCGCAAACCCTTCCGAAAGGGGATAATAAAGGAAAGATCATTCGACGAAAGGAATCGTTCATATGTCCTATCAGGCGCTTTACCGCCAGTGGCGGCCCGCGCATTTCGACGACTTTGTCGGTCAGGAGAGCGTCATTGCGACGCTGCGCAACCAGGTGCAGTCCGGCCGCATCGCCCACGCGTACCTCTTTTGCGGCAGCCGCGGCACGGGCAAGACCTCGGCCGCGAAGGTGCTCGCCCGCGCCGTCAACTGCGAACACCCCGACCGCGGCGAGCCCTGCGGCCGGTGCGACACCTGCCGGGCGCTCCTCGCGGACAACAACCTGGACATCGTGGAAATCGACGCGGCCTCCAACAACGGCGTGGACGAGATCCGCGACCTGCGCGAAAAGGTCAAGTACCCCCCGCAGAGCGGCAAATACCGCGTGTACATCATCGACGAGGTGCACATGCTCTCCGCAGGCGCCTTCAACGCGCTGCTCAAGACGCTCGAAGAGCCGCCCGCCCACGTCGTCTTCATCCTCGCGACCACCGAGCCGCAAAAGCTGCCCGCGACCATCCTCTCCCGCTGCCAGCGCTTCGACTTCTCGCGCATCCCGGTAAAGCAGATCATCGGCCGCCTCGCCCAGGCCGCCGAGGGCGCGGGGGCCACGGCCTCGCCCGCCGCGCTGGAGCGCATCGCCCGCGCGGCCGAGGGCGGCATGCGCGACGCGCTCTCCATCCTGGACATGTGCCTCTCCTACGCGGACGGCACGCTCGAAGAGGACGTGGTGCTGCAGGTGCTCGGCGCGAGCGACCGCGGCTTCCTGTTCCGCTTCTCCGGCGCGCTGCTCTCCGGCGACGCGGCCGCGTGCCTTACCATGGTGGACGAGCTCATGCAGCGCGGCCGCGAGCCGCAGGTGTTCGCGCGCGACCTCAGCGGCCACCTGCGCGCCCTGATGCTCGCGCAGACCTGCGGCGACGGCCTCTGCGAGCTGCTGGACATCACCTCGGAGGATGCCGCGCAGTACCGCGCGCAGGTGAAGGACTGCTCCCGCACGCGCCTGCTGCGCATGCTGGACGTGTTCCTCGCCTGCGAGACGGACATGAAGTGGGCCTCGCAGCCGCGAATTGCCCTGGAGGTCGCGGTCGTGCGGGCCTGCGAGCCCGAGGACGCCCTCACGCTTTCCGCGCTCGTGGAGCGCGTGGACCTGCTCGAAAAGAAGCTCGCCTCCGGCGCCTTCGCCGCCGCGCCGCCCGCCCAGAGCGCCCCGCAGGCGCCGCCTGCCGCGCAGACGCAGGCGGCCCCGCAAGCC
>JAEXCG010000102.1 GCA_023402355.1 Bacillota bacterium | reverse complement strand
GGCTCGCGGCGCTCGCGGGCGATCAGGCGTTCTGGCCGGAGACGGGGCCGCTCTGGGCGCTGCGGGAGCCGGGCGAGGCGGCCGTCGACCGCGAAATGCTGCGGGACGCGTGCGGCGAAGTCCCGGCGGAGGACGCGCGGGCGCTCTGCGGCCTCTCGCGCTTCTTGCAGGCGGAGACGCTGCGGCAGGCGGCGCTCGCCGCCCGGATGCGCGCGGCAAGCGTCGTGCTGGGCAGCCTGCGGGAGGACTTTGCGCGCCTTTGTTCCGACGCGCTGGTGGAGGCGGACGGCTTAAAGCGTCCGGCGTTTTTCGCGGTCCGCGAGGCGCTCGCCCCCCTGTGCCTCGCGATTCGCCTCGACCGCACGGCCTATTGGCCGGGCACGCACCTGGACGGGTTCATCCACCTGCTCTGCGCGGAGGAGATGCGCGACCTGACCGTGCGCGCGACGCTCTACAGCCCCGCGGGCGAGACGCTATGGGAGGAGGCGCGCGTGGTCGCGAGGCGTACGCAGGAGGTGCTGCGCGCCTACGCGGAACTCCCCGAGGCGCCGGGCGTGCTGCTATTGCGCGTGCAGGCGCTGGAGGGGGCGACGGTCGCGGCGACCGCGGAGCAGCTCGTCTGCGTGGGCGCGCCGGGGCCGATGTGGCCGCTCCTGCACCCCTCCCCGGCCGCGCTTCGCGTGCGGGACGGGCGGGTGAAAAACGAGGGGGCGTTCACCGCGCTGGGCGTGCTGACGGACAGGGGCTATCTGAACCTGCTGCCGGGGGAAGAGGCGCCCTGCGGGACGGACGCGCCGGAGTGCCTGAACGGATAGGGAATCAAAACCATGAAACGGGGCGCGCGGATGCCTCGTTTTTTTGTCGGTGGGAACGGGTGGAGGGACGAGGATGTATCGTGTATTTATCGTGGACGACGAAAAACAGGCGCGCACGGGCCTGCGGGACTTCATGCCCTGGGCAAAGCTCGGGTGCGAGGTCTGCGGCGAGGCGGACGACGGGGAGACGGCGCTGGGGCCCATTCTGGAGGAGAAGCCGGATATCCTGCTCACGGACGTGCGCATGAAGCGCATGGACGGCATCGAGCTGTCCCGGCGCGTCAAGAGGAGCCTGCCGGACACGCAGGTAGTCTTCATCAGCGGCTACAGCGACGCGGACTATCTCCAGCAGGCGCTGCGCATGGAGGCGGTGGACTACGTCTACAAGCCCGTCAACCTGGGCGAGCTGGGGCGCACGATCCAGCGGGTCACCGGAAAGCTGGGGGAGCGGGCGCGCGAGCGGGACGAGCGGCGCAGGATGTGCGAGCAGCTCGAAAAGAGCATGCCGCTCCTTCGGGAGAAGTTTTTCATCGACTGGTTCGACGGGCAGTACGAGCAGGAACAGCTTCGCGAGCAGATGGCGTTTTTGCAAATCCCCCTGCCGCAGGGGCCGCTGCTGCCGGTGGTGCTCTGCCTGGACAGGGGGCGCGGGGACACCCCGCAGGAGCACGAAATGAACCTGCTCGCGCTCAAGCGCATGGTGCGGGAGCTGTTCAGGACGGCGATCTGCGCCCGTTGGCAGCACGCGCTCGTAGCGCTCTTTTCAGACGCAGACGGGGCGGAGGCCGCGCGGCGCGCGGAGGAGATTGCGCGCCAGGCGAGGACGAGGGGCCGAAGCGTCTGGGCGGGCGTCGCGGATGCGCCGGTCGCGCCGGACGAGCTGTACGTAGGCGTCCGCCGCGCGCGCGACGCGGCGGACCGGCGCTTCTTTGAGCCCGACCGGCCCGTCTTCGTCTGGAGCGAGGCGGAAGAAGCGGACGGCCGGAGGAGCCCGAGCGCCTTTGACGCCCGGCGGCTGGCGCTGCGCGTCGCGGACGGGCTGGAGCCCGCAGGGGCGCTGGAGGCCGCGCTCTTAAAGGCGGGGCACGGGCGCACCATCGATCAGGTGCGCGGCGCGTGCATCCTGCTGACGCAGGAGCTGTGCGAGCGCTTCCTGAATGCGGACCTCTCCCGCGAGGGCGTGGCGCTGTGCGCGCGCATCCCGGAGCTGGATACGCAGCAGGCGCTTTTCGGCGCGGTGCTCGCCTTTGCGGCGCGCTGCGTACGCACGCAAAGGGAGCCGGGCGCGGCGCAGGAGGAGGGCGTGTCTGCCGCGGTGCAAAAGATATTGCAGAGGCGCTATGCGCAGCGCCTCACCATTGAAGACGTGGCGCGCGAGGTGCACCTGTCGGCCAATTACCTGAGCGTGCGCTTCAAGCAGGAGACGGGAGAAACCATCCTCGACTGCCTGACGCGCATTCGGATGGAGCACGCCCGCCTGCTGCTGGAGCGCGGCGAGCTCACGGTCTATCAGGCGGCGGAGGCGGCGGGCTACACGGATGCGGCCTATTTCACCCGCATGTTCAAAAGGACGTTCGGCATGACGCCGGCGGAATATCGGAGGCGAGCGATCAGATGAAAAGACGGACGCTGGCCGCGCTGGTCGCGGCCTTCTCGCTCGTGCTCCTTTGCGGCGTCGCCGGGAGCCTGAAGCTGAACGAGGCGATGAGCAGGCAGGCGGAGGACGAGGTCATCGAGACGCTGCGCCAGGCGCTGCACCAGTCGGTGCTCAACCTGAACGACCGCATGCAGGCGGTGGAGGACGCTTCCCTGCTTTTGATGCTGGACGAGCGCACGCAGACCATGCTCGCCAGGACGCCTGCGCAGGACGACATGGAGACCGCGATGAGCGATCTGGAAAACCTGCGCACCCTGTTTGAACCGATGCTGCTGCGCGAGGACATCACGCAGGTGCGCATGTACCTGCCCGACGGGCGCATCCTCTCGCGCGAAAAGATCAACTTTTTTCCCCTTTCCGATTTCGAGGGGACGGATGCGTGCGCAAGGCTGCTGGCGGGGGAGACGCGTACGCTGTGGATGGCGCAGGGGGAAACCCTGGCCTTTGCGCGGGCGATGCGAAGCCCCCACGACTACGACGCGGTCAGCGGGTACCTGATCGCCGGCATGCCCGCCAGGGTGCTGACGGAGGTGCTGGCGGAGTTTCACCTCTCCGAGGGCGTTCAGCTATTCCTGCTCGACGAGCGGGGCAACTGCGCGCTGAGCCGGGACGGCCTTGCGCCGGATGGGGCGCTGCTAAGGCGCGCGTTCTCTCAGACGCAGGCGGTGGAACGCTTTCATGAGGCGGGGATCGTCTCCATTCAGGAGGCGCTGCTACCCGCGGGCTGGCGCGTCCTGATGACGGTGCCGGAGGAGACGCTGATCGCCAACCATACGCTGCTGCGCAACGCGAACGTGCTGCTCTGGGTGGCCGTGCTGCTGGTCGCGTGCATCGGCGCCTCCTGTCTGGTGTTCGTGTTCTACACCCACGGGGTAAACGAGCACATCCGCGCGCTCAACCGCACGCTCGCCCGCGAGGGCGTCCGCAGGTTCCAGGCCGACAGCGGGCGGCGGGACATCTATTTTCTGGAGCAGGGGCTGGGCGAGCTGCTGGAGACGATGCGCCGCACGACGGAGGAGAGCTATCAGGTGCGGCTGCGCGAGCGGGAGGCGGTCTTTCGCGCGCTGCAGGCGCAGATCAACCCGCACTTTCTCTACAATACCCTGGACACGATTCACTGGATGGCGCTGCGCCACGGCGCGCAGGACATCGCGGACGTGCTCGACGCGCTTGCGCGCTACTTCCGCTTGAGCCTCAGCGGCGGAAAGGACATCGTCCCCCTGCGCACGGAGATCGAGATCGTGCGCGCGTACCTGGAGATTCAGCTCGTTCGCTTTGACGGCGGCTTTTGCGTGGACTGGCGCGTGGAAGAGGCGGCGCTCGCCTGCACGCTGCCCAAACTGACGCTTCAGCCCATCGTGGAAAACGCCGTGCTCCACGGCATCCGCAGGCGAGAGGAGGAGACGGGCGGACAGATCACCATCGAGGCGGCGCTGCGCGAGGAGGAGCTTTGCCTGTGCGTGATGGACAACGGGCCCGGGCTCAAGGACAACGGGACGGACAAGCGGACGGACGAGGGGGGATACGGGCTCAGGAACATCCGGGACCGCCTGGACTTCTTCACGGACGGCCACTTCGAGTTCACCGTTCAGGAGGGACGAAACGGCGGGGTTCGCGTGTGCATGACCCTGCCGACGCGGGCCTGAGCGAAAAGACGAGAGGATAGTCCAAGAAATCGAAGGATCGTCCTCTGTTTTGCCGGCGCTGCCCTGTGATAAGATGAGCGCACAGTGAGGGCGCGCCGCAGACGGAGCCGCCCGCGGGGAGGGAACGGCATGCGGAATCTCAGAAGACAGGGCTGGGGCGCGTACCTCAAGGAAAACTGGTGCCTGTACGCCATGTCGCTGCCGGGGCTGCTGTTCCTGTTCGTTTACAAGTTTACCCCGCTCTACGGCCTGACGCTGGCCTTCAAGGACTACGACATGTTCGCGGGGAACGGTCTGCTCGACTCGCTGGTGAAGAGCGAGTGGGTGGGGCTTGCGCACTTTGAACGCATCTTTTCCAGCCCGCAATTCGGCCAACTGCTCACGAACACGCTGCTCATCAGCGTCTACAAGATCGTGCTGCTCTTTCCCCTGCCCATCCTGCTCGCCGTCCTGATGAACGAGATGCGCGGGAGCCTGTACAAGCGGACGGTGCAGACGATCATCTACCTGCCGCACTTTCTCTCGTGGATCATCATCTACGGCATCTTCTTTACGCTGCTGGCCTCGGACGGCATGGTGAATCAGGCGCTGAGGGCACTGGGGCTCTCGCCCATCCTGTTCTTCAGCGATCCGCACGTCTTCCGCTCCGTGCTCGTGGCCACCGAGGGGTGGAAGGAGACGGGCTGGGGCACCATCGTCTACCTCGCGGCGCTGACCTCCATCGACCCCGCGCTCTACGAGGCGGCGGTCATGGACGGCGCAAACCGCTGGCAGCGGATGCGCCACGTCACCTGGCCCGGGCTCGTGCCGGTGGTGGCGATGATGCTGCTGCTCCGCGTGGGCAACATCCTGTCTGCGGGCTACGAGCAGATCCTGGTCATGTACAACCCCGCCGTCTACAGCGTGGCGGACATCATCCAGACCTACGTTTACCGCATCGGCTTGGGCCAGATGGACTTTTCCACCGGCACGGCGATGGGCATGTTCGAGTCGGTCGTCGGCTTTGCGCTGGTCGTCGCGGCCAACGCGGTCAGCCGCCGGTTCTTTGAAAGGAGTCTGTGGTGATGCTCAAGGTCAACGCGCCGCGGCGCCGGGGCGGGCGCCACATCTTTCAGGCGGTCAACGGCCTCTTCTTTCTCGCCGTCGCGCTCGTCTGCCTGCTGCCCTACCTGCACCTGATCGCCAAGTCCTTTTCCGGAAACTTCGCGGTCGTGGCGGGGAAGGTGGGCTTCTGGCCGGTCGGCTTTCAGCTGGACGTGTACGGCTACGTCGTGCGCAACGGCGTGTTCTGGCAGGCGTTTCGCAACAGCGTATTCATCACCGTGCTGGGCACCCTCGCCTCGATGGCCGTGACCGTGCTGGCCGCCTATCCGCTCTCCAAGCCGGACTTCCGGGGGCGGCGGCTGATCCTGCTGCTGTACGTCTTCAGCATGCTGTTCTACGGCGGGACCATCCCGATCTACATCCTGATGCAGTCGCTTCACCTGCTCAACACGCTTTGGGCGATGATCCTTCCCTTTCTGGTGACGCAGTTCAACCTCTTCGTCATGAAGACGTTCTTCGAGGGGATTCCCGCGGCGATCGAGGAGTCGGCCAAGATCGACGGCGCCGGGCAGATGCGCATCCTGCTTTGCATCGTGCTGCCGCTCTCGCTGCCGTCGCTGGCGACCATCGCGCTCTTTTACGCGGTCAATTACTGGAACGGGTTTTACCATGCGATGCTCTTCGTGAACAAGCAGGACGTCAAACCGCTTCAGCTCTACCTGTACGAGATGATCGGCGCGGCGGCCAACACCTCGGAGATGGACCCGGAGGCGGCGATGAGCATCTCCTCGGGCGGCGTTCAGGCCGCGTCCATCGTGCTGGGCACGCTGCCCATCGTGCTGCTCTACCCGTTCGCCCAAAAGTATTTCGTTCATGGACTGACGATCGGCTCTGTCAAGGGCTGAGGGTAGCGCCTGAATGAAAATAAAAAATCGCAGGAGGGATGACACAATGAGGAAACAGAGGATCACGGCCCTGGCGCTCGCGCTTTCGCTGTTCTTGACGCTGGCTTGCGCGGAAGCGGCGCTGGCGGAGGACAAGCCGGTGCTCAAGGTACTGGGCGGGTTCGTGGCGAACATGGACCCCAACGACGACCCGACGCAGGCGGCGATCGAGGAGCGCACGGGCTACAGGTGCGAATACGCGATGCTGCCCCAGGACAACCCGGAGCAGAAGCTGAACATGGAGATCGCCTCCGGAACGCCTTACGACATCCTGATGATCTCGCCGGACATGTTCCGCATGCTCGCCAAGCAGAACGCGCTGCTCCCTCTGGACGACATGCTCGCCACGGACGGCGCGAACCTGCTCGCCTCTATCGGCGAGGAAACCTGGGAGCTGGGCCGCTTCGAGGGGAAGACCTACGGCATCCCGATGATGAACGAGCGGCCGAACATCGAGAACACGATCCTCATGCGCCAGGACGTGCTCGACGAGTTGGGGCTCGCCCTGCCCACGACCCCGGAGGAATTCCGCGACGTGCTGCGCGCGGTCAAGGAGAAGAAGCCGGACATGATCCCCTATTCGGCGCACACGAACGTCTACAGTGAGACGCTGATCTCGGGCTTCGGCTTCTACTTCAACTGGAATGAGCGGGACGGAAAGCTCGTGAACCGCGTGGACCTGCCGGAGTACCGGGAATACCTGTCCTTCATGCGCGGGCTGTACGAGGAAGGACTGATCGATCCGGACCTGGCGATCAACAAGAGCGTCAACATGAACGAGAAGTTTGCCTCGGGAAAGGTATTCTCCATCCCGTCCAACTGGAATGACGCGTCCATTCAGGTGCCGGCGCTGTACGCCAACGTGCCCGAGGCGAAGGTGACCTACGTGCTGCCCCTGAAGGATAAAAACGGCGAGGCGAAGATTCGCGCCAACCGCTACCTGAACAAGGTGACGGCGATCCCCAAGTCCGCGGAGCACCCGCTGGACGCGGTGAAGTTCATGAACGCGAAGCTCGACCCGGAGACGTTCGTCTACATCACCCTGGGCACGGAGGGCGAAACGTTCACGGTGACGGACGGCAACCACTACGAGCCGATCATGCCGATCTTTTCAGAGCTGCGCAACAACGCGTGGTGGTATCTCAACGGCATCGACGAGGTGAAGTACGCGGACATGTGGCTGGCGCGCACCCGCCGCAACGCGGAGCTGGGCAAGGCGTTCGACGCGATCAACGCGGAGTACGACCGTTACGCGGCCATCGATCCCACGGCGAAGATGCCCACGCTCGACCCGGTCGCCAAGTATCAGCAGGCGCTCAAGAAGGCGCTGGACGACTACGAAATCAAGGCGGTCGTCGGTGTGGAGAGCCTCGACAATTACGACGGCTTCCTCAGCCAGTGGAAAAAGGACGGCGGCCAGGAGATGATCGACGCGGTCGACGCCTGGTATGCCGAAAGCAAGGCCGAATAAGACGAGGGGCGCGGCGCGGACACGCCGCGCCCGCTTTGGATACGGGGAGGAATCGAGCCATGCATTACGACGTAGAAATTCCGGAGCTGACGCGCTGCGACGTGCTCGTGTGCGGCGCGGGGCCGTCGGGCATCGCCGCGGCGGTCAGCACCGCGCGCCAGGGACTCGATACCGTGCTGCTGGAGCGCTACGGCTCGGTGGGCGGTTGCCTGACGATGGCCAACGTGACGACGCTGATGGGCAGCGCCACGCCGGGCGGCATCTGGCAGGAGGTCATGCGCCTGCTGGAAGCGCCCGACAGCGGAACGGCGGTGGACCCGGAAGCGGCAAAGGAGAGGCTGCTGCATCTGGTGACGGCGGCGGGCGTCAGGCTTTACCTGCAGACGCCCATCGTAGACGCGATCTGCCGGGAGGGCTCGGTCGAGGGCGTGATCGCCCTCACGCAGGAAGGGCCCGCTGCGGTCCGCGCACGGCGCGTCATCGACGCCACGGGCGACGGCTACGTCGCGGCGCGCGCCGGGGGCGAGGTCATGATCGGGCGGGAGGAGGACGGCCTGGTGCAGCCGGTGAGCCTGATGTACCACATCGAGGGGGTGGACCCCGCCTGCACGCTCGCCTGCCGCCACGAGGAGGACGACACCCTGCTGCCGGGGGGAGAAAGCTATCTCTCTTTGTGCGCGCGGGCGGCTGGAAACGGCGAATTGCCGCCGCACGTGACGATCGTGCGGCTGTACCCGTGCCGAAGGCGCGGGGAGTATCTCGTCAACGCGACGCAGCTCGGCGGCGTGCGTACGCTCGAAAACGGCGACCTGACGCGCGCGGAAGGCGCGCTGCGGGAGCAGATCGAGCAGGTGAACGCCTTCCTGCGCGCCCACGTGCCGGGCTTTGAACAGGCGCGCACCCGCGTCTCCGCCTCGACCCTGGGCGTGCGCGAAAGCCGCAGGATAAAGGGCCGCTACGTGCTGGAGGCGCGGGACGTGCTCGCGGGCAGCCGCTTCCCGGACGTCGTCGTACACCGGGCGAACTTCCCGATCGACATCCACAACCCGACGGGCGGCGGACAGGCGGAGCGGGAGGGAATCCCCTATCAGGCGCAGGACTACGACATCCCCCTGCGCTGCCTGCAGCCGCTGGGCGTAGGCCACCTCGTGCTGTGCGGGCGCAGCATCAGCGGAACGCACCGCGCGCACGCCTCGTACCGCGTGATGTGCATCGCCATGGCCGTGGGGCAGGCGGCGGCGATGACGGCAAAGGCGTCGCTGGACGCGGGTGTTGACATAGCGCAGGTGGACCCCGCCGCCGTGCAGCGGCTGCTGACGGAATGCGGATGCGATTTGTGGGGATAAAAGTATCGTCCGCCGCTTGACCGCGGCGGACGTTTCTGCTATAATCAAGCTGCGGTTAGCAAATGCTAATCAAATTTTGCACAAGCATGTTAGTTGATGCTAACTGCAGATGAAAAGGAGGTATTATGAGCGCAGTCATCATCGGCGGAAACGAATGCATGCAGCGGCGGTACATGGACGTCTGTAGGAAGTACGCCTGCGAGGCCAAGGTTTTCGCCCTCAAGACGGGCGACATCGCGCACAGGCTGGGCAACGCGGACCTGATCTTTCTGTGCATGGATACCGTCTCGCACACCATGGCGCAAAATGCGGCGCGCGAGGCTAGGCGCCGCGGGCTCAAGCTCGTCAAGCTGCCCAAGGCCAGCGCGTCCGCGCTGGAGCGCGCGCTGTTACATCACACGCGGGAAGCGAGTCTTTCCTGGCGAAATGGAGTTAGCGAGTGATAACTAACGAGAACACGACCGCCTCGCTGAAAGAGCTGATGGGCTCTCACTGCGCCCCCGCGCTGCTGGGGCAGAAGACGGGCAACCTGATCTGCCTGCGCGCGGAATGCTTCGCCTGCCTGCACGGGGCGTTTTTGCAGCTGCGGCGCGAGCTCTTGCCGCTGGGCGTCCGCATAGAGACGCTGCACCGGCGGGATGGGGCCGTGCTCCTGTACGTGTACCGTCCGGCGCTGCTGCGTGCGGACCTGCGCCGCCCGATGGCCCGGCGCATCCTCCGGTCCCTCGGCTACGCGCGGGGAGACGTGATCGCACGGCTGCGCGAACGCCTTCGGCAGGAGGATTTCCCGCACGAAATCGGGCTGTTCCTCGGCTATCCGCCGGAGGACGTTCGCGGCTTCATCGAAAACCGGGGCGCGAACTGCAAGCTGTGTGGCTGCTGGAAGGTATACGGCGACGTGGAGGGCGCGCGCGAGGCGTTTGCCCGGTTTGAATCGTGCAGGCGGGCGTTTCTTGCCTGCATCGAGCGCGGCATGGCGGTCGAGGAGATCGTCCGCGCCGGCGCGAAGCAGAAGGGCCTACAAGAAAGGGAGCGAAAAGAATGGACAAGATCGGCGTAATTTACTGGAGCGGAACGGGCAACACCCAGGGCATGGCGAATGCGATCGCCAAGGGCGCGGGGGAAATCGCGGCGCTTTCCTCTGTGGAGGAGATCAACCCGGAGGAGGCCGCGGGCTTTGACGGCCTGATGCTGGGCTGCCCGGCCATGGGCGCGGAGGTGCTGGAGGAGGACGCGTTCGAGCCGTTCTTCACCGCGCTGGAAGGGAAACTGTCGGGCAAGCCCGTGGCGCTGTTCGGCTCCTATGGCTGGGGCGACGGCGAGTGGATGCGCGCCTGGCAGGAGCGCGTGCTCGCCGCGGGCGCGGGCCTCTTTGAGGAGGGGCTCATCGTGAACGAGGCGCCGGACGACGCGGCGCTACGCTTGTGCGAGGATTTTGGCGCGCGCTTTGCGCGCCAGGCGTAAGACGGCGAGGCTCCATCCTCTTTGCCCGAGGGACGGCTTCCCTTGGGCGTTTCTTCCTCACAGGGCGGGTCGGTCGGGGTCCGGCAGCGCCCGCTCTACGTGCTCGCGGATTTTTTGAAACGTGACGTCGGACAGGTCGTGCTCCACGCGGCAGGCATCCCGCTGCGCCGTCTCCTCGTCCACGCCCAGGGCGACGAAATAGCGGGTGAGCAGCAGATGGCGCTCGTAGATGCGCTCGGCCACGGCGAGGCCCTTTTCCGTGAGCGTGATGTAGCCCTGACGGTCCACCAGGATGTAGGCGTCGTCCTTTAAGAGGTTCACCGCGCGGCTGACGCTGGGCTTTGAAAAGTTCAGCGCGCCTGCGATGTCGATGGAGCGGACGGCTCCCTGCTTTTTTTCGAGCATGAGGATGGTTTCCAGGTAGTTTTCGGCGGATTCGTACAGTTTCAAGAAAGACGCCTTCCTTCCGGTTTTGTCTGATATAGCATAAGCTAACCGGCAAAAAATTGTCAAGGTTAAAAACGCTTTTTTACGCGTTCCCCCTTGACGCACGGACTTGGAACTGGTAAACTTATGCACGGGTTAGGAAAGGCTAACCCATATGCTTGACTCAAATGTTAACCATGGATAACAAAGAGGAGGAAGCGTCATGCCGCTTACATTGGCGAAGCCCGGACAGCAGATGTGCATTCGCAAGATCACGGGGAAGGACGAAACGCAGAAGTTCCTGGGCAACCTGGGGTTCGTCGCCGGGGAAACGGTGACGGTGGTGTCGGAGATTTCCGGAAACGTCATCATCGGCGTCAAGGATACGCGCGTGGCGCTTTCAAAGCAGCTCGCGCAGCGTATCATGGTTTGAGGGGAGGAAGAGGAAGATGCAAACGCTTGAAGAGACCGCCTGCGGCGCGACCGTGACGGTGCGGAAAATCGACGGCGAGGGCGCGGTACGCCGCCGGATCATGGACATGGGACTGACCAAAGGGACGCAGGTATTCGTCCGCAAGGTGGCTCCGCTGGGGGACCCCATAGAGCTCACGGTGCGCGGATACGAGCTGTCCATTCGTAAGGCGGACGCGCAGAGCATTCTCGTGGAATGACCCCGCGTTCTTTTACGACCCGAAGTTAACCTTGGATAATATGGAGGAGATGTTCCCATGGAGCTGAAGATTGCGCTGGCGGGCAACCCGAACTGCGGCAAGACCACGCTGTTCAACGCCCTGACGGGGTCCAATCAATACGTCGGCAACTGGCCGGGCGTCACGGTGGAGAAGAAGGAAGGCCGTTATAAGGAGAACAAGGAGATCGTCATCCAGGACCTGCCGGGCATTTACTCGCTGTCGCCCTATACGCTGGAGGAGGTCGTGGCGCGCAATTACCTGATCAACGAGCGGCCGGACGCGATCCTCAACCTCGTGGACGCGACGAACATCGAGCGCAACCTCTACCTGACCACGCAGCTGCTGGAACTGGGGCTGCCGGTGGTCGTCGCCCTCAACATGATGGACGTGGTCAAAAAGTCGGGAGACAAGATCGACGTCTCCACGCTCTGCGGCAGGCTGGGCTGCCCGGTGGTCGAGATTTCGGCCCTCAAGGGACAGGGCCTACGGGAGGCGATGGACAAGGTCACATCGCTGGCCGCGTCCGGAAAGCCCGCGAGTATCCATAGCAGGTTTGCGCCGCGCGTGGAGAGCGCGCTCGGCCAGATCGAGGCGCTCATAAGGGACGCGACGCCGGAGGCACAGCGCAGGTTCTACGCGGTCAAGCTCTTTGAGCGGGACGAAAAGATCCTGGAGCGCGTCCGCGCGAGCGCGGACGTCAAGGCGCGCCTGGAAAAAATCATAGCCGCCTGTGAGGCGGAGCTGGACGACGACAGCGAGGCGATCATCACCGGCGAGCGCTACGAATCCATCAAGGGCGTCATTGCGAGCGCGGTGCGCAGGCACCGTAGCGGCGCGAGCGTGAGCGACAAGATCGACCGCGTGGTCACCAACCGCTGGGCGGCGCTGCCGATCTTCGCGGCCGTCATGACGCTGGTCTACTACATCGCGGTTTCGAGCCTGGGCGGCATCCTGACCGACTGGGCGAACGACGGCGTCTTTGGGGACGGCTGGCACCTGCTGGGCATCGGTTCCGCCGCGTATGAGGAAGCCGCGGGCGATTACGAGATCGAAAGCGAAAAGGTGGAGGCTTACATCGCGGCGGCGGAGGCGGCGGGCGTGGACGTAAGCGCGGTGCAGGCCGCGCTCGAGGCGGAGGAGCCGGACGAGGCGGCCGTCGGCGAGTTCGCGGCCGCCGCGCAGGCGGCGAACGTGACCGCGGCGCTTTCCCTCGAAGACGAGGACGGCAACGTCACGCAGACGCTCGACGTGGGCGCGCCCGAATTTGCGGCGGCGCACGCGGCCGAGGAGCCCGACCCGGCGGGGTACGGCGTGTGGATCACGGGCGTCCCGGTCTTGGCGGAGCGCGGGCTTGACGCCATCGGCTGCGCGGACTGGCTCAAGAGCCTGATCCTGGACGGCATCATCGGCGGCGTCGGCGCGGTGCTCGGCTTCGTGCCGCAGATGCTCATCCTGTTCCTGATGCTGGCGTTCCTGGAGGACTGCGGCTACATGGCGCGCATCGCCTTCATCATGGACCGCATCTTCCGCCGCTTCGGCCTGTCGGGCAAGTCCTTCATCCCGATGCTGATCGGCTCCGGCTGCGGCGTGCCGGGCATCATGGCCTCGCGCACCATCGAGCAGGACCGCGACCGCAAGATGACCATCATGACCACGACGTTCATCCCCTGCGGCGCGAAGATGCCGATCGTGGCGCTCATCGCGGGCGCGGTGTTCGGCGGCGCCTGGTGGGTGGCGCCCAGCGCCTACTTCATCGGCGTGGCGGCGATCATCCTCTCCGGCATCCTGCTCAAGAAGACCCGGCGCTTTGCGGGCGAACCCGCTCCCTTCGTGATGGAGCTGCCCGCCTATCACATGCCGACAGCCTCCGGCGTGCTGCGCAGCATGTGGGAGCGCGGCTGGTCCTTCATCAAGAAGGCCGGCACGATCATCTTCCTGGCGAGCATCCTGGTCTGGTTCACCTCGAACCTCGGCTTTACGGAGGATGGCTTCGGCATGGTGGAGGACATGGACGCGAGCCTGCTGGCGGTCATCGGCGGGTTCATCGCCCCGCTGTTCGCGCCGCTGGGCTTCGGCACCTGGCAGTCGTCCGTGGCCACGGTGCTGGGCCTGGTCGCGAAGGAGGAGGTCGTCGGCGTGTTCGGCACGCTGTACGCCGTCGCGGGCGACGCGCTGGAGCTGGTGGACGCGGGCGCGTTCGGGCAGCTTGGCGCGATCGCCTCGCACTTCACGCTGCTCAGCGCCTACAGTTTCCTGGTCTTCAACCTTCTGTGCGCGCCGTGCTTCGCGGCGATCGGCGCCATGCGGCGTGAGTTCAACAACGCGGGCTGGACCTGGTTTGCGATCGGTTATCAGACGGGCCTCGCCTACGCGGTGTCGCTGATCGTCTACCAGCTCGGCCTTCTCTTCACCGGCGGCGGGTTCACCGTTTGGACGGCGGCGGCGCTGGTCGTCCTGGCGGGGCTGTGCTACCTGGTGCTGCGTCCCTCCTCGGAAAAGAAGCTTCAGCGCGCGGGCGCGTCGAGCGTGCGGGCCTGAGGCCCGTGCGCGGCCCCGCGGCCGCCAAACGATCCACTGTAAAAGGAGATTGCCATGAGTATAGGAACGATTGTCGTCCTTTTGACCCTAATCGTCGCGGCGGCGCTTGCCGCGCGCCACGTGCACAGGAAGAAGTCCGCGGGCGGCTGCGGCGGAAGCTGCGGTTCCTGCGCCTGCGGATGCCCCCACGCGGACAGGTAAAGGGGTGGCCGGATGGCACAGGCGGAAATGCGGTATCTTCTGGCGGTATATCAGCTCTGCGAGGACGGTTCCGAGGTGCGCTCCGTTGACGTAGCGGGCTTTCTCGACATCTCGCGCGCCAGCGTGGCAAAGCAGATGAAGCTGCTGCTCCAAAAGGGCCTCATCGAAAAGCAGCGCTATGGTGGCATCCGCCTTTCGGCGGAGGGCGCGCGCCAGGCCAGCGCGCTTCACCTGCAATACACGCTCTGCCGAGAATATCTGACGCGGGAGCTGGGCGTCAGCGCCCCCTGCGCGAAGCGGGATGCGATCACCTGCGTATGCGAATGGTCGCAGGAAAGCATTGAACGCATGGGCGGCCGCGTGCTCGGGGACACGGCCGCAAACGAATGAGGGAAGGGCTGCGCGGCGTACGTCCGCGCGGCCTTTTCTCCGAAAGCCCAGGCGCCCGGACGCCTGCCGGGAATCAAGCGGAAAGGAAGGGGGGAGGAACCATGAACACGGCGACGGCGCTCATCCTGATCGTCCTGGCGGTCATCGGACTTTTAGCGGTCAAGAGCTACCTGCGAAAGATTAAAAGCGGCTGCTGCGGGGCGGACGTGCAGAAGAAGGAGGCCGCGGACACCGATATTCGCCATTATCCTTATCATCAGACCCTGCGCGTAAAGGGCATGACCTGCGGCAACTGCGCGCGCCGGGTCGAAAACGGACTGAATGCGCTGGAGGGCGTCTATGCGCAGGCGGACTGGAAGGGCGGAAGCGTCAGCGTCCACATGAAGCGGGAAATCCCGCCCGAGCGCATCCGCGGAGCCATCGAGAAGACCGGATACCGCGTGGGCGAGTCGGTCTCAAAGGATTGAAGAGGACAGGCGCGAAGGAGCGGCGCGCCGCTCCTTCGCGAGGGAATGGAACAGGCCCCGCGTAAAGCATGCGGACTCACCGCCCGGCGGCGCATCGGAGAGATGCGCCGCTTTTGCGTAAAAGGACCCGACAAAGGACGGAACGCACAAATTGCGATTTTTCGGCAGGATGGCTCGCGGGCGGAAAGATCGATGGTCCTTGATTTGAGGTTTAGAAGCTTTGGGCAACTCGCTGCCGAAAAGCGTTGCGGGATCAACGGATTCCGGGAGAATTGAATGCAGCATAAAAAACAAAAAATGCACTTGACAAGCGCGCGCATTTATGATTTAATGGGTTTCGCTGCGATAATCGCAGGGATTGGTCACAGCAAACCGAAAGGGATGGTTTTGTGGAAATAAACATCGGGGATAAAATTAAGAGCCTCAGGCTGCGCAACAACCTGACCCAGAAGGAGCTGGCCGACCGCTGCGAGCTTTCCAAGGGCTTCATCTCTCAGCTCGAAAGCAACCAGACCTCGCCCTCCCTCTCCACGCTCGAGGACATCCTCGTGACGCTGGGTTCGAGCTTTCGCGAGTTCTTCGCGAGCGAGGCGGCGGAGAAGCCCGTCTACCGCAAGGAGGACGTCTTCATCAAGGAAGCGCCCGACCTGGGGGTCGTCATCCACTGGCTGATTCCCAACGCGCAGAAGAAGGACATCGAACCCATCCTGATGACGCTTTCTCCCGGCGGCCACAGCGAGCTGGACCTGCCGCACATCGGCGAGGAATTCGGCTATGTGCTCGCGGGCAGCGTGCAGCTCAACCTGGGCGAGCGCTCGTACAAGGTGCGCAAGGGCGACAGCTTTTCCTTCAAGCCCGACGGCCCGCACAACCTGGTAAACACGGGCAAGACGGACGCGACGGTGCTGTGGGTCTGCACGCCGCCGAACTTCTGATCCTTCATTTTATTTCGATTCCGAGGAGGGCGCGGCCATGGGGGAGCACATCATCGAACTGCGGGATCTGCACATGGTCTTCGACGACCATTACGAGGCGCTGCGGCACATCAACCTGTACATCAACAAGAACGAGTTCCTGACGCTGCTGGGTCCCTCGGGCTGCGGCAAGACGACCACGCTGCGCTGCATCGGCGGCTTTGAGCGCCCGACCTCCGGCGAAATCTTCTTTAAGGGGCAAAACATCGTCGATCTGCCGCCCTACAAGCGCAGCATCAACACCGTCTTTCAGCGCTACGCCCTCTTTCCGCATATGAACGTGGCGCAGAACGTGGCCTTCGGGCCGGATCTTCGGCGCGAGGACAGGCGAAAGACCGCCGCGCGCGTCGGGGAGATGCTGGAGCTGGTGGGCCTCGAGGGCTTTGAGCGCCGCAAGGTGCAGAGCCTCTCCGGCGGGCAGCAGCAGCGCGTGGCCATCGCCCGCGCGCTCATCAACAAGCCGGACGTGCTGCTGCTCGATGAGCCGCTCGGCGCGCTCGATCTCAAGCTGCGCAAGGAGATGCAGGGCGAGCTCAAGCGCATCCAGCAGGAGAGCGGCATCACCTTCGTCTTCGTCACGCACGATCAGGAGGAAGCGCTCACCATGTCCGACACCGTGGTCGTGATGCGCGGGGGTGAAATTCAGCAGATCGGAACGCCCGAGGACATCTACAACGAGCCGAAAAACGCGTTTGTCGCGGACTTCATCGGGGAGAGCAACATCCTGTGCGCGACGATGGTGGACGACCTGCGCGTCACGTTCCTGGGGCTGGAGTTCCCCTGCGTGGACCGGGGATTTGGGCAAAACGCGCCCGTGGACGTGGTGCTGCGCCCGGAGGACGTGAAGCTGCGCTCGCTGGATGCGCCGCTCGACGGCCCCGCGCCGCAGGGCGAGGTGCTCTCCACGCTGTTCAAGGGCGTGCACTACGAGATGCGCGTCCGGGTGGGCGAGGAGGAGCTGCTCGTGCACTCCACGCACGCGCGGGAGCCAGGCACGCGCGTGCGCGTCACCGTCGCGCCCGCGGACATTCAGGTCATGCACAAGTCCGACCGCTCGCCGGACGTGCTCAAAGACGAACGCGCCCGCAAAGAGGCGGCGCTGTGAGGGGGTGAGGGCTTTGCGCAAAAACGCGCTGCTGGTTCCCTTTCTCGTGTGGCTGCTGATCTTCATCCTCGTGCCGCTGGGGCTGATCGTCTACTACGGCGTGACCGTGGAGGAGCCTATCCCCTACGAGGAGGTCGAGCAGCCGGACGGCTCCGTGCTGTACCGGCTACCGGACGGCACGCTGCAGGAGGAGGAGCCGTGGGAGACGGTCAAGGTCTTCTCCCTGCAAAACTTTTCGCGCGTCGTGGAGCCGATGTACCTCAAGCTGCTCGTGCGCTCTGTGCGCGTGGCGCTTTACACGACGCTCATCTGCCTGCTGCTCAGCTATCCGCTGGCCCTGATCCTGACCGGGCGGGGCTTTAAGCGGCGGAACCTCTTTTTGATGCTCATCATTCTGCCCATGTGGATGAACTTCCTGCTGCGCACGTATTCGTGGATGTCGCTGCTGGAAAACTCCGGCCTCGTCAACAGCCTGCTGGAGGCGCTGGGCTTTGCGCGCGTGCAGTTCCTCTACACCGAGGGCGCGGTCGTGCTGGGCATGGTCTACAACTTCCTGCCCTTCATGGTGCTGCCGCTGTACACGGTGATGGAAAAGATCGACCACAGCCTGCTGGAGGCCGCGGCTGACCTGGGCGCGAACCCGCTCAAGTCCTTCCTGCGCATCACGCTGCCCTTCTCCCTGCCGGGCATTCTGGAGGGCGTCACCATGGTTTTCGTGCCCGCGGTGACCACCTTCGTCATCTCCCAGCTCATGGGCGGCGGCAAGGTGCCGCTCATCGGCGACATCATCCAGCAGCAGTTCGGCAAGGCCAACGACTGGCACTTCGGCTCCACGCTGTCCCTGCTCGTCATGGTGGTCGTGCTGGCTTTCATGTACGCGCTGGGCCGCGCGGACAAGGACGAGGAAGAAGAGAAGCGGGGGGTGCGCATCCTGTGAAGGCCTTTGCAAAGCGCTTTTACGTGGCGCTCATTCTGCTGTTTCTCTATACGCCCATCGTGCTTCTGATCGTCTATTCCTTTAACGCGAGCAAGTCCCGCGCCGTGTGGGAGGGCTTCACGCTGGACTGGTACCGCGAGCTGTTTCAGGACCGCAAGATCATGGCGGCCCTCCGGACCACGCTTTCCATCGGGATCGTCGCCGCGGCGGTGTCCACGCTGATCGGCACCCTGGCGGCCATCGGGCTCTACCAGCTTCGGCGCGGGCCGCGCGCCGCGCTGATGGCGCTTTGCAACCTGCCGATGCTCAACTCCGAAATCGTCACCGGCGTTTCGCTGATGCTGCTCTACACCGCGATGAACCTGGAGCTGGGGTATCTCACGCTGCTGCTCTCGCACGTGGCGTTCTGCATTCCCTACGTCATCCTCTCGGTGCTGCCCAAGCTGCGCCAGCTCGACCCGCACCTGGCGGAGGCGGCGCAGGACCTGGGCGCGACGCCGCTGCAGGCGTTCTGCAAGGTCATATTGCCGGACATCATGCCCGGCGTGTTCAGCGGCTTCCTGATGGCGCTGACGATGTCCATCGACGACTTCGTGATCTCCTTCTTCACGACCGGCATGGGCGTGCAGAACCTTTCCATCACCATCTACACGATGGCCAAGCGGGGCATATCGCCCAAGATCAACGCGCTCTCCACCCTCATCTTCGTGACGGTGCTGCTGCTGCTCGTCATCGTCAACCTGCCGGACTTCATCGACCGGGAGAAGCGGGACAAAAAGCGGCGCGGCGCGCGCACGGCCTGACGACGAAACGGAGGTTACACCATGAAACGCACGCACATCCTTCTTTGCCTGCTGCTGGCGCTGGCGCTCGCCCTGCCCTTCGCGGCGCGGGCCGCGCAGGAGACGATCACGGTCTACAACTGGGGCGATTACATCGACGAGGACGTGCTCTATCAGTTCGAGGACGAGACGGGCATCCGCGTCGTGTACGAAACCTTTGAGACGAACGAGGACATGTACACCAAGCTCAAGAAGAGCAAGGCGGGCTACGACGTGATCTTCCCCTCGGACTACATGGTCGAGCGCATGGCCAAGGAAAAGATGCTGCGCGAGATCGACTGGAACAACATCCCCAACGCGGCCCAGATTCAGGAGCGCTTCCGCGGCCTCTCCTACGACCCGGAGGACCGGTATTCCGTGCCCTACACCTGGGGCACCATGGGCATCCTGTACAACAAGACGATGGTGGACGAGGCCCCGACCTCCTGGAGCGCCCTGTGGGACGAGCAGTACGCGGGCAGCATCCTCATGCTCAATTCCTCGCGCGACACGCTGGCGATCACGCTCAAGGCGCTGGGCTACCCGCTCAACGCTGCGGACGACGAGGCGCTGGAGGCCGCCAAGCAGCGCCTCATCGAGCAGAGCCCTCTGGTGCTCGCCTACGTAGTGGACGAGGTGAAGGACAAGATGATCGCGGGCGAGGCGGCGCTGGCGCTCGTCTGGGCGGGCGACGCGACCTACTGCATGAGCGAAAACGAGGACCTGGCCTACGTGATCCCGGAGGAGGGTTCCAACATCTTCTTCGACGCCATGTGCATTCCGGCGACCGCGAAGAACCCGGAGGGCGCGGAAAAGTTCATCGACTTCCTCTGCCGCCCGGACATCGCGGTGCAGAACTTTGAATACGTCGGCTACGCGATTCCCAACCAGGGGGCGATCGACCTGCTGGGCGACGACTACCTGAACTCGCCCGTCTCCAACCCGCCGCAGGAGCTGCTCGACAAGTGCGAAATCTTCGAGTACCTGGGCGACGCGACCAAGACCTACGACCGCATCTGGACGGAGATCATCACCTCGCTGATGTAAGACGCATTACCAAAGACCGGAAGGAACGAAGCGCTCCATCGGAGCCCTCGCGCCTTCCGGTCTTTTGCGTTTCAGCGATGTTTTTCCATCCGAAGCCGCTATTCCCCCTGCTCCCGCGCCCTTAGCGCGCGCTCGACCAGCAGCTTTCCCTTCTCGCGCAGGCAGGACGGTAAACTGTTGGAGGGATTGCGGTGCCACGCGACGCACGCCGCGCAGACGCCGTGACGGGCGCATTCGCTTTGGCAGGGGCAGGCATCCCGGCAGGGCAGCTTGACGACCAGCTTCTCGATCTGCGCCCCGACGCCTCCCGCCGGTATGCCGCCGACCATGTGCGCTTCCCCGGGGTAGATCGCGATAAAGCGCCCGGGCCGCAGCAGCAGGGCGCTGCCGCGCGGGCCGCCGCGCAGCTTCATGCCGTCCGCGCCGCCCGGAAGCGGCTCGCCCGGTTCGAGCTCCGCGGCGGGGCAGAGGTGGATGATTTCCTGACCCGCTCGCCCGATCATCAGATCGATCGTGTGCGCGTGCACCTCGAATTTGCGCGCAGCGTCCGGCTTCGTCTCGTAGCGCTTGCGGCGAATCTCAAAATCCGTCTCTTCATCCCAGGCGTCGTCCCGCCACAGACGCTGAAGAAGCGCCGCCTGCGGCAAAAGTCCTTCGTACAGGCCAAGGCGCTCCATGGTGTCGGCAATCACGATTTTTCCTCCTTCGTAAAGGAGGCAGGGCCTCCATCTTTCTTAATAGGAGGGATTCGACGCGCGGAGGCGGGATCCTCTTGCGCAGGATGATTTAAGTCTAAAACCCGGAAGGATCAGCGGGAGCGTTGAAAAGCGCTTTCACACAGACGCCGTCGCAATCGTCCAGCTTGAGCTGCAGGGCATGGGCAAATGTCGGCGCTTCGTCGACCAGCCGTCCTTGAGGCAGGATCACGCCCGCCTGAATGTGCGGACCGAACGCCATGAGGGTAGGCTGTGGTCCCTTATCGGGATGATGGCCGTGTGTCGCGCGGTGAATACGGTAATCCGCGTATTCCGCCAGGCGGACGAACGGCCCGCGCCAATCGTTGTTGAAAGCCGTAAAGCCGTCGCCCTCGAGCATGAAGGAAAACCCACCGGCCACATGCTCCTCCTCTGCCGCTTCCTCTGCGGTATACACGCGCGTAATGCCATAGACGCCCTCTTCGCAGAGCTCATGCAGCACTTTGAACGTGCGGGCATATGCCTGCGTATCGCCCGGATCCTTCAGGTAAACTTGTGCGGACAGCGAACATGATTTGGAAAAGGCGACATAATCCAAGACGTTCCCGCTCGCGTCCGTATCGATCAAACCGCGCTCACGCAGCACCGCGTTCAGGGCTACGCTGCGCCTGATTTCGAGCTGGCCGTGGTCGCTGACGAGGAAGAAGTCGGTATCGTCGTAAATTCCGACGTCCTCGCAGGCTTTGATGACATCCCCCAGCCAGATGTCAACCTCGTGCAGGCCGTGC
>JAEXCG010000099.1 GCA_023402355.1 Bacillota bacterium | reverse complement strand
GGCGTGGCCAACGCCCCGCAGATTCAGCTCACGGCCCTGCTGGTCGCGGGCGTCGGGGGCACGGTCGTCCACCAGAGCTACGTGATGTTCGCCAACTCCATCGCCCAGTCGCCGGTGCTGATGCTCAGCCGCCGCCTCTTTCGCGTCAGCGCGCCGCGCCGCCTGTGCGCCGCGAGCGCCCTCTTCGTGCTGACGCTTTTGTGCATCGCCGCCGCCCGGACGCCCGCGCAGCTCACCTGCTGCTACCTGCTCAACGGCCTGGGCAGCGCCCTGTACCTGCCCGCCATGCGCCAGATGATGCTGGAGCTGGCCCCTTCGAACCTGCAGGCCACCGCGCAGGGCCTGGGCGACGCCACCTATCAAAGCCTCGCGGGCATGTGCTCCACCGCGCTCTCCGGGGTCGTCGTGGAGCGCCTGGGCGTCCGCTGCATGGTGCTGCTGTGCCTGGCGGTGCAGGCGCTCTCCCTGTGCCTGCTGCTCGCGTACTGCGCGCGAGGGGCGCGGCGCGTTCCGCAGGGCCGCGCCGAAGGGCTTTGATGCGTTCCCGCAAGCCGGGCGGGTTGGCTTTCGCCCCATGCGTCCGAAATCGAGGCAAGGCCCGCGCGGCGATCCGCACGGGCCCTGTCCGAATATTCTGCTCAGTGAAATCAGTGGTACGCCGGCAGCCAGCCCTCGTGCGCGGCGATCAGGTCGTCGCACAAAGAGACGATGTCGTCGATGGAAAGCTCGCTCTGGCAGTGCGGGTCCATCATCGCCGCCTGATAGATGTACTCCTTCTTGAGCGTGCGCGCCGCCTCGATGGTGAGAAGCTGCACGTTGATGTTGGTGCGGTTCATGGCCGCGCACTGCTCGGGCAGGTCGCCGATGACCGTGGGCGCGATGCCGGTGGCGTCCACCATGCAGGGCACCTCGACCACCGCGCTTTGCGGCAGGTTGGTGATGAGCCCGGTGTTGAGCACGTTGCCGCCGATCTTGTAGGGCCTGTTCGTCACCATGGCCTCCATGATGTAGCTGGCGTATTCCTTCGTGCGCTCGTGCGACAGGTGCGGGTCCTGCGTCAGCTCCACGCGGCGCTTCTCCCAGTCGGCGATCTGCTTCACGCAGCGGCGGGGGTACTCGTCCAGCGGAATGTTGAAGCGCTCGATCAGCTCCGGGTACTTGTCCTTGATGAAGAAGGGCATGTACTCCGCGTTGTGCTCGGAGGACTCGGTCACGTAGTAGCCGAAGCGCTTCATGATCTCGTAGCGCACCATGTCGCCATGCTTCTCGGTGCGCTCGCCGGCGCGGCGCTTGACCTCGGGGTAGAGGTCCTTGCCGTCCTTCGTGAGCTCCAGCAGCCAGGCCTGGTGGTTGATGCCCGCGATCTTCCACTGCACCTGCTCGTCGTAGGGCATACCCAGCCCCTCCAGCAGGTTCTTCGCGCAGGACTGCACGCTGTGGCACAATCCCACGGTCTTAATCGGCGTCATGCGCAGCATCGCGCCGGTCAGCATGGCCATGGGGTTGGTGTAGTTGAGCAGCCAGGCGTCCGGGCAGACCTCTTCCATGTCGCGGGCGAAGTCGAGCATCACGGGAATCGTGCGCAGCGCGCGGAAGATGCCGCCGATGCCCAGCGTGTCCGCGATCGTCTGGCGCAGGCCGTACTTCTTGGGCACCTCGAAGTCCGTGACCGTGCACGGCTCGTAGAGGCCCACCTGAATGGCGTTGACCACGAAGTCCGCGCCGCGCAGCGCTTCCTTGCGGTTTTCCACGCCCAGATAGGTCTTGACCGTCGCCTTGTTGCCCACGTTGTTGTTGATCGCGGATAGCATCAGCGCCGATTCCTCCAGCCGCTTGCCGTCGATGTCGTAGAGCGCGATCTCGCTGTCCGCAAGCGCGGGGGTCAGCATGCAGTCGCCCAGCACGTTCTTGGCGAACACCGTGGAGCCCGCGCCCATAAACGCAATTTTGACCATTTGACGATTCCTCCTCAAAGCCTTGTCGTTACCTGCATTATAGAAAAACAAAGGCTTGATTTCAAGGCGGATTGGTTGTACATTATTCATGAAATGTTGCATCCTCGAAAGAAGGGGAATTCATGTTTTACGACACGCCCGGCGGCCCGCCCGCCCTGCGGCTCAAGGTGCGCGCCTGCGGCCGCGAGGACTGCGCCCCCGGCCACCGCTTCGGCCCGGCGGTACGCGAATACTTCCTGCTGCACGTCGTCTCCGGCGGGCGCGGCGAGTTTATGAGCGGCGCGGGCCGCTTCACGCTCGGCCCCGGCGAGGGCTTCCTGATCTTCCCCGGCGAGGTCACGGTCTACGCCGCGGACGCGGACGACCCCTGGCGCTACGCCTGGGTGGGCTTTTCGGGTGAGGGCGCGGACGCGCTGCTCGAGTCGCTGGGGCTCTCGCGCGCCCATCCCGTGCTGCGCCTGGACGAGCGGCTGCCGGCGGCGCTCTCCATCCTCTACGCGCTCTACGAGGATGCGGTCGGCCTGCGCATGGGCGAGCTTGCGGCGGTGGGCGGGCTGTACCGGCTGCTCGCGCTGCTGGGCCAGGGGGCGCAGGCCGCGCTGCCCAGCGGCTCCCTGTGCGAGCAATACTACCGCAAGGCCGTGTGGATGATGGAGTCGGGCATGGGCCAGCCTTTGCGCGTGCAGGAGATCGCCCAGGCCATGGGCCTGAGCCGCTCGCAGCTCTTTCGCGTGTTCAAGCAGGTCTGCGGCCGCTCGCCCCAGCAGGTGCTGCTCGAAAAGCGGCTCTCGCAGGCGCGCCGCCTGCTGGGGGAGACGTCCCTCTCCATCGCGGAGGTGGCGGAGGCCTCCGGTTTTTCCAGCGCCGTGCACCTGTCGGACGCGCTGCGCGCGGCGGGCTTCCCCCCGCCCGGCAGGCTCCGCCGCGAGGGAGGCAGCTTTCCCGGCGGGCGCATAAAGTACGAATGAGCGCGCGGCTTTTTGGCGCTTTTGCGTTGACTTGCCCGGCCTCGTATGGTACGCTTACCTGAAACAACCGCGGCGCCGCCGCGCAAAAATGGGGTTGAAACCATGATCGTCGATTTCCTCGTGCGCCGCTTCGTGCCCGACTGCGGCGCTGTCCAGGACCCGAAGGTGCGCGCGCGCTACGGCACGCTCTCGGGCCTCGTGGGCATCTGCCTCAACCTGTGCCTGTTCGCGTTCAAGTTCCTCGCGGGCGTCATCACCGCGTCCATCGCCATCACGGCGGACGCGTTCAACAACCTCTCCGACGCGGCCAGCTCCGTGGTGACGCTGGTGGGCTTTCGCATGGCCGAGCGCCCGGCGGACGACGAGCACCCCTTCGGCCACGGGCGCATCGAGTACCTCTGCGGCCTGATCGTCTCCGCGGCGATCTTCGTCGTCGGGCTGGAGCTGCTCAAGAGCTCGTTTGAAAAGGTGCTGCACCCCGCCGCGACCACCATGGACGCGCTCTCGCTCGCCATCCTCGTGTGCGCCATCGCGGTCAAGCTGTGGATGTGCTTCTTCAACCGCAGCCTCTCGCGGCGCATCGGCTCCACCGCCATGGCCGCCACGGCCAAGGACAGCCTGACGGACGCCGTGGCCACCTCCGCCGTGCTGCTGGGCGTGGGCGCCTCCTCGCTGCTGGGCCTGCACATCGACGGGTACGTCGGCCTGCTGGTCGCCGCCTTCATCCTCTACACCGGCTACTCCACCGCGCGCGACAGCCTTTCGCCCCTGCTGGGGCAGTCGCCCGACCCGGACTTCGTCACGCAAATTCAGCAGACGGTGCTCGCCCACGAGGAGGTGGTGGGCATCCACGACCTGATCGTGCACGACTACGGCCCCGGCCAGCGCATGGTTTCCCTGCACGCGGAGGTGCGCTCGGACGAGGACATCCTCGTCATCCACGACGCGATCGACCGGATCGAAATGGAGCTGCGGGGCAAGTTCCACTGCGAGGCGACCATCCACATGGACCCCATCGAGGTGGACGACGCGGCCACCAACGCCATGCGCGAGCGCGTGCGCGAGGTCGTCCGGGCCATCGACCCGGCGCTCTCCATCCACGACTTCCGCATGGTCGTCAGCCCCACGCACACGAACCTCATCTTCGACGTGTGCGTGCCGCACCGCTTCCGCATGACCGACGCGCAGGTCTCGCACTCCGTGCACGAGGGCATCCGCATGCTGGGCGAGCACTACTTCGCGGTCATTCAGGTGGAGCACGGGTATCTGTAAAGCCCCCCAAACCGGCCTGTGCAGTATTCACACTGCGCAGGCCGGTTTGGCTTAATCCCTGTATCTCTTCTTTTTTCGATTGAGCACAAGCACGCAGCATAGACGCCCCCAGAAAGGGTTATTCCCGAAAACATCGGCTTCGCGCATGATGAAGAGTGGAGCAATGGCTATGGCGCCGATTAAAACCGTATTGTAAGTAAACCAACAGACAGACGCACTTGGCGTTCACACCCATAATGAGCCGGGCTGACTCCTGCTTTCCGTCGGATTCAGCCCGGTTTTTATATCTATTCCACATGTAGCTATATGTTACGGCTTGCTTTTACCCCAGTAATCCGATAAAATAAGGAAAACGCCTGACCGGGCCTAAAGTGAGTGAGGGGATTCTATGGATTGCAATTGCACGGCGCGGAGACAGCGCTTTTCCAGTGTGGACCGCCATCTCCTCGTATGTTGCCTTTTTCTTTCTTTCCTTTTGACTTGCTCAATTTTTGTCCAAGCAGGCGACCTCAGCATAACGCAAGTCAGCGAAGTAGACACGACAACAAGGCAAGCAGAAACCGTTCATCTCTTTCTTGATATTCCCTTTGGCATATCAATGGACGAATGTGAAGCGCTCCTATTTGAGCGTAACGGAACCGGCTTTGATCTAAGAAGCGAGGACGATGGTAGTGGCTCCTTCAGCGCAATTAGTTTCAATATGCATGCTCTCAATATTGGTTATGATCCAACCTCTGTGGACTTTGCCTTTCGCGATTCCCTGCTTTATCACGTCCTAGTAGATTTTGATTCGATACCACTGGATCAAGAGGAAGCCGGTTATCGTTCACTCTATACCAATCTCGTCAATCATTATGGAGATCCTACGGATGCGTCTTTAGTACATTTCGGTGAGGTACCCAATATTACGCATTACTTATTTCCAGAGCAAAATGGAGAATTTAATATTGAGCAGGCGTTTTCCTGGATGTCATCTTCCGACGAAAACCTGGGACTGACAATCAACTTTAATAATGTTGCACTAAATATGTTCAAAGGAGAACCGAATCAGACAGTATATACAATGACCCTTGAATATTGCGCCAAATACGTCGATACATCTTACGGCGAAAGAGATGCTTATCCGTATACGAACTAGTAAACAAATACGATTAATGACCGAATGTTTTATGTAGAGAGCAACCAGAACTGGTTTTGTGTGTTCCAGTTGCTCTTTTTTATTGCAATTAAGCCCCTGATCTTCTTATTGTTTCTATTTCATCAGTGCACAATTAGTTATCCTTTATCTCAACTGCGCCACAGAAAAACACTTTCTTTACCTGTGAAGTCTCCCATTCAAGGGTATGATGCGACCCAGAATCAAAATTGGGACACTTATAACAGCGAGTCGTGACGGTTTTTACCGAGTCACAAGTGTGCACCCCCATATCAGGCCTGCCAGAATACTCGTGATTATACTCTATCTGTTTCGGAAAGATTTCGCTGGAGTACGTGATTTCTGGCGTCGCTCCACATTGGGGGCATTTGAACCTTTTATCACTAGACCCGCTGCCCGGCTTAATATAATCTGACGAAGCGTATCCCTTATAGATTACGCCGTTGTCCGGATACTCTACATAATACCAGCCGGATTTCGTTGTCGTATAATAATAGATCGTATGATCCTTTTCTGCCCTACATACTTCTTTGCCGCTTACCGGCGCGTCCCGAACCTTGAGATATCCATTCGAAATAGCTACATATCCCGTCTGTTTCGACCCGACTTTCTCCGGAAGGTTCGTCGAGCCACCGCCGCTGTCACCACCGCCGGAACTTCCGCCAGAACTACCGAGGCAGTCTTCGCGGATATAGCCGCTGCTGGTTACACCGGACACATAGACATTGTACCAGCCATTCGTGGCGTTCGTTGTCTTTAGAATCTTCACTGAAGTCCCTTTGTTCAGTCTGCCAAGGGATTTGCCTGAAGTGCTGGGTTTATCGCGGACGTTTACTTGGGTCTTTATCGTTACCGCTTTCGCACCAGCGGGGATACCCGTCTCTGCCATGGCAGGCACTGCCGTTACTAAGAGCGATAGAAGCATCAATACCAAGATACAAAAAATATTGCCCTTTTTCATTTCCAAGCGTCCTCCATAAAGAATAAGCTTGGATAGCGCTATCCGCCGTTGGCCTACAGTGAAGCACTGTATTACTCTAAGAGCTCATTTAGAGCAACCAACACGATACAATATGCGCCCAAAAAAGCACTGGTTCGACTTGAACTGAAAAATTGCGGGCAAAAAAGATAATAAAGTTGGTGCTCCTACCATTAAAAAGCGCATCGCATTTTCAGTCTGCGATGCACCTATTATATTATTTATCATGCAGCACTGGGTGTATGATGTCAGGTCTTCATCTAAATCCATGAGGTGACGACATGCCAAGATATTCCGCAAAGTAAAGTCAGATGCGCTGAAACGGGCAAAAGAGGTTGGGATAACCCAAGCAGCCCAAGAACTACACATTTCCTCACAGTCAATTAGCGGTTGGAGGAAAGCTACAAAGGATGAACAAGCAGCAGATCCAATAAGCGCAGAATCATACGCCATTTTGAATGTACAATATCAAGCCAAATTAGAGGAGTTAGAGCAATGTCAAAAAGAGAAGGTTGCTCTACAGGCACGTTTGGATCGCGCTTTGCGCGCATTGAATACCTTGATTTCTAAGCACAAAAACGCGGAGCCCCTTTTCAGGGATGCTCCGCGTTTTTGTATGTTTAGCCGTTCGATTCATCCGTATCACGGGTCGCTTCATGCACGTCCGCTTCTTTCACATCGACGCCGCTGTCAGGCTCGTCCGCCTCGTCCGCAGAAACCTCGTCTCCGCTCTCGTCCGCGCTCTCGTCCGCCTGCGCGCCGTCCCCGGCGTCCGGCGAATCGCCCGCCGCCTGCGCCTTTTCCCGCTGTATGCGGGCGATGATCTCCTTGACCTGCTCCAGCTCCTCGGGGGAGAGCGCCATCATCTTGGCGGACATATCCACCTTCTTCGCGGCGCGGTCCACCTTTTCGGACACGTTCTTGCAGAACGCGTCGCTCACGAACCTGCCCTGCTCGACCGTGAGCTCGCCCTTTTCGATCAGGCCGTCCGCGATCTCCTTTGCCTTTTCCGCTGTGACCGCCACCGCGCCCACGCCGGCCATCAGCACCTTTCTCAGTTCGTCATACAGCGCCATCGTCCAGCGCCCCCTTTCTGTCTGCATTGTAAATCCCGCGCCGCCTCCTGTCAAGGAAAACACGGGCCGGGTCAACGCTCAGAGCCTGTACACGTACTCCTCCGCGAAGTGCGCGGCGGTCGCGCCGTCCGCCGCGGCGGTCACGATCTGGCGCAGCGGCTTTTGCCGCAGGTCGCCCGCGGCGTAGACGCCCGGCAGGTTCGTGCGCGTGGACTCGTCCGCGAGCACGTAGCCCGCCTCGTCCAATTCCACCTGGCCGCGCACGAGCTCCGTGGACGGCACGCGGCCGATCGCCACGAAGACGCCGTCCACCGCAAGGTCGCTCACCTCGCCGGTCTTCACGTCCTCCAGCCGCAGGCCCGTCACGCGCTTTTCGTGCAGGATGGCGACGGGCCTTCGGCTCAGCAGAAACTCCACGCCGCTCTCCTCGAGCAGCGCGCGCTCCCGCCGCGAGGCGCGCAGCTCGTCCCGCCGGTGGACGAGGTAGACCTTCTTGCAGAGCTTGGAGAGGAACAGCGCGTCCGCCGCGGCGCTGTTGCCCCCGCCCACGACCGCGACCGTCTTGCCGCGGTAGAACATGCCGTCGCAGGTCGCGCAGTAGGCCACGCCCTTGCCCCGCAGCGCGCGCTCGTCCGCCAGCCCCAATTCGCGCGGCGCGGCGCCCATCGCGAGCACCACCGTGTGGCCCAGGAACGTGCCGCTTTCCGTCTCAATGCGCTTGGGGCTCTGCGACAGGTCTGCCGAAAGCGCCTGCCCGAAGACCGATTCCGCGCCGAAGCGCTCCGCCCCGCGCTGCATGCGCTCGGCGAGCTGCTGGCCGTCGATGCCGTCCTCAAAGCCCGGATAGTTGTCGATCTGCTCGGTGGTCGCCATCTGCCCTCCGGGCGACAGCGTCTCGATCACTCGAACCGAAAGCCCCGCCCGCGCGCCGTACAGCGCCGCCGTGTAGCCCGCGGGCCCGCCGCCGACCACCAGCATGTCGTAAATCTTCTCTTCCATCGCCGTATCCTTTCTCCCGTGTGCGCCGGGGCTTTCTCAAAGCGCGCCGTTTTCCCGCAGCCACTCCTCGATGCGCCCGCGCGACTGCGGCGCCACCAGCGCCTCGCCCACGGCCTTGCCGCCCCGGAACACGATCAGCGAGGGAATCGTCTCCACCTCGTAGCGCTCGGTCAGCTCCGGCTGCTCGTCGATGTCGATCGTGCCCACCTTCACCCTGCCGTCCAGGCTTTGGGCCAGCGCCTCTATCGCCGGGGCGATCCGGCGGCAGTAGCCGCACCAGGGCGCGCTGAACTCCACCATCACCGTCTCCTGCGCCGTGAGCACCTCGGCCTCAAAATTTTCCTTCGTCAGTTTCGTCATCGCCATATGCCGCGCCTCCTTTTGTACATCTTCTCCGGCCCCGCCGGGGTTTATACCGGCTCAGCGTGTCGAGAAAGTGGCGTACGCCACTTTCTCGAGGTTACGGGTGATTTTTTCGCTCCGCAAAACTGCGTTTTGCTACGGAAAAAGCCCCGCCCGCCCGGCAAAGCCGGGCGATACGATTGAAGTCTTGCAGACGGCTTTTGGTTTCTCTGTCTTCGATGGCTTTTTCGACAATCCGCGCCGGGGTTTATACCGGCTGCCTTGCGCCGAAGATCTTCCTGTCGATCGACCCGATCGTGATGCGGCTGAGCCGCTCCATGCAAAGCCCGTCCAAGTCGTCGTACACCTCGTCCAGAATGTCCGCCATGCCCGACGCCACCAGGCAGGCCATGTCCTTGTCGCCGCTGTGCCAGGACGCGCACACGAACCGCGCGTTCAGCGCCTTCGCCACGCGGCAGAGGCTCACCTCGTCCGCGTTTTGGGTGAAGAGATACCCGCCGTCCAGCCCTTCCTTCGTCTCCACCAGGCCCGCGCGCTTGAGCTGCGCCATCACCTTGCGAATGCGCGCCGGGTTCGTGCAGACGTTGCCCGCCAGCACCTCGCTGGAAAGCGTCTGCCGCTTATGGTTCAGGTAGACAAGCGCGTGCACCGCCACCGCAAATTCACTCGTCATGTGACTCCCCCGCCTATCTGTATTTTTATTCGTTACAGTATTACTATAGCGCTTTCCGAACGCTTTGTCAAGCGCCCGGCGAAAAATGCGCGGAGAAATCCTGGCCTCTCGTTGAGCAGGTCCCATAATGATCTTTAGACCGCCGAGAAAAAGGACAGCCAAATTGTTATTGCCGATTTTTTCTGTTTACTGATTTTTCCGTGGAGGTCCCTTAGGCTGCATTATTCCTCAAATTGCTTTTGCTCAAGTCCCATCTGTCCTGTGATTTGCCGGCAGGCGTAACCCACTCCCTTCATTGCCATTACGCCAGGTAACAATCCCTGTACAGCCGTGTATTTCCTCGCCAAAAAACAGCCCTCCTGTCGTAGTTTGATCTCCTCAATTCTACAACCGGAGGGTGCTTATTTCTCTGTCCTTTTTCGTGCAGCCCAGTGAGCAATGCGGCCTGTTCTGTTGTTCGAAATACATCCGCCAACCGTCACAAGCGACTTGCCTGTGTAAGAGGTAGCGCCGCCCGTTCAAAGAGCGCTCAAGTCTGTGTTGGGGTGCTGAGGTCTAGCTGCAGAGCCCTTACTGTGCGCATTGAATGGCGGTAAAGCCTTTGAGCACTTCCTCATTTAGGGTCACGCCCAAGCCGGGTTCATGCGGAACCGGCAAGTAGCCTTCCGAATCAATAACAATCGGGTTGTTGAAAATGCACTGCTGCGTATCGACCGTCAAGAAGGGAGGATCAAAGGGATATTCGATCAGCGGAACGTTGGTGTGGGCAGAACAAACCTGCATAACGGCCGCCAGGCTGAGCGGCATATAGTCCAGCGAACAAACATGCGGCATGAGCTTTTTTTTGTAATATTCCGTAATTGTCCCGAGTTTATGTATGCCTGTGATGCCGAAATCGCCCAGGACCACATCCGGTTGAAAAACATCATAGGTATCCTGATCAATGTGAATACGGAATTCATCCAAGCAACTGCTGTGCTCACCGCCTGCGATGAGCGTTCGGAACTCCTTGGAAAGCCGCGCCAAACCGTCGTAGTTGCGCCTGTCCAGGGGTTCTTCTACGCACAGCACATCCAGCCTTTCCATAGCATCCATGACCTTACAGGCTGTTTCGTACGACCAAAAGGGATAGGCGTAGGAGCGGTTGTTTTGGTTTGCATCGACCAGTAGCAGCAGCTCCTTGCCGCAAGCCTCGCGTACAGCCTCGACCACCGCAATATCCTCGCGGTAATCGCTGCGGTGCAACCGCAGCTTGATGGCGCGAAAGCCCATGCGCATAAGCTCCTGACACTGCTTTACGTGCTCCTCAACGCTTAGCAGTCTGGAGGTAGCGGCATACGCCATCATACGCTCGGAACAGGTGCCCAGCAGTTGGCCGATGGAACGCCCCGTTGTCTTGCCCACGATGTCCCAAAGCGCGATATCCATTCCGCCATATGAAGAACGCACGCAGTCCTTACCGCTCATCAGTCCCGCCCAAAATTCCGCCGTATGGAAGGGATCCAGACCGATCAGTTTATGGAGCGCATAGGCATCCAGCGGTGCATTTCCGGGCCCGTAGCCAACGATTCCCTCATCTGTTGTGAGCCGCAGGATGGGAAAATTATACGTTCTGGCAGGGATTTTCTCCGCTGAATACCAAGCGACCAAATAATCCGACGGCAGTTCAAATGCCTGTTTTGCAAGTAGAATTTCAGCCCGAACAACCTTCATAATAAGCCTCCGATGTAGTTATTGTTTAATACCCGAAATGGAAATACTGGCGACAATGTACTTTTGAAAGAACAAAAACAGGATAACCAGGGGTAACGCGCTTATCAGTGCGACCGCCATGCGAGGTCCGTAGTAAGTGGTGGTGATGGATGTGTTGAACAGTGATACGCCGACAGAAATCACCTGCTTATTGGCATCACTGATAACGACTAAGGGCCACAGATACGAATTCCAGTTGGCAAGAACCTGTAAAATACAAAGCGTTGCGATTAACGGCCCCGAAAGGGGAACCACGATGGTCAGAAAGATGCGCCATTCACCCGCCCCGTCCAGATAGGCGCTTTCGCGAAGCGCATCAGGTATGTTCGCATCAATATTCTGTCGTGCGAAGAAGATGCCATAAGCGTAGGCAAAGCCGCCCAAAACCAAGGGCCAATAGGTGTTCAGCATATTCCAAGAGCGATATTGCAGGAAGAGCGGTATCATGCGCGATTCGAACGGCAACATCATCACGATGAGAACAAGCTGGAATAGTCCCTTTTTAAAAGGAAATTTTCCCTTTGAGAAGGCGTAACCGCACATGAGCGACACAGCAACAGAGATAGCCGTGTTTACAAAGGTAACAAATATCGTGTTCCCAAAGTAACGCCAAACAGGCATCATGTCAAACGCCCACTCGAAGTTGTATGTGGAGAATTCACGCGGCCAAAACGTAATCGGAAAAGGCAGACGGTCCAGCGAAAACCTGTCGAAAGCGATTACAAAGGCAAAGTAGATCGGGACCACGATAAACAGCAGCAAAAGACCGAGAATTATGGTGATAAGGAATTTCCTTCTTTTTGCGTATTTCATATGTACTTCTCACCCCTCCTTTTGCAAGGATCCAGTCAACTTTTGACTGAGCATTGTGACCATGAAGGTGATTATGAACAATATCACAGCACCCGCAGAGGAAAGCCCGTAATTTGGTGTTTCAAAGCTGTATTGATAGATGTACATCATGATTGTCTGCAAAGAACCGCCGGGACGACCGGAGGCACTATTCATGCCCAATACGTACAAATCTGTAAAACGCGAAAAACTGGCGATAAGGTTTGTGAATATCAGAAAGGCGAAGGTACTTACCATTTGGGGAAGGGTGATATACCACAGTTGCTGAAACGAATTACAGCCGTCTACCTCAGATGCCTCATAAATCTCACTGGAAATGGACTGAAGACCGGCCAGCGAGATGAGCATGGCATAGCCTGCGCCCTTCCACCATGACATGATGGAAACGCCCAGTCGTGACCAGTGTGAGTCTGTCAGCCAGCCGATTTGAACGGGTTGAGTTGTAAAATGGGATAGAAAGCTGTTGAGTAATCCCCCCTCCTGTTTGAGAACCATTTGAAACAGGAGAATGACGCTGATACCGGTCATGACATTCGGAATATAGAAACTCACACGGAAAAAGCCTTGAAGCTTCCCACGGCCGAGCTGATTTAGCAGGCAGGCAAGCATGAAGCCAATGACAATGGTGAACATATCCAGCCCGGCGAGTATAAAAGTATTGGATACCGTATTGATAAATCCGCGGCTTTTCAGCAACGTCTGGTAATTTTTAAGACCGACAAACGTTTCGCCAAAGCCCACAACAGGGACTTTGAAGAAGCTATAGTAAAGGCTCTTGAAACTGGGAAGGTAGGAGAGCAGAAAAAAGGCGATTAAACTTGGCAGCAAAAACGAGTACCAAGTCAGGTTCTTGCGTAAACGCTTCATAAGGATGAACCAACCTCCTCGATCATATAACAAAGGAGCCACCCGAAGGCAGCCCCTTCGTTACAAAATGAATGGCTGTTACCGATTCAGCATGTTGTATTCCTCAAGGGCAGCCTGGAGGTTCTCGGCACACTGCTCCGGCGTAATGTTCCCGGCATACATTTCCGACAGATTCATAGAGCCAACGCTGTTTGCGGGGCCGAAACCGTTGTTCCAGAATTCGCTGGAGAACGCTTCAAAATTCTGCGGATAGATGCGATAGATTTCCTGAATGGGCTTAACATAGCCTTTATTGGTGGCAAGCATTTTTTCGAAGCCGGCTTTGTTATTCGGAATGCTCAATGTGTCAACGAACCACTGCTGAATCGCATCGTCCGTTACGATGAATTTGATGACCTCCCAGCCCAGATCCTTGTTCGGACTGTTCTTGGCGATGGCGATGTTGTTGTCGCCGGAATGAGAAGTGTAGGATGCACCGTTGTCAGCGATCGGCAGCGGACAGAAAACGAAACGATCCTCGATGCCTCGCACTTCCATCATGTTGTACAGCGTAATTTCGTTGTTGCCTTCGTTCATATAGATGGCGATGTCGTTATCTTCGGTAGCCACATTTTCTGTACCGAGGCCTTCCAGGAACGCGCGGGGCGCAGACTGGAACAGGTCGCGCAGGATCGTCAGCGCTTCGATGGATTTTTCACCGGTGAAATTGAACTGCGTTTCATACTTTTGCGCCGCGTAGTCGATATTCACCGCGCCAACGCCCCAGCTTGCATCCATGTAGGCCTTGAAGATGTCGCCGTCACTGACAGTGAAGGGGTAAACCCCATAGCACTGCTTGCCGGTTCTGGGGTTGATGCCGGTGAGCTTGGCGGCAAGATCGGCCAGACCGCGCCAAGTGAGGGTCGAGGGATCGGGCAGCTCGACGCCAAAATCCTCAAACAACTGCTTGTCCAAGATCATCATGGCGGGGGAGATGGTCATGGGAATGCCGGTCGGGGTCAGCGCGTCGAAGTTATCTTCCTTCTGGTGACGAAGGGCCGCGCCGATGAACAGCTCATCTTTAAGCCATGCATCCTTTTCAAGATACGGGGTCAGATCGGTCACGACATCCAGAACGGCTGCACCATGAATGATGACGTCCACCATTTCACCTGCGACGGCCGTTTGGATTTTTGCCTGATAGGAATCCCACGGAATGGGCTCAATCTCAAACTTTACATTCGGAAATTCTTCCTGCAGGCGCGCTTCAACGACGCTCCAGCCGGGCTTTTGAATGCCCGTGACGGGGTCGACAACGCCATCATAGCCTACAGCTGAAAAAATGCCAGGGCCGAGCAAACGCAAGGTGCCCGTCCATTCCTCGTGCGGCTTGCCATCGGCAAAGGCACTCGCAACGGCGGAGATACAGAGTGAGAAACACAGTACCAAGGAAACCAGAATTCGAGACCGCTTCATCATTCAAAACCTCCAAACACAATTTCATCAACTTTAGCGCGCTACTCCTGATGCTTTATGTTTACTATAACTTAATTGATTAAAAATGTCATATGTTATTCTATCCAATTTGCAAACTATCGGCTTATGTGCTATGCTGACAACAAGTAAACGGTTCCATCACGCATGAGGAGGGCGGGGCGAAAATGCCTGTTATTACCAGTGAATACAAGGCGCCGGAAATGGAAGGGAAGACACCCATACGGTGCTTTACAATGTTAGCCCAAATGGGAAGTGTGGAATTTTCTCTTCACAGGCATTCCGCTTGCGAAATCGCAATAATAACCGAGGGAATTGGGGAATATACCGTTCGACAGTCAAACAAAATATTCCACTATCCGTTTGAGTCGGGTACAGTGTTTCTGTTTGGAAGCTATGAGGCACATCTCATAACCCGGGTCGTTCAGCCCGTGAAATGGATTGTTCTGCACATTGAGCCATATTTTATTTGGAATCCCAACAACACAATGTACGATTCCAAACAGCTCAAGGTATTCTTTGACAGATCGTATGACGGTACAAACCGCCTGGATTATCCGGAGGACAAGCTGAATAAGATATGTAACGCTGTTTATGAAATCAAGACGGAGTTGCAGGAACAAAAATCGAACTATTTAACGATGCTATTGGCATGTGTGCAGAGATTGCTGATTTTGCTGTCCCGCTTGACTTGCCCGACAGTGGACATTGTCTCCGGGAAAAAGGATGGTCATTATCTCAAAAGGATTCAAAACGCCTACGATTATATGAACAAAAATTATCTTAATACGCTCAACATAGAGGAAATCGCAAGGCAAGCGAACATGTCCACCTCACACTTTTCAGCCGTATTTCGTGAATGCAACGGGGTCTCTCCGTGGGAATACATCATCATTAAGCGTATAAAACATGCAATGCACTTGCTGCTTGACGAAGAGGACGAAAGCATCTTAAACATTGCCTTGAAAAGTGGGTTCGAGAATACCGCAAACTTTAATAAGGCCTTCAAACGCATTGCCGGTTGTACGCCATCCGCTTTTCGCAAGAGGCATCCCGACATAAACTATTTCACTTGACCCGTGACGCGCAGGACACTTCTTCACCTTGGAAGCATAGGGCTGTCAAGCTAACGCCCGGCAGCCCCTTTCTCTTTCCTTTTCGTCTGCCAAAAGCGGGGCCGCGCGGAGGGTTCTCCCCCGCGCGGCCCCGACGGCTCACAGCCTGATCGAAATGTAGGTGCCGTCCCCGGCCTCGACGTGCACGACCTCCAGCCCCTTGTACTCGCGCAGGACCTCCCGGCATTCGCCCCAGAGCGCGCGGGCGTTCTTCCGGCTTACGAGCGGCCGGAGGCCCTCCGGCACGCTCCTTTGCAGGTCCGAAAAAGCGCTTTCCGGCAGCACCCTGAGCGTAAAGCCCACCAGCGCCTCCGGGATGGGCAAAAAGAGGCGGCAGTCCGGCGATTTGATCCGTATGCGCATGTCCTTTCGCCCCGTCAGTCCACGAAGATGCGCACCGTAGTGCCGTCCGCGGACTCCACGTTTACGAAGTCGCCCTCGACCTGCGCGTCCAGGCACTCGGTCACGGCCTCCATCACGCCGGTCAAATCGACACCCTGCAGGTGCGCCTCCGAGATGGGCAGCTTGCCGGTCGCCTTCACGATCTTCTTGATCGCGCCCACCGGGAACTGAATTTTCACGTTGTCGCCCTCCGCGCTCTCCACGAGCACGCGAAGCAGCTTCCTGTCGTACCCGTCCGCCGCGCCCGCCGCGAGCGGCCCCGGCTCCGCGTTCAGGGCGGCCATCAGCTCGGCCGCCTGCTCCGCGGTGATCGTTCCCTCTTCCACCATCTTCAAAATCCGCAGCTTTTCATCCATCGCGCGTTTCCTCCCGTCGTCTTATTTCAGTTGGGCGATCGCCTGTTCCGCCGTGATCTCGCCGTTTTCCAGCGCCCGCAGGATTTCCTCCCGCTTCGCCGTCTGTTCGTCCGCGCCGGTTTCGTAGCCGAGCTTTTTGACGACCGCGTCCAGCCTGGCGCGAACCGTCGGGTAGGAGATGCCGAGCGCGCGCTCCACCTCCTTGATGTTTCCCCGGCAGCGCAGAAAGGTCTCCGTGAAGTACAGTTCCTCGTCCGTCAGGTAGTCGAACTTGCTGAGCCTGAACGTGTTTTCGATGACCGTGTCGCAGGCCTCGCATTTGAGCCTCGCCACGGTGAGCTCGCTCTGGCACACCGGGCAGCGGCTGATGACCTTTTTCACACCCTCACTCCCTTCGCTGACAACAATATAATACAATTAATCAAAAAAGTCAATATGAAAATCAATATTTTCAATTTAAATCTTAATTATTTTAAGTTTTTCTTTAAATCCATGCATCCATCCGTGCGCGCGGCCAAAAACAAAAACGGCGCGGCCCCTGCGGACCGCGCCGTCTGCGCGTTCGGTTTTTACGCCACCCCGACCGTGATCAGGATGTTCGCGAAGGTGCGCTTTTCGCCCGTGGAGATCGCCAGGCGCACGTCCGGCTCGCAGCAGCGCTCGTAAAAGGCGTAGCGCTCCATCTTGCGCAGGGACGCGCCGCCCAGCATCTGCGTGAACGCCGAAAAGATTTCCGGCTCGCCGCCCTCGGTGGGCTGCATGACCGTCGCGTCCTCGATGACGATCTCCTTTTGCAGCGCCTCGAGCACCTGGGTGACCGTGGGCACGCCCGCCGTCAGGCCGAGAAACACCTTCTTGGCGTCGCCGGTGCGCGATTGCAGCGGATAGTTGCCGTCCGCGATGAGGATTTTGTCCCCATGGCCGCACAGCGAAAGCGCCTGCATGATTTGGGGATGAATGCACCCGTCCAGCATCATCAGAAAAACCTCCCTTTCGTGCCTGCCGCGCCGGGGCGCGCCCGCCGCGTGCATCTGTCCTATGGTATTGGACAAATCTTTGCGATTTCCTGCCCCGACGCCAAAGGCCCTGCCGGGGCTTTCCAGGGCCGGCAGGGCGCGTCCGCCGCGCGCTGCGCGCGCCATGCGGACCCTTTTTATCATATAATTTCGAGGAAATCCCTGTCCGGCAGCGGCGCGAACGGCGCGGTCGGCAGCGTCTGGTACCAGTACGCCACCGACGCGATGTCGTCCTGCAGCGGCAGGTAGCGCCCGCCGCTGCGCCAGCCCAGCGCCTGGATCGTCACCTTGAGCTCCTCTTCAAAGCGGATCGGGTCCATCAGGTGCCAGCGGTACATCCCAAAGCGCATCTGGCTCTTATACAGTTTGTCCGGCACGATCACCTGCGGCAGCCCCGCGTACGGCGTCGTGAACGGCACGTACTTGTCGTGCGTGAACGGGTCCTCGAAGTCGTAGGAGCCGCAGAAGTAGTCCTCCGTCCCCGTCCCGCAGATCGTCGGGTATTCCCGGTCCGCGTCGATGTAGAACTTGATCTCGCCCTCGCCCCACC
>JAEXCG010000094.1 GCA_023402355.1 Bacillota bacterium | reverse complement strand
CGGCAGGACTTTGCCCCGCACCCACCTTCGCTTCGCGGCGGCAGGGCTTTGCCCTGCACCCACCTTCGCTTCGCGGCGAGGCAAGACGCCCCCTTCGCGCGTTGGCCGCGAAGGGGGCTCGTTTTGCGGGCAAAGGGTGTGCGCGCCGAAACAGGTTCGATCCTGTGTAGGGGACGGGTTTCCCGTCCCGCGCCCCTCTTCTCTGCGCTACAGCAGGGCTTCACCCCGCACCCACCTTCGCTTCGCGGCAGCAGGGCAAAGCCCTGCACCCACTCTCGCTTCGCGGCAAGGCAAGACGCCCCCTTCGCGCGTTGGCCGCGAAGGGGGCTCGTTTTGCGGACGAAGGATGCGCGCGCCGAAACAGGTTCGATCCCGTGTAGGGGACGGGTTTCCCGTCCCGCGCCTGCCTCCTTAGAGCACGCGCTCGCCGGTTACCGCGTCGACGGCGAAAATGCTGTAATGATCTCTCCAGTCGTAAGCCTCCTGCGCTCCCTTCCGCGAAACGGACGTCATTTCCGAGATTAAATCTGTACTTCGCACATGCACGTGAAAGGCCCAGACAGGTATCACGGTGTAGGTGCCGTCGTAGGGACGATTCTCTTTGAAAAACAGCTCCGGCGCGATTTCCACAATCTCCGCGCTATACTCCGTCGTCGTATCCGTGGGCAAAAAACCATCCCTTGCCGTAAAGAAGTCCTGTGCCTGCTGCACTGTGTCCAGCGCCTGCTGTACGGTAAGCGTGGAGGAGAGGTCTCCCTGCTGTTTAAATCCTTCCAAATACGGGGAGACTTTGAGCTGTTCTACGCCGTTTGCGCTCACGACCGCTAAGGCGTCGCTGCGGTCGATGTAGACGTCTTCGCCGTCGAACGTATTGCCTCGTCGGTTTGTAAGTCCGCCGAAACCGGCAAGCGCCGGTTCATCCTCTATGGTCGTGCGCAGGCGGATGATGTAATAATCCGGCTCGGCTTTTACGGCATCCACCTCGCTTGGCAATAGCTCATCCCCTCCGGCGGCGTGGCGGGCGTTCGCCAGGCGGCTTTCCTGATCCCACGCCTCCACGTAGTAGGGTTCTCCGATCAGGACGCCCGCTTCAAACGGCTTCTTGAACGCCTCGATTGCGGCGAGCGCATCCGCGTAGGTGATGCCCTCAAGGTCCGGCACGTCCTCCGGTTTGGGGTTGCGCGCGCGGTACACGCCCTCGTAAAGCTTCTGGTCATAGAGATTCAGATGGTCATCGACCTGACTTGTGTAAGAGAAAGTTTCATAGCTTTCCCGGTTGAGGCCAAAGAGCGTGTGGTACTCCACGCTTGTGATGTCAAAACGCAACGCCTCGTCGCAGTAGTGGTTAAAGGTTTGGCCCACGATGTACATGCGTTCACCTTCAAAGCCGCAGTCTACGTTCATCGCGTCCTGCGGCTCCCGCATCACAGCGCCGATGTCGAAGAAGTCCTTCGGCTCCCTGCCCCACCTGCGCCCGGTCGCCTTGTAGCGCGCGGTCATTTCCGTTTCGGGGTTGATGACCTTCGCGTCGAGCGCAAAGGTTATACCGTCGATGACCACCTCGCCCGTGAGGTTCTCCGCGCCCGACAACGCCGCGCACAGCGTCAGCAGCGCGCACAGCAGCAGCCCGATCATTCTTTTCATCGCTCTTTTCTCCTTTTCCGTCCTTCCTTTGCGTCAGGCGGCGCACCGCCTCACAGCACGCGCTCGCCCGTGATGGCGTCGATGGCGAAGGTCTGAACCTCGTCTTCCCGGTAGTTGCAGGTGCGCGTACCGTTCCAGTGGATGGAGCTGCTATCCTTGCGTTCTTCCACGCTTTCGATGTGTACGTGGAACGCCCACACGGGAATCAGCGTGTAGGTGCCGTCGTAGGGCGTGTTCATCTTCGCCCAGAACTCGGGGGCGATCTCCGTGATGGTCGCCTTGTGCGAGAGCACCGCCCCAAAGGTCGTAGAGGGCGCAAAATTGTCTGAGCGCGTGAAGAAGTTCCGCGCCTGCTGCACGCGCTCGAACGCCTGCTGCGCCGACAGGACGGGGGAGAGCTCGCCCTTTTGTTCAAGGCCGGACAGGTAGGAGTTGACCGTCAGCCTTTCCAGCCCGTTCGCGCTTACGATCGCTGTCGCGTTGCTGATGTTTACCGGCTCATCCCCGCCGTCAAACGTGCTGTACCGCGCGTTCGTCAGACCGGCAAAACCCGCCAGCGCCGGCTTGTTTTGCAGGTACGTGCGCAGGTAAATCACGTAGTAGTCCGGCTCGGCCTTCGCCGCGTCTATCTCCCGCTTGAGCGGCGTGTCGCCCATGGCCGCGTCGTAGACCTCCGCCAGGCGGCATTCCTGATCCCACGCTTCCACGTAGTAAGGCTCGCCGATCTGGATGCCCGTCTCAAAGGGTCCCTTGTAGCTTTCGAGAATCGACAGCGCCTGCCGGTAGGTGATGCCCTCAAGGTCCGGCACGTCCTCCGGCTTGGGATTGCGCGCGCGGTACACGCCCTCGAAGAGCTGCTTGCGATACGGATTGGCGACCCGATCCGGCAGGTCGGCGTAGCCAAACCTTTGCTCCCCGCAGGTGGCGTCGCCGCCAAAGCGCGTGCTGTAATCCACAAAGCCTGGGCCGAACTGCAGGTGCTCGTCGCCCCATGGGCTGTTGAACGCCTCGCCCACGATGTACATGCGTCCGCCGTCGCCCCCGGCGTCGATCAGCTTCGCGTCCTGCGGCTCCCGCATCACAGCGCCGATGTCGAAGAAGTCCTTCGGCTCCCTGCCCCACCTGCGCCCGGTCGCCTTGTAGCGCGCGGTCATCTCCGTATCGGGGTTGATGACCTTCGCGTCGAGCGCAAAGGTTACGCCGTCGATGACCACCTCGCCCGTGAGGTTCTCCGCGCCCGATAACGCCGCGCACAGCGTCAGCAGTGCGCACAGCAGCAGCCCGATCACTCTTTTCATCGCTTCGTTCCTCCATCCTCGCTTGGGGTTTCCCTCGTCACCCGGATTTCCCCCTCCGCGTCCAGCGCAGGCAGCACGGGCACGGCCTGCGCCGCGCCGGTTCCGGTGTCGATCAAAAGGGCGCGGTCGCAGTCGTCCTTCTCGCTGTAAGGCCACAGCAGCAGGGTCTTCGGCATCTCCTGCGTGGTGGCAAACGCGCCGCGCGCGCGGTAGACGCCGTCCTGCCCCCGGCCGCCGGACATGCCCCATTGGGTCGAGCCGTCGGCCGAGACGAAGTGAAAGTTCGGCTCGCGGTCGGTCAGGGGATCGTAGGTCACGGTCACGTGCAGCGCGAGCGCGGTGTGGGAAACCTCCACGCGCGTCACGCGCACGCTGCCCAGGTCCGCGTCCACGTCGTAGGCGGTCGTCTCCGGCACGGCGGCCGTGAACGTAAACGTCATCCTCGCCTCCTGCAAGTCCGTCAGCCCAGCCTCATAGTCCCTGCAAAGGAGGGTCAGCGTGAGCTCCTTACCGGGCTCGATGTTCAGGTCGTCGACCGTGGCACCGAAGACGAGGCCGCGATCCTCGCGCTGGGCCCAGAAGCCCATGGCGCCGGTGTCGAGCGACGCGTCGGCATCCGTCAGGTGAAACTCCGCGTGCCGCAGGTTGGGGGCGAGCTTTTCCGCCTCCGCATACTCGACGTCGCCCGCGTCCGGCTCGACGAGCACCCGCGCCGGGTCCTTGGGCATCGCGGCCACGACGAGCTGAAGCTCCTTGCCGTCGCAGCTCGCGGCGCGCACCTCGTAGCGCACGCCGTCCGTCTCGCAGCTCGCGAGCGTGCCCTCCACGACCAGGCCGGTCAGGTCGCCGCCCGTCCTGGGGTCGTAGTGCTGAGCAAAGTCGAGGAAGCCCAGCCTTGCCGCCGCCATCGCCGTGCAGGCCGCGAGCGCCAGCGCGGCGGCAAGGACCAGCGTCCGCCGTCCCATGCGCCCGGCGCGGCGCTTTGCGCGTCCGCGCTCCCTTTGCCGCGCGGCGTCCGGCGCGGCGCTTTGCGCGTCCGGCAGGGCGCAAAGCGTCCGTTTCAGCTTTTGTTCGTAGCGCGCGGCGTCGTATCCGTCCGCGTCCGCCATTTGAAAGATTCGTTCGTCCAAACGATCCGTCATTCGTCAGCCCTCCTTCATGATCCGGGCCAGTCGTTCGCGCCCGCGCTTGAGGCGGGCGGTCACCGTGCCGCGGGGAATGGAAAGCGCCTGCGCGATTTCGTCCACGTGCATGCGCTCGTAATAGAAGAGCGAAAGCACCACGCGGTACTTTTCCGGCATGCCCCACAGGTACTGCCAAAGGGCGTGCGCCTCGTCCGCCTCGGCGGGCGGTTCGGGCAAATCCGTGCCGTCCGTCAGGGTGACGCGCGCGCGTTTGCGCATCTGCGTGTAACAGCAGTTGGCGACGACCTTGAGCATCCACGGCTTAAAGTCCCCCCGCAGCGTATCCCTGTGCGTGTAGGCGCGCAGCACCGCTTCGCTGACCGCGTCCTCCGCGTCGCATGGGTTTCTCAAAAGGCTCATCGAAAGCCGCAGCATGCTGCTTCGCATCTCCCACACGGCCTGCGAAAAGCGCTCCTTATCCATTGCCTTGCTCCTCTCTCCCCGGGGCATACTCATCATGACATTTGTAGGACGCGCGGCGCGGCGCGTTTGATTGCAGCGCAGCCAAAAAAATAGGCCGAAACGCAAAGACGTCCAGCAAAAAGAGTGAGTCGGGAGATTCCAACTCACTCTCTTGATCCTACCAGATGCTCCTCGCGAAACAAACCTGCGACAGACCAGAAATCCGGCTACGTCCGTATCTTCCGCAATAAAACCATCGGCGTCTGGGAACGCAAAGCAAATCCCGTTCGTCCTCAGCGCGATGATGGCACGATTTCAACCGCTTAACGCTTCTCCTGTAAGCGGCTAACGACGGCTCTCTCGGTGTTTGCACAATACGCCCTGATTTCAATGCTGCACATATAGGTCGTAAAGACATTGTTTCCATATTCATCAAACATCCGTTTAAACGGTGTGCATAGGCGAATCAAGTCGGACTGATTGTAAAACATTAGCTGAATCGGGCATTCCATGAGCCTGCTCATGCCGGAAACGACCAGAAGGCCGTGTTCTTCGCTGACCTTTCGGCTATTTCGCAGCACGTTTCTGGCCTTGCGCACTTCGTCGATGCACTCCTCCTGCCTGCCGCCTGCCAGTACCCCCACCGCCACGCGCTGCAGGTTTTCGCCGAAATCGGAGTCGATGGCGGTCTGCGCGGCATCCAGCATAAAATCATAACCGTACTTCCACGTAGCGCGATAATCCGCAAGCATCCATCCGTTTTCCTCGTGAACCTCTTTTAGCAGCATTTTCCCACCTCCAGATGTCGATTTGCCGTTTTTTACGATATATTTTCCCCACATATTTTTGTCTTCATTTTAACATAGAATAGGAAATTATTCCACCTTTTGCGGTGGATACCGGTTTTTTTAATCCTGAGAACGATATACCCCAAATACGGGGCGTGCTATGATCTTTTCTTCAGCCGGAAGAATCCGTCATGAAGGGCCTGCGCGAAAGACCGTTTGACATTTGCACGCGCAAACATTAGAATGAAATGCAAGAAGCGGCGAGCGGCTGGCGGAGGGAATGACATGACCGAAGCCTGGCGGCCTGGAGGGCTGTTCACGCGCAGGCTTTTGCGGGGGAGCTTGCGCGGATCGGCGCGAAGTTCTCCGAGGACATGCTCGTCGTCTTAGAAGAATTTGAGGTGGTTTTCCCGGACCATCGACCCGCCTGTCGCAGCCGCCTTATTAAATATCGTGGCATATTGAAACCTGAAACCCATGAGAAGTGGAGGAATGATGGCATGGCGCTTCAGCTTGCAGGATGGAACGTCGTACTGGATACCGACAAGGCGGACGAGCTGTCCGCTTTTTACGAAAAGCTGCTCGGCTGGACGCGGTTTCCCGGCGAGGAGTATACCGTGCTCACAAACCTTGAACAGACGGGCGTCCCCACCTGGATTACCATCCAGCAGGTGGATGCTTACGTTCCGCCCGTCTGGCCCGCGACGCCGGAGGCGCAGCAGCAAATGGCGCATGTAGATTTCCACGTCCTCGACGTGGAGGCGGGCGTGAAGCACGCCCTGTCGTGCGGCGCGACCCTGTCGGAGGTCCAGTTCGACGACCGCTGGCGGGTCCTGTTCGACCCCTCGGGGCATCCGTTCTGCATCCTGCCGCCCATCATGCCCTGGCCGTAAGCGTTCAGGCCCGGATTGCCGGCCGATCGAAACCAGCCCCCGACGGGGACGCGGAAGAGACAACCCCGCTGTTCGCGTTTTGGGGCAGGGCAAAGGCATCCCCATGGGACGGACGTAGGTGCGCCGTCCGGAAAGGAAGGAACATGGAAGAGCTGCGCGTATCCTCCCCCTGTTTTAAGGAGGGAGGGCTGATCCCCGTGAGGCATACCGGGCACGGGGAGGACATCTCCCCAAAGCTCGTCCTGAAGGGGCTGAGCGCGGAGGCGGTGACCCTCGCGATCACGCTGGACGACATGGGGCACCCGATCCCCGCCTATAACCACTGGGTCATCTGGAACATCCCCGCGACGGCGGTTCTGCCCGAAGGCATCCCGTACGGCGAAACGGTCGAATCGTTGGGCGGCGCGGTGCAGGGGCGCGGGTATGGAAAGCACGGGTATCGGGGGCCCAAGCCGCCGTTTCAAGGGTCGCACCTATACCGCTTCAACGTCTTTGCGCTGGATTGCCGGTTGGATTTGCCGCCTGCCGCGCGCAAAAAGGACCTGCTCGCGGCCATGCGGGGGCATATTTTGCAGACGGCCGCGCTGACGGGGCACTACCGCTGAAAAAAGCGGGCGGCCCCGAAGCGCGGGTTCCGCCCTTTGCACAAACGAACGCCGGGAGCGGGGTTTTCCCCGCTCCCGGCGAAATTCGTCGTCCGACCGACCGGTCACTTCTTATGCCTGCGCTCGGGCCTGGGCGGGTCCTCCGGCGGCAGCGGCCGCGCGATGATCGAGCGCACGTCCGCGATGATGACGCGAAGGTCGCGCCTGAAGCCGTCGAAGATGCCCGTGCGCCAGAAATTGGTGACCGCGATGCCCACGATGGGCGCGACCACGAGGCCCGTGACGCCCGCGACCTTCATGCCCGCGAACATCCAAAAGAGCATGGAGAGCGAGGAAAAGCCCACCTGCCCGCCGAGCACGCGCGGCTCGAAGATGCGGCGCAGGGTGTAGAGGATGCCGTAGAGGATGAGCAGTTGCAGGCCCATGTTGTAGCGCCCCACGATCAGGGCGATGACGCCCCAGGGCACGATCACCGTGCCCGCGCCGAAGAAGGGGATGAAGTCGAGGAACGCGAGCACCAGCGCGATGGGCAGGGGATAGCTCACCTTCATGAAGAAGAAGAAGGTGAGGATGATCGCCATGTCCACGATCGCGAAGATGAGCTGCGAGCGGAAGAAGCCGCCCACCGCCGTCTTGATGCTGGTGCGCAGCAGGCGCAGGCTCCGGCGGGTGGAGGGCGTCATGCCGTCCTTGATGCGGTCGCGCAGGTCGGGGTAGTCCGCCGTGATGAAGCAGCTCGCCAGCACCAGCACGGTGAGGAAGATGAACTGCTCCGGCAGGCGCATCGCCGCGTTGCTCGTCCAGGACACCGCGCGCGAGAGCAGCGTGGAAAGCGCGCCCTTGAACCACTGCCACGCCGTGTCGATGGCCGTGAACAGCTCGACCTCGATTTCTGCGTACTGCTCGGGCACCTTTTCCATGACCAGGCGGAGCTGCTCCATGAGCTGCTGATACGTGTCCTGCATCTGCGACAGGATGCTCGGCAGCGAGCGCGCCAGGCCGATGACCTGCCCGATGAGCACCTTGCCGAACAGCACGATCAGAAAGCCCAGCAGCGCGTAGAACAGGATCACCATGACGAAGGAATAGACCTTGCGCGTCGCGCCCAGCTTGCGCTGAAGGCCGCGCACCACGGGGTTGAACGCCCAGGCCATGATGAACGCCAGGATGAACGGCGTCATGATCTCCAGCGCCAGCGGCCCGCCCAGGTACAAAAGCCCGATCGCAGCTAGCGCGAGCGCCACGTCCAGCAGCACCCGCAGGTAGATTTTTTTCTTTTCCTCGTTCAAGAACGACCCTCCTCGTCCGTTTCCGGCTTTTCTATTACGCCTTCCGGCAGGGCGCTTTGGGCCGGGTCCGGAATGCCCAGGAACTCGTAGAGCAGCTCGCGGTTCTTCTCCATGTTGGCCACGAGCACGGAGGAGCCGCGCACCTCGCCGTACTTAAACGTCCCCTCCGCGGGGATGGTGAACTTGCGAAACTCCCCGCCGCGCAGGTGCAGCACATTGCGCACCGCGTCCGCGACCTGCACGGGCGTCAGGTTGGTGACGTATACGTGCGAGAGGGTGTTTGCCACATCCAGCGCGAGCGAAAGGTCGATCTCCTTTGCGCCGTTGAGCAGGGCGCTCAGCACCTTGGCCTGCCGGTCGGTGCGGCCAAAATCGCTGTCGAGCTGGCGGCAGCGCATGTAGGCCAGCGCCTGCGCGCCGTTCAAGAAGCAGTCGCCCTCGTACAGCGGGTGCTGGTAGTATTCGCCCTCCACCCGCTTTAAATAGGAAGCCTCCTGCGAGGTGAGGTTCACCGTGACCCCGCCCAGCGCGTCGATGATCTCCACCACGCTGGAAAAGTTGACCGAAATATAGCCCTCTATCGGCAGGCCCAGCAATTCCTCCACCACGGAGACGAGCGCCGCCTCGTCCTGATAGTGCGTGACGGTGTTGAGCTTATCCTCGCGCTTATTCTTGCCCGGCAGCTCGATCTTTAAGTCGCGCGCGAGCGACGTGATGCTGACCCTGCGCCCGTCCATGTCGAGGGTGCAGAGCATCATCACGTCGCTGCGCCCCTCGCCGACGGGGCCCCAGTTGTCCTTGCCGATGAGCAGATAGTGCGCCTGCCCGTGCGCGCTGAAAAACCAGAGCAGCACGGCCGCGATGGCGAGCGCCGCGCAAAGCAGCACGATATAGCGCGCCTTGACGCGCCTTTTCCTGGGGGGAACCTGCGTCTGTGCCATGTCTTCCTCCGCATGATATAGTCTATGAAGACGATAGCACACCCGAACCTATTCGTCAACGGTCAGTTTTGCCCCGATGCAGCGTGACGAGCACGATCTCCGGCGGGTTGTTCAGCCGCCGCGACCAGCGGGGGTTGTTGCCGATGCCCCGGCTCACGTTCAGGGCCATGCCGTTGTCCGCGTAGTGCAGCCCGGCTGTATAGCGGGGAAGCAGGCCCTGGTTGAGCCCCACCAGCGGCCCCACCAGCGGGAAGCGGACGAGCCCGCCGTGCTCGTGGCCGGAGAGCGTCAGGTCGTAGCGCGCGGCGGCGTAGGCGGCGAAGTGCTCCGGCCTGTGCGCCAGCAGCAGCGCAAAGGGCGCGTCGCCCCGAAGCGGCGCAAGGCGCGCCTCGTAAGCGTCCGTCTCGCCCCAGATGCCGCCGCCCTCGTCGAACGCCGGGTCGCGGACGCCCACGACGGCGATTTCCTCCCCGCCGCGCGCGATGACCGCGGCCTCGTCCTCCAGGACGCGCACGCCCAGGGCCGAAAGCTCCGCCTTCAACCGGGCGTAGACCTGCGCGCCGACCTGCCGCTCGTGGTTGCCGGGCACGTAGTAGACCGGCGCGATCCGCGCAAGGCGGCGGACGAACCCCAGCGCGTGCTCCATGTCCTTCGTGTCGATGAGGTCGCCCGTGACGCACACCGCGTCCGGCCGGAAGGCGGCGCAGCGCCCGGCCACCGCCTCAAAGCGCGCGCCGAAGTTCTTGTCGTGCAGGTCGGAGACGTGCAGCACGCGAAAACCCTCGAACGCTTCGGGCAGATTTTCGCTGTAAACGTCCACGGGGGTAAAGACCACCCGCTCGTTCTGCTCGACCACGTAGGGGATGAAGAGCAGCAAAAAGAACAGCAGCGCCGCGACCCGGCGCAGCATCTGCGCATGGGATTTCTTCTTTTGGTTCATGTTAAGCACACCCTTTTGTTGATTTCACGCTCCATGCTACACCCGGCAAATCAACAAAAAATCAAGGATGGTTGTATTTCCAGTTGTTTCGGTGTGTAATAAAATGTCTATGTACGTTTATGCCGGACGCATCGCGCGGCGCGCGCTCAAGGCGCCCCCGCACGAGTGACCGTCCTGGATATAAACGCGGCCGTTTTCACGCCGCGAGCATACTGCAGGAAAGCGCCTGCCAAGCGCAGGGGCCTGTTTTCCTGTGACCCAAATGCCAGTTTCCGGTGCTGACCATCCCGGCTCTGGCCCGATTTGAAGAAAGGAAATCATCCATGCCCAATCAGGAAAATGAAAATCAGCATCCGGCCACGGGCCGGCAAAACACGCAGACCCCGGCCGCAAACGGCTCCCCGGAGGGCCAGCAGCCGCGCCGCCGCAGGGCGCCGCGCTCCGGCCCGCGGGATGCGCAGAGCCCCGCAAGCCAGCAGGGCGCGCAGCCCTCGCAGGGTTCGCAACCCTCGCAGCCCTCGCAGAACGCGCAGCCCTCGCAGGGCCAGCGCCGCAGACAGCCCCGCAAGAGCCCCGCGCAAAGCACGCAGGGCACGCAGAACGCGCAGCCCAAGCAAAGCTCCCAGAGTTCGCAGGGCACGCAGCCCTCGCAGGGCGCGCAGAACGCACAACCCTCGCAGGGTTCGCAACCCTCGCAGAACGCGCAGCCCTCGCAG
>JAEXCG010000058.1 GCA_023402355.1 Bacillota bacterium | reverse complement strand
ACATACCCCGCGACCAGCCCCGAGCGGTCCGTTTCGATGAGCTGGCCCCCCGAAAGGAAGCCGAGCTGCTTGTAAATCTTCGCGATCAGGCGGGCGATGGTCGTCTTGCCCGTGCCGGGGTTGCCCGTGAAGACCATGTGAAAGGACATGTCCATCACGCGCAGACCGTTTTCCTCGCGCAGCTTCCGTATCTTGATGAGGTTGACGAGCGTCTCCACCTCGCGCTTGACGTTTTCCAGCCCGATGAGCGCGTTCAGCTCCGCCATCAGCTCGTCCATCGTCTGCTCCGGCTCCTGCTGTGCTGCTTTCTTCTGCGCGTCCGGCTCGTTTTCCTTCTTTTGGACGGGCGCTTCTTCCAATTCCGCTTCGTCCGGATCGCCGCGCGGCGTGATCGCGCCGCGCACGGCGTCCGCCCCCGCGCCCAGCATTTCTCCGATGCCCTTCATGAAATCGCCGCCCGTAACGCCCCTGCGCGCCGGTTTCGCCGGGCCCGCGAAGGAGGCGAGCGTGCGCTCGTAATCCGCGATAAAGGCGCTCTCCCGCCCGTCCACGCCGCCCGAAACGGCCGCGAAGGCGCGCAGGATAGCAGGCACCGCCTCTAAAAAGACGTCCGCGTCCCGGGTGCCGTCCTTGCGGTCGTGCGCGCAGGCGCAGCGCAGCAGCAAGGGCGTTCCCTGCGCGAAGGAGCGGTTCCGGTGCGCGACGAGCGCCAGGTTCTGGGCCCGCGCGACGTCCAGCGCGTCCACGCCCGGCAGGTGCGCGATAAAACCGCGCTGGGTTTCGTCTGCCGCTTCGCCCGTCGTAAACGTCATTTGCAGCAGCAGCGCCTGAATGTAGATCGAAAGGAACAGCCGCACGTCCGAAACGCCGACCTGATCCCAGTTTCCGCTCTTCACCACCGCGTCGCATACGGCCTCCAGCCGCGCGTACTGCTCCCTGGCCTCCCGCATCAGCGCATCCATATGGTATCTCCTATCTTTATCGCTTAAACTTTTTCATGATCCGCTGCACTTCGCTCTTTCGCAGCAGGAAGACGTCGGCCGCCCGTACGCTGTAGGAACGCATGAAGTAGATCAGGAACAGCGCCCCCGCGACCGTGTACGAGAGCACGGAGGCGATGGCCGCGCCTTCCTTGCCCATGGCCGGTATCGCGATGCAGTTGGCCACGACATTCACCGCTACGCTGCCCGTGAGCATGCCCAGATACGTGCCCTTCCTGCCCTGCGCCAGCAGCAGCGTGCCGATGATCTTGAAGTAACTCATGCTCAGCACCCCGACGAGCAAAATCACCGTCACGCCGTAAGCGGGCATGTACTTACTGCCGCCGACCACGAGGATCGCGGGCTTTCCAAAGAGCACGATGCCGACGATGACGAGCAGGGTCAGATACAGATTGACCTTCAGGCTCATGGTGATCTCGCCCACCGCGTCGTCCTTCGCCGTGCGCGAAAAGAGCACCTCGCGGAAGGCGTCCGAGATCAGCCAGCCGTACTCCGACAGCGAAACGCCCAGCGAGTAATAGCCGATCTGCGCGTCCGCCACCCCGAACCAGCCCATCATGAGCACGTCCAGGCGGTAGTTGAGCGTCAGCATCAGGGTCGTCAGCATCGTGACAAAGCCGAACGGAAGGATCTTCTTGGCGAACCCGAGGTCCGCGCGCAGCGGGTTGGGCACCTGCCCGAGGCGCCGGAAAGCCATCACGACCGTGATCACGTCGCCCACGACGATCAGCCCCAGCGCCACCAGCAAAGAAGGCTCCAGGGTGTAGAACGCGAGGATCGTAATCAGCGTGTTGGTGATGCGCGCGGTGAAGAAGATGACGTTCTTGAACTTCACGTCCTCCACGGTGATGGTAAAGCTCATCTGGTTCGCGAGCACCTGAATCGGGGCGATCAGGCACACCGCCGTGAGCGCGAAGGAATCGAAGACGAACGCGAGAACCACGCCCACCGCCGTATAGACGATGAACTGGAGCAAAAAGATGCGCAGGAACTTGTCCAGCGCGTTTTCAAGCCCCTGCCGCTTGTAAAACGGGTAGGGCTGATACAGACCGAAGTTGGCCACGATCGCGACGATCGTCAGCGGCGCGTTGATCTTGGCGAGCTGTCCCTTTAACTCCGGACCCAGGTAGCGGTTGGAATATGCGGACGCGACCAGCCCGATCAGCAGCGCGAACACCTTCGTCAGAATCGTAAAGATGTAGTCGTTGTTCGCGATCCTGCGGGCGACTTGTTTGATAGCCATCGCTGTTCCCCTTTTGACAAATCGTTGGGTTTCTTTTCTATTATACCCCGAAGTCCGTTTTTTGCATAGCCGGATTTGCGCACCCACCAGGCACCCGGCGCATAAGGTATATCGGGTCCCAACCCCTGCAACGGAGGTGCAAACAAGATGTATATCACCGATAATAATGAAAATTGCGCATGGGTGCAGCCCCTCGGCTGCGGCTGCGCTGCCAATAGATGTTCCCTCGCGGGCGTAGGTGCCGTTGCCGAAAACGGCTGCACGCTCGTCATTCATAAGATTCTGCTCGACGCCTGCGGCAATCAGGCCTGCACGCCCCGTACCTTCTCGATTTGCGTCAAGGGTCCCAGCTATCCGTGCGGCGAGGTCTTCCAGATGACCGCCGGCAGCTGCCGGACGCTCGACGAGCCGCTCGTCCTCACGGGACTGATCTGCGGCGACTACACCATCGAAGAGATCAGCGACGAACCCCGTCGCTATTGCTCCACGATCACCGGCAACTGCGTATGCGGCAACTGCGTGCGCCTTACGCCCGGCTGCCCGCCCGCCGTGGTGACGATCATCAACCGCCGCCGCCTGTGCCGCTGGGGCTGCTGCAGCGGGATCGGCAGCATCGGTGGCTGCGGCTGCGGCTGTGGCTGCACCGGAAGCTCGTGCGGCGGCAAGTCTTGCGGCTGCGGCAGCTCCTGCGGATGCAAGTCATGTGGCTGCGGCTGCGGCAAATCCTGTGGCTGCGGCGGCAGTTCCTGCGGCTGCGGTTCAAACGCCCGGCTCGGCTGCGGATGCGTAAACGCCCGGCTTAAGAACTGATAACCCGACACGCCGCCCGGAAGCGTTTGCATCCGGGCGGCGCTTAGGTTCGCCCGACCGCCGCGCGTGCGCCCGCTTTCGGGAAGCCATGCGCATGATCACAGGCTCTCATCCCTCGCAAAGCAGAGCTTCAATACGTCCACGCCCGCCTCAAAGCGTCCCCGGTCGTCCCGTTCCTTGTCGATGGCGTTTGAAAGCAGCACCGCCGCCGTCCCGTCAGCCGGGTCAAAGTACGCCTCGCACAGCACGCCGTAGACGTTTCCCTGATGTCCCCAAAGGGTTCTGCCGCGGACGAGGTTTTCCCGAACCTCCATGCCGAGCCCCCGACCGCTTGCGCACAGGACGCTGCCCGCGCCGTTTTGCTCGCTTCGCATCAGCGCGACCGTTTCCGGTTTGAGCACGCGCACGCCGTCCACGCTTCCGTCGCCCGCGAGCAGGCGAAGCAGTCGCGCAAGGTCCGGGCCGCTGATCATCAGGCTCCCGACCGCCAGGTCGTAGTGGTCCTCCGGCGCATAGCCCGCCGCGCGCGCATCCTTTTGCGGGTCGTAGCCCACGCTTCCGCTTTCGCGGTAGGCCGTGGCGATGCGCTCGGGCTCCGCCATCGCCCCCGCCGTGTAGGCGGCGTCGATGCCGAGCGGCTCAAAGACAAGGCGCCGCATCGCCGCGTCCAGCCCTTGACCCGTTACCCGTTCGATGAGACTGCCGACGATGCCCGCGCCGAAGTTGGAATACTCCACGCGCGTCCCCGGCTCCCAGGAAGCAAAATTCCGCTTCACGTTGTCGCCGCTTGAAAGCATTTCCTGAAGCGTCTTGCGCCCGCGTCCGTCCTTTTTAGCGTAGTCCGCGTTGTGCTTGATGCCCGCCGTGTGCGTCAGCAGCTGGCGCAGGGTAATGGGCGTCTGCGGGTAGCGCGGATTGCGCACCGAATACCCCAGCACATCGCCGATGTCGCCGTCCAGCGTCAGCAGCCCTGTTTCGCACAGCCGCAGCGCGCCGATGGCCGTCGCCATCTTCGTGACCGAGGCCGTCAAGAACGCGGTATCCGCCGTGACCGCTTCGCCGCCACGTCTCTTCGTCTGCCCATACGCGAGCGTCCGAAGCCCGTCGTCAGGCGTGTACAGGCAGACCACCGCGCCGAGCGCGTGATATTCGCGAAGCACGCGCACCGCCTTTGTCTCAAAGGAGCTCTCTGCAAATCCCCCCGTGCAGGCTGCCGTCAGGCTCAGCGCCAGCAGCAGGCTGATCCATCGTTTCAACGCAAGCGCCTCCTTTCTAACACATTGTATCGAAAAGAAAGCGCTCTGTAAAGAAACGCACGCCTTTCTCGTTCAGGCGGTCGGAAATCGGAGCGAAAATATGTAAAACCGACGCAGCCCACTAAAGGGCGGCGTCGGTTAAAAATTAGGGTTTACGGCCCGCGGCGGCTTTTACTCCCCGGTGAGCGCAAAGGAACTCAGAATCTGCTGCTCGAGCGCCTCGTCAAAGGCGGTAAAGGTCAGCGTGAACATGTCGCCCGCAGCGTCAAAGGTCATGAACTGATCGATATCAAGTCCCCCGATATTGACGTAATAACTGTAGAACGTGGCGTCCCCTCTCTCCACGAGGCCGCGCGCTTCCTGATTCTCCTGCGGAACGCCTATTTGCTGATACTGGCTGGACAGCGCCTCGTCGAGCTGCGAGATGACCAGCGGCAGCAGCTCGGGTGTAATGCCTGATTTTGCCGAAACCTGTACGTTCAGGTTGCAGCTCAGGTCCGGGGCGTAGACGTAATCCGCCATGGCGTTTGAGTTCGCCATCATTTCCAGCACGGAGCTGTCAAGCCCTGCTTCCTCGAGCGTCGACTCACCGGTGGCCTCGATCAGCGCGTCGATGGTCTCCTCGGTGATCGGAACGTAGTCCTCGGGAATTTCCAGCGTGTAAAGCCCGCTTACGGAGATCAGCGTCTTCACCCCGACCTCCTCCGCCAAAGCGACAAAAGCCCCGGCGCAAAGGATTGCAGCACACAGCAAAAGCGACAATAATTTTTTCATTTCCAGTACCTCCCCATATTTTCCTTCTTAATTGTAACACAAAGCGAAGGTACCGTCCAACTCCTTTTGCCAGGTCCCGTCCTCCTTCGATTTCATTCTCCCCGGCCTTATCGACTCACGCCGTGACGTCGTTGCGCCGCAGCCGCCGCGCGGCCAGGAGAAGAAAGACCGCCGCATAGATCACGGCCGCGCTCAGCAGCCGTGCGCCCACCGCGAGGCCGATGTTCCCCTCCGACTGCGCGCCCAGTCCTACGATCAGCAGCGTGTTCGGGTAGGGAATCTCCCGGCTCACGACGAACACGCCCAGCCCCGCGACGCAGCTTGCCAGCGCGATGCCGATGGGCACGGCGAAGCTGCGAATGCGCATGGAAAGGTAGAGCTGCATCGCCGCGACGGGCAGGGCGGCCAGCCAGCCGAACAGGAACCACGCGATCGCCTGCGGCGGCACCGGTTCTGCGATGTGGAACACCGCCTTGCCGCACAGCAGCACCAGCGCCACGAAGAGCGCGTGCTCCAGCAGCGTCACGCCTGAAAGCACGATGAACTTCGCCCCGATCAGCGTTCCCCGCGCGATGGGGGCGGTCATCAGCCGGTTCCAGTTGTATTCCCGGTGCTCCATCCGCCAGAGGCTCGACGCGCAGATGGCGATCATCATCGGGTAAAAGAAGTATCCGTAAAAGAGACTGGTCTGCACCCAAAGGTTTCCCCAGCGATCCCCGCTCAGCAGCGCGGCGTTCATCGAATAGGTCATCGCGCCGATCAGGCAGGAGAGCAGCGCCAGCACCCCCGCCGGCAGCAGGAGCCTTGAGCGCCTGCACTTTTCCAGTTCGGCAATCAACACGTCCAGCATCATGACCTTTCCCTCCTCAGCAATCCCGCCGCGCAAGCTTTCGCCGCGCGAGGGCGTACAGCGCAAGGCCCACAAGGGCCGCAAGCATCAGCGGCGTCATGCAAATCGCCGTATCCATGACCTTAAACTGCCCCGGGCTCGTCTCCTTCGGTATGGCGGTGATCAGCTCCGCAAAGTTGCCGTAAAGCAGCAGGTTGCGTAGCGGCGCGGGCAGCAGGCTGGAAATAAATCCGATCAGCGCCCCGAGCATGCCCTCCGAGAGCGCGATGAGCTGATTTTCGTAAAATAGCGCAAGAAAGAGCGAGATTACCGCGACGGGCAGGCTGACCAGCAGCGTCCCCAGCGCAAAGCGCAGCAAGACGCCCGCTTCCGGCATACCGGAAAGGCCGATGCCTCGCCCGATCGCGAGAGAAATCGCGATCTGCGATAGGATCGAAAGGGCCGCTATCGTCGTCAGCACGCCCATCTTGCAGTCCCACAAGCGCGCCATACGCTGCCCGCATAGGCAGGTGAGCCTGAGCCCGCCGTCGTGCTCCATGTCGGCCAATCGGCTGGCGCAGACGGCCAGCATCGCCGGAAAGAACAGTCCGTTGAACATCCCGAAGGGAGATAGCATGTAACCCCACGTCGCACTCTCGCCCGGCGCGGTCAGCCGCTCCCGCTGCGACAAAAGGTTCAGGCTCACGAACAGCGCCTCCGCCCCGATCATGAGCGTCGCGGTGAGCAGCACGCGCTTGCCCCGCAGCTTTCGCCATTCGAGCAAAAAAGATCGCATCACAGCGCGGCCTCCTTTCCCGTCATCTCTAAAAAGACCTCTTCCAGGCTGCGCATGTGCTGCTCGACGCAGTAGACGTCGATTCCCGTCTCAACCACCCGGCGCACGGCCAGCGCCGACTGTTCGTCCGACGCGCCCTCCAGGGTGAGGCCGCCCGGCCCTTGCACCGCCCCCATCGCGGAAAGCGTCTGCGCAGCCTGTGCGT
>JAEXCG010000050.1 GCA_023402355.1 Bacillota bacterium | reverse complement strand
CACTTTGTCGAGATTACGGGTGATTTTTTCGCTCCGCAAAACTGCGTTTTGCTCCGGAAAAAGCCCCGCCCGCCCGGCAAAGCCGGGCGATACGATTGCAGTCTTGCAGACGGCTTTTGGTTTCTCTATCTTCGATGTTTTTTTCGACAATCTGCGACGGCTCCGGCCGTCTTTTTTGTCCTCCGCGCCTCCGCGCCTCAGCGCCGCGCCGCCTCGTAGCCCATCTGAAAGAAGTAGCGGCACTCCGCCTCCATCTCCTCGTACAGCACGCCCGCGTAATCCTCCACCAGCGAGCGGTCCTTCGGGTCGACGGCCGCGAGCAGGCGGTCCATCAGCTCGATCTTGCGCGCGAAGATCGCGTCCACCGCCGCCGTGCGGTACGCGTCGCTCTCGTCAAACCTGGGGCACGCCTCGTACGCATCCTGCCATGTCCTCATCCTGAACATCCCCCTAATCCTTTTATCTTCACGTATGATTCGTGACGTTTTTTGCCGTAATACATTATACATTTTCACCTTCTACATATCAAGCGTGAAATAAGGGATCCTAGGGGAAACAGGGAAGAGGGCGGCACGGTGGGCATGTCGATCGAGCGGCTGCCGACGCTGCGCCGGCTCCTCCACACCACCCCGGACGAGGTGCTGCCGGGCGCGGACACCGGCGGCGAAAGCTGGCTCCACGCCCAGCTAACCCGCGCTGGCGATCGTCGCCCCCTGCCTCGAATCCCTGAGCGCGGACCCCGCAGAGCCGGAGGAGCCCCTGCCGTAAGGGCGCGAAAATCTTCATCCGAGGGGGCGGGGGCCGCACGGCTTTCGCCCCTTCCGTTCCTCGTCCCGGCGGTGTATAATGATAGTCAGAACCTGCCGTTCGCTTGAGCGAACCGGCGGGCAAACGGATGAAGGGCGGAGAAACCCATGGATGAATTCAGAGTGCAAATCGGGTCGGACGCGGAACTGATAGCGGCGGCGGACGGCCTTCGCAGGCGGGTCTTTATCGAGGAGCAGGGCGTGCCCAAGCGCGAGGTGTTCGACGGCCGGAACGGGTGGAGCCAGCACGTCGTCATCTGGGCGGGCGACACGCCGGTCGCGACGGCGCGGCTGATGCCGCTTTGCACCGGGAAGTCGCAGATCGGGCTGGTCGCGGTGGACAAAGCCTGGCGCGGCCAGCACCTCGGCCAGCGCGCCGTGCGCGCGTGCATGGACTGCGCCTGCGAAAACGGGGTGCTTTCGGTCTTCCTCGCCGCGCAGCGCCCGGCCATGGGCTTTTATGAAAAGCTCGGCTTCGTCAGCTGCGGCCGGGAAATCCACTATCCCTCCGGCTTCGTGCTCGTGCCCATGCGCTACACGTTCGCCGAGCACGACGAGGCCCCCCGTGAATGACGGATGCACGCTGGAGCGGCTCGCCCCGGACGCCTTCGCGGTCGGCGAGCGCCGGTGCTGAGGGGAAGTCCCCAGCCCCTTTCTGCCGGGCGCGCGGCGCACCGGCACGGGGCTCGTCCCCCGCGTCCCCCGCGCGGCGGACGGCCTGACCGCCCTCCCCGCGCCCGCCGTCCCCCTCGCACGGGGATCACATCGGCGGCAGGGGCAGGGCGTCTTTTCGTTTGAGGGCTTTCAGATTCACCTGCGGGGCGTCCGGGTCCGCGGCGCGGCCGGGCCGCGCAGGAAGGAGGCGGCGCCATGGCAAACCCGACGGGGCGCTCCGGCACGCGCGTCGTGCTGTCCGCGCTCGTAAAGAACGGCAGCGTGCTGCTGCTGTTTGAAATGCTGTACCGAAGCTTCGGCGTCCTCGCGCTGTACCCCGCCGTGCACGCCGCGCTGTCCGCCCTGCCGCGCCTGTCGGGGCAGGCCTTTGTGGGGCAGGAGAACGTGGGCCGGGTTCTGAGCAGCCTGCCCGCCGTGCTCGCGCTTTTCGCCGCGCTGCTCGCGCTGGGGCTCTTCGTGTGCTTCGAGCTCACGGCGCTCGTGCTCTACGGCGAGGCGGGCTTTCGCGGCGAGCGCCTGACGCTCCGGGGCCTCGTCCTCTCAGCGGCGCGGAGCACCGCCTCCCTGCTCTCGCCAAGGCGCCTTGCGGTGCTGCTGATGCTGCCCGCGATGGCGCTTTCCGTCTTCGCGCTGCTCGGCACGCCCCTGCAGGCGGTTCGCGTGCCGGATTTCATCCTCGACTTCCTGCGCGAGCGCCCGCCGCTGCACCTTCTCTTTTCCGCGCTGGTCGCGGGCCTGGGCGCGCTCGTCTTCCTCTACCTGCCCGGCTTCCCGGCGCTGGTGCTGACGGGCTGCTCGTTTTCGGAGTCCTGGCGGCGGGGGCTTGCGCTGCTGCGCGGGAAGAAGCTGCGCGCGCTGCGGCTGCTGGCCGCCGCCGTGCTCGGCTACCTGCTCTCGCTGCTGCTTTCAACGCTGCTGCCGGCGGGGCTCGCGGCGCTTTTCGTGCGCCTGCGCCTCGGCCCCGCGGGCGGCGCGGAGTACCGCCTGCTCCTGGGCTCCTGGGCGGGCGCGTACCGCATCGCGGCGGGCGCGTTCTTCTCCGCCTGCCTGCTCACGAGCGCGGTCGTGCTCTACCACCGCCTGCGCGGCGAGGCGCGGCCCGCGCCCGTGCCTGCCGTGCGGACGGCGCGCGCCGGGCTCTTACGGGCGGCGCGGCTTCTCGCGGTGGCGCTGCTGCTGCCGGTGTTCAGCGAGTCGGAGCTGGGCGGGGCCGCGTACTACCCCCACGCGCCGGAGACGCTCGTCGTCGCCCACCGCGCGGGCGCGGCCTTCGCGCCGGAAAACACGGCGGCGGCCCTGCGCCTCGCGGCGGAGCAGGGCGCGACCATGGCGGAGATCGACGTGCAGCAGCTCGGGGACGGCGCGCTCGTCGTGCTGCACGACACGAACTATCGCCGCACGACGGGCGTGGACCTGAACGTGTGGGACGCGACGCTCTCACAGGTGCGCTCGCTCGACGCGGGCGCGTCCTTCGCCTACCGGTACGCGGCAGAGCCTGTGCCGACGCTCGCCCGGATGCTGGAGGCGGCGAAGGGGCGCATCGAGCTGATGATCGAGCTCAAGGCCACGGGGCGCGAGCAGAACCTGGTGGAGGCGACGCTCGCCGAGATCGACCGCTTCGGCATGCGGGACGAGTGCGTGATCGCCTCGATGAACCTGGACCTTCTGCGGCGCGTGAAGGCGCTCGCCCCGGACGTGCGCACGGCCTACATCACCGTGCTGCTGCTCTCACGCCAGTACGGCCTTTCGGACATCGACGCCTACAGCGTGGAGACGACCTCGCTCACCCCCGAGCTCGTCTTCGAAGCGCACGCGCAGGGCAAGCAGGTCTACGCGTGGACGGCGAACACCGAGCGCAGCATGCTGAAGATCGTGCGCATGGGCGCGGACGGCCTCGTGACCGACAACCCGCTGCTCGCGGACTACTGCCTCCAAAACGCCGGGGAAAACCTCTACGTCGAGGCCCTGGGCGACCTCTTCTTCCCCTAGTGGGCGGGTGGGCTGTGCCCACACCCGCTTCCGAACGGTGGGCTGCGCGGGCCATCCCTTGCGCACGTGGCGTGGGCTGTGCCCACACCCGCCTCCGAACGGCGGGCTGCGCGGCCCATCCCTTGCGC
>JAEXCG010000048.1 GCA_023402355.1 Bacillota bacterium | reverse complement strand
CACTTTGTCGAGATTACGGGTGATTTTTTCGCTCCGCAAAACTGCGTTTTGCTCCGGAAAAAGCCCCGCCCGCCCGGCAAAGCCGGGCGATACGATTGCAGTCTTGCAGACGGCTTTTGGTTTCTCTGCCTTCGATGGGTTTGTCAACAATCTGACGCCGCCATGGCGCATCGGGCCATGGCGGCGTTCGCTTCATTCACTTGTCGATTACGCGTCCTCGCGCACGGAAAACTTGTAGACCGTCGTGTAGTCGTACTTATCGCCCGCGCGAAGCATGCAGGAGGGGAAGTCCGGCTGGTTGGGCGAATCCGGGAAGAACTGCGTCTCCAGGCACAGGCCGCTGTGGGGCACATAGCGCACGCCGTCCTTGCCGTCAAAGTCGCATTCCAGCATGTTGCCGCCGTAGAACTGCACGCCGGGCATGTCGGTGAACGTCTCCATCACGCGGCCGGTGGCGGGGTCGAACAGCTCCGCCGCCTTGCTGATGCCCTCGCCCTCGCGGGCGATGACGAAGTTGTGGTCGTAGCCCTTGCCGAAGCGCATCTGCTCGTCCTCGTCCATGCGGGAGAGTCCGTCCGCGATGCGGACGCTGCCCCGCAGGTCGAACGGCGTGCCCTCCACGGGGCGCAATTCGCCGGTGGGGATGCAGTCGGCCCGCACGACCGTGAAGCGGTCGGCGTTGATCTGCATGAAGTGGTCGTTCACGGTGCCGCTCGCGTGGCCCGCGAGGTTGAAGTAGCAGTGGTTCGTCAGGTTCACCACCGTGTCCCGATCGCTCACCGCCTCGTAATGAAGGGTGAGCTCGCCCTCCGCGAACGAATAGGTGACGCGCACGCTGAGGTTTCCGGGGTAGCCCTCCTCCCCGTCCGCGCTCTCGCAGGTGAGGATCAGGCTGTCCACCCCCTCCTCGCTCGCGGTCTCGGCCTTCCAGACCTTCTGGTTGAACCCGACCTTGCCGCCGTGCAGCGTGTTGCGGCCCTCGTTGGCGAACAGATTGTACGTCCTGCCGCCCAGTTCAAAGCGGCTGTCCCCGATGCGGTTGGCGTAGCGCCCGATCAGGGCGCCCATATATCCGGGCACGTGCAGGTATTTTTCGAGCGTGTCAAAGCCCAGGCACACGTCCGCGAGCTTGCCCGTGCGATCGGGCACGCGGATGGAGGTCAGCGTCCCCCCGTAGGTGATGATCGATACGGCGCTGCCGTCCTCGCTTTGCAGGGTATACTGGTCGACAGCTTCGCCCGAGGGCATGACGCCAAACGGGGCGCGCACAATGCTCATGGAAATAGTCACTCCTTAAAATCATTCGATAGAAATAAGCAATACGTTCATTTTAAACGCTTCCGTTGAAAATCGCAAGGCCTTTTGCGATCTTTTAGCCCGCGGCCTTGCTAAATCCGCTTTTTTTTGTATAATAAATGAGGACTTTCCGCGTCGTTTCGGCCTCTTTTGCGCAAGGCCCGCGCGCGGCCGGCTATCCGCCCGTCTTCTTTCGACCTTTTCACCTGATTTTTGTACGTCAGAAAGGGGTATTCAATGGGAAATCTCCCTTCCCGCGCGCGCAGGGCGCTTGCCTGCGAAGAGCGCTCCTTTAAAATTGCCGGGGCCGTCGGCATCACCCTGCTCTACGCCGTCCTCCTCTCCTTTTTCGGCCCGCTGAAAGGCCTGACGCGCTTTGCGTCCCCGGCGGACCGCACGCACTTCCTCGCGCTGACCTCGCTGCTGCTCTTCGCGGTGCTCCTCGCGCTGGCGCTGAAAAAGCGCCTGACGCTCGGCGCCTTTGGGCTGGCGGGCGCGGCCACGGCGCTCGCGCTCGTGCTGCGGCTGGAGCTGCTCGACCAGGTCTCCGCGGACTACGCCTCCTTTCTGGAGCGCTGGGTGGACATCTTCCGCAAGGGCGGCTTTGCGATGATCAAGGAGGAGATCGGGGACTACAACCTGCCCTACCTCTACATCCTGGCGCTCATCGCGCGCAGCCCCCTCCCCGATCTGTACCTCATCAAGCTGGTCTCCGTCTGCTTTGACTTCGCGCTGGCGTTGATGATGATGCAGATGACGGAGCGCTTCATCGACGAAAACCGCCGCCTGCTCGTCTACCTGCTCGTGCTGGCGCTGCCCACGGTCTGGTGGAACAGCGCCTATTGGGCCCAGTGCGACGCGCTCTACGTCTTCTTCGTGGTGGCCTGCTTTTACGCGCTGCTGGCCGACCGCCCCGTGCTCTCGGTCGCGCTGCTCACCGTCGCGTTCGCTTTCAAATTGCAGACGATCTTCTTCTTCCCGATGGTGCTCTTCGGCCTGCTGCACAAGAAGTACAGGTGGCGCCACGCCGTGGTGTTTCCGGCGGTGTACCTGCTCACCATCGTGCCCGCGCTGCTGGCCGGGCGCTCGCTGCTCTCGGCGCTCACGATCTACGCCCACCAGTCGATGGGGCAGTACACGGACCGCCTGACGTACAACGCGCCCAACCTCTATCAGTTCTTCCCGCAGTACGAGATCGCCAACGCGCCCCAGTGGCCCTGGCTCCGCTTTCTGTTCGCGGACCCGGAAAACGGCGGCGACGGGCTGGCGCTGTGGTCGTTCGACCGGGCCAGCATGGAGTGGCTGCAAAACACCACGCTGATCGCCGCCGCGCTGATCGTGATCGCCGTGGTCTTCTTCCTGTGGAAGCGCCGCAGGTTCATTTCCTACGGTCAGGTCTGGCGCCTGGCGACGTTCAGCGCGCTCTTCCTGCCGATGGTGCTGCCCAAGATGCACGACCGCTACTTCTACATGGCGGACATGTTCTCGCTCCTGTACGGCGTGCGCTACCCCCGCCGCGCCGCCGTGCCCATGCTCGTGATCGGCGCGTCGTTTGCCAGCTACATGCCCTTTCTGACGCGCGCGCGCGGCGTGCCGATGCTCGCCGCCGCCGTCATGAACATCGCGGCCCTCGTGCTCGTCGCGCGCGACATCCTCGAAGACATGCGCGCGCAGCAGGCGTCTTTGGGCGCCGACACGGCCGAAGCCGCCGACGTCACGCCGGAGCGCGTGTGACAGACGAAAGGATACGCTATGCAAAATGTATTTCAGGGCCTTTTTGCCTTCTGCGAACGCCGCCGCCGCGCGCTGCAAATGCTGCTGACGCTGCTGACGGCCGCCGCTCTTTGCGTCATCAGCGTCGGCATGGGCCCCCTCGCGAACCTGTACTACATCGAGACCTGGGAAGCGCGCCGCCTGCTGATCGTCCTCGTCTACGCGCTGCTACCGCTTTGCATGGGGTACGTCATCTTCGTGCGCGGCGCGAAGGGGCTCGACTTCTTCTTCCTCTACTTCGCGGTGACGGCCGCGCTGATTCTGCGCACGACGACGCTCAGCCAGATCGTCCCCGACTACGCCCCCATGCGGGCGTTCGTGGAGGCGCTCTCGCAGGACGGCCTTGCCGCCGCGCCGCAGGGCGCCGGGCGCTACGGGCTCCTGGGCACCTACCTGCTGGCCCTGATCGCCAAGGTTCCGATCCGCGAGCTGTACCTGTTCAAGTACGCGGCGATTGCCTTTGACTTCGCGCTCGCGTTCGCGCTTTCCGCGCTGGTGGAGCGCTTCATCGACCGCCGCCGCGGCACGCTTGCGATGCTCGCGGTGCTCTACAACCCCCTGACGTGGCTCACGAGCGCGTATTGGGGCCGGTGGGACGCCCTGTGCGCGCTGCTCGTCGTGCTCTCGCTGCTCGCGCTCCTGCAAAAGCGGCGGACGCTGTGCGCCGCGCTGTTCGCGCTCGCCTACGCCGCGTCGGCCGAGGCGCTGTTTCTTTTGCCGCTGCTGCTGCTCTGGCCGCACCACGGGCTGAGAGCTTCGCACTTGGGCGCGGCGCTCCTGACGCTTGCAGTCGCCTGCCTGCCCATGGCGCTCCTCTCCTCCCCCGCCGCCGCGCTTTTGGGCGTCGGGCCCGCGCGGCTGTTCGCGGACTCCGCCGGGCAGCTTCAAAACTGCGCGCCCACGCTCTATCAGTTCGTGCCCGCCTCCAACCTGCGCTACCGCGAGCAGTACGGCTTTTTGCAGTTTGTCAGCGGCATTGAGCCCATGGAGAGCAGCAAGTGGTACACGCAGGCGTCCATCGACCGCCTCTTCCGGGCGGGCCTGTACGCGGCGGCCGTCGTGCTGCTGGGCGCAGCCGCCGCGTGCCGAAGGCTCCGCCGCGCCGTGTCGCGGGACCAGCTATGGCAGGCGGCGCTCATGGCTTCCGTCTTCGTGCCCATGATCCTGCCGGGCATGAACCCTCGCAGCTTTTACCTCGCGTCGCTGCTTTCCCTGCTGTACGCGCTGCGCTGCGAAAAGCGCCTGCGCGTCGCCGTGCTCGTGATGGGGGCGACGTTCCTCTCCTACGTTCCGTCTCTCACGGGGCAATACGTCCTCCCGCTCACCCTCGCCATGGGCATGAACGCGCTTGCGCTCTTTCAGGTCGGGCGCGACTTCGCCGCGCAGGTCGGGCCGCGCGCCAAGGGTCTGCCGGCATTGACGCCCGCCGCGAGGGATAGAATCTAATGCAATTCTCATGAATCTGTAAGGCCGTTCCAAAGCGCGTTTTTCCGCCTCATGGTATGATGAATGCACGTTAAGGAAAAGCCCAACAGACAAGGAGGAGTCCATTTTATGGCAAACTATACGGTGGAACAAATCGAGTACCTGCGCGAAAAAGCGTACCTGACCTACGAAGAGGCGCTGGAAGTGCTGGAGCGCTTTAACGGCGACCTGACGCGCTGCCTGGTCGATCTGGAGCGGCGCGGCCGCATCCGCCCCGCACCCCGCAGCGGCGCCCCCCGTCCCAAGGCGCGGCCGCGCAAGCCGGAGCCGGAGTTCGGCCGCAAATCCGCGGAGCGCGAAGCGCCGAAGGGCCGCGACGCCAACTGGCACGGCGTGCTCTCCACGTTCCTGCACACGAACTTCATCGTCACCAAGGACGGTGGCACGATCGCCAACCTGCCGATCCTCTTCGTGATCCTGGTCTTCCTCTTCGCCCCGCACGTGATGATCCCCAGCATCCTGCTCATGTTCGTGCTCGGCTGCCGCGTCAACCTCAAGACCGCGCGCAGGGACGGCAGCGTCGAGGAGGAAATCCGCAACATCGTGGACAACGCGGCGGAAAACATCCGCAAGACCGCGGACAGCTTTGCGGAGGCCGCCAAGAGCACGGCCGAGACCGTGCGCCAGAGCGCGAAGCAGGCCCCGGAGGAAGAAGCGAACACCTATGAGACGCCCGCGGCGGGCGACGCGCCCTACGGCGAGGTCGTGCAGGAGTTCGACGTGCGCCCCGCGCAGGAAGCGCCCAAAGCCCCGGCAAAGGACGAGGCGGCCCCGGCCGAAGCGCCCGAGGAGAAAACACCCGAGGACGGCGAAGAAAACGAAATCACCATCGGCTAAGCCAGGCCTGAAAGGACGGAACCATGCCCAAGATCCTGATCGTCGAAGATGAAATGAAGATCGCCCGCTTTGTGGAGCTGGAGCTGATGCACGAAGGCTACACCGTCGCGACCAGCGGAGACGGCCGCAGCGGCCTGGAAAGGGCGCTTAGCTGGCAGCCGGACCTGATCGTCCTGGACCTGATGCTGCCCGGCCTGTCGGGCATCGAGGTCTGCCGCCGCGTGCGTCAGGAGAGCGACATCCCCATCATCATGCTGACGGCCAAGGACGACGTGTCCGACAAGGTCATGGGGCTGGACATGGGGGCGGACGACTACATGACCAAGCCCTTCGCGATCGAGGAACTGCTCGCCCGCATCCGCGTGCTGCTCAAGCGGCGCGCGCGGGCAGGGCGGCGGCGCGCAGAGCAGCACCCTGCGCGCGGGCGGGCTCACGCTGGACAAGAAGTCCTACGCGGTGGCCTATAACGGCGAGCCCATTGCGCTCACGAAGAAGGAGTTCGACCTTCTGTGCTACCTCATGGAGCACGCGGGGCAGGTCGTCACGCGCGACATGCTGCTCAACGACGTGTGGGGTTACGAATATGCGGGTGACACGAACATCGTGGACGTGTACATCCGCTATTTGCGTACAAAGATCGATGAAAAGACGGGGGTAAAGTACCTGCACACCGTTCGCGGCGTGGGGTACATGCTGCGCTATGAAGAGTAACCGCAGGGCCGTCAAGGAGGAAAAGAAGCGGGAGCGGAGGCGGCAAAAGCGGGAGCGAAGCGCAAGAATCCGCATCGCCAAGCAGGAGAGGAAGCGCGCTCAGAAGGCCGCGCGCAAGCAGTACACCTACAGCAAGCGCATGGCGGTCTACGGCGAGGACAACCTCTTTAACCGCATCAGCGGCCGCACGCACAGGGTTGCGGTGCAGGCGGTCAGCAACATCCGCCTGTCGCTCAGCCTGCGCATCTCCTGGAACTACACCCGCCTGCTGCTTTCCATGTGCGCCACGGAGCTGCTGCTGTGCCTCATCCTCGCGATCGGGCTGGAGATGTACGTCCTGCCCCGCGACGCGGCGGAAAACGTCTATAACGGCGCGCAGAGCGCCGTTCCCGCGGTGACGGTCGTCGCCTCCCCCGACCGTCCGGCCCATCAGCTCTACGTCGGCAACCTCTTCGGCGGCTTTTCCGGCATCTCCTGGGAGGGACGCCATCATCTCAAGCTCACCTATCGCGTGAGCGACCTGTACGTGACCTACGACGTGGCCTGGCACGTGGCGGCGCTGGGCATGCTGGTGGCGGTGCTGCTGGCGCTGGACGTGCTGCGGGCGGTGCGCTTCATGGCCGCGGGGCGGCGCATCAACGCGCAGGTGCTAGAGCCCATCGACGAGATCACCGCCCTGGCCCAGAAGCTTTCCGTCAACGACCTGGGGCGGCGCATCAACGTGGAGGGCACGAAGAACGAGCTCAAGGACCTGGCGGTCGTCATCAACGAGATGCTCGACCGCATCGAGCTGGCCTACAACGGGCAAAAACAGTTCGTGTCCGACGCCTCGCACGAGCTGCGCACCCCCATCGCGGTCATCCAGGGCTACGCGAACCTGCTGGACCGCTGGGGCAAGGACAACCCGCAGGTGCGCGACGAGGCCATCTCCGCGATCCTCAGCGAAACGCAGAGCATGAAGGAGCTGGTGGAAAAGCTGCTCTTCCTCGCCCGGCACGACAAGAAGACGCTGAAGCTGCGGCCGGAGCAGTTCGACGTGCGCGACATGATCGACGAGTCGATCAAGGAGACGGAGATCATCACCGCCGCGCACACGGTCCGCACCGGCAAGCTGGACCACGCGATCGTGAACGCGGACCGCGGCGCGCTCAAGCAGGCCGTCCGCATCCTGGTGGACAACGCGGTCAAGTACACGCCCGACGGCGGCGTCATCACCATCGAATGCGCGGCCAGCGCGGACAGCGTCGCCCTCTCGGTCACGGACTCGGGCGTCGGCATCTCCGGCAGCGAGCTTTCCGCGATCTTCGACCGCTTCTACCGCGCGGACGCCGCGCGCTCCGGCGAGACGCCCGGCCACGGGCTGGGGCTCTCCATCCTCAAGATCATCGTGCTCAGCCTCGGCGGGAAGGTGCGCGTGCGCTCCACCGTCGGCAAGGGCTCGACCTTCACCATCCTGCTGCCCCGGGTGGGGTAAGCCGCTTTGCCCGTTCCCCTATTCAGAAAAGGCGCCGGCGCAGAAAGAAAGCTCTGCGTCAGCGCCTTTGCCATAGGCGTATTGGGGCCTAATCCTCAAAGCGAAGCGTTCCGCCGGCCGGGAGGCGATAGGACTGCCCGCCGCGCTCTACGAAGAGCTCCGTGCTCGTGGGGTTCATCACCGCGCTCGCGTCCGCCGTGTAGACGAGGCGGCCGAAGGCCTGAACGTATTCAAACAGCTCGATATTGGTGGCGTAATACACGTCGTCTCTGCCCGAAGCCCGCTCCAGGAATCGCTCGATGACGCCCCAGTTGTCGTGCTGCTCGAACTCGTAGGCGTGGCCCCACAGGTAGAAGAGCAGCGGGTCCCGGTCGTCCCGCTCTGCGAGAAAAGCATCCCACAGGTTGAAAAGCTCCGGGTCGTCGTGGTGGCAGGTCGGGTCCAGCAGCAGCCACTCCCCGGGCAGGCGGAAGGAATGGGTGGAGCGCACCGTGCGCGCATAGGCGATTCCCGCCAGGCGTAGCGCGTCCACCACCGCAGCGTCGAATGTGCCGAAGGGATAGGCCATGCCGCGCACGACGCGGCCGTAAAGCGCTTCCAGCCGCATGCGATCCTCGAGCACGTCCAGCAGCGCCGCCGACGAGGGCAGCGCCGGCAGGGAACAGTGGCGCGCGCAGTGCACGGCCACCTCGATGCCCGGCTGGTCGTAGAGGGCAAGGCACTGACGCTGCGTCAGCCGCCGGTGAACCTGACCGGCGGGATAACGCGTGCCCTCCGGCGCAAAGCTCGAGGAGTTGAGGTTGAAGGTGCCCTTGACGCCGTATCGCTCCATCAGCTCGATAAGATGTCGGTCCTGTTCCACGCCGTCGTCGTAGCTGAGGGTCAGCGCCCGCGCCCGGCCCCCGGGAAATCGAAGCCATATCTCTTTCATTTTGTTTCCGCCTCCATGTAAGTGCAGTATACAGGAAATTTGCTTTCCCGGCAAGCGCCGCGCGGCCTTCCCCGCAGCGCCGGTGCCGCGCCCTTTTGCGGCGCGGCTGAAAATAGAGGTTGCCCTGGACATAATTTTGTGATAAAATAAACATACAAAAAACATAGGGCTCCGCGTACAATGGACCCTCCGGGCCCCCTGTACCATTGGGCGCGGCGAGCAATCGCCGCACCTGCCGTTTTGCGAAGGAGCTTCTCCGTCGTTTGAAAAAGAGGATCGTTATATCCTTTTTGTGTCAAGGGCGAAGAAGGCTCTGTTTTTTGTGTCTTCGTGTTTCATTTATCCTCGAGGTAGAGGATCCGGAATCTTTATAGGAGGGAAAAACTATGTCTGAGAAAAAGCGCATCTTTGACAAGGCAATGACCCGGCGCCAATTCCTGAAGGTATCCGGCAAGGGTATGGCGGGCCTGGCCCTTTCGACCAGCCTGCTGAACCTTTTCGGCGTTACCAAGGCTGAGGTGGAGTCGGGCGCGGTGAGCGTGCTGGCGACTGCCGACGGCGTGCTCGTCGCCAACGGCGCGCGCTGCACGGGCTGCCAGCGCTGCGAAATGAACTGCTCCCTGATCAACGACGGCAAGGTCATGCCCTACATCAGCCGCGTGAAGGTGCTGCGCAACTACTATCACGGCAACGACGGCGAAAAGGGCGGCGTGTTCGGCACCTTCGATTACACGCCCGACACCTGCCATCAGTGCGAGGACCCCGCCTGCCTCAAGGCGTGTCCCATGGGTGCGATCTCCGTTCGCGAGTCGGACGGCGTGCGCGTGATCGATCAGGAAAAGTGCGTCGGCTGCGGCGCCTGCGTGGCGGCCTGCCCGTACCACATGCCCACCATCGATCCCGAGACGAACAAGTCCACCAAGTGCGTATCCTGCGGCTTCTGCGCGGCAAACTGCCCCTGCGGCGCCCTCAAGATCGTCAAGTGGGAAGACGTCGCCGCCGCCATGGAATGATCCCGCCGACAATCGAAATAGGAGGTAGAACAGTATGTATGCTTGGACCGGCAAAATTCTTCGCCTGAACATGACGGCGAAGACCGCCACCATCGAAGATAACAAGTATTGCAAGAATTACCTGGGCGGCCAGGGCCTGGCCAACCGAATCATTTACGAGGAAGTGCCCGCCGGCACCCACCCGCAGGACGAGGCCTCCAAGATGGTCATCGCCGCGGGCACGCTCGCCGGCACCGGCGCGGCCTGCTCCGGCCGCACCAGCGTTTCGCTGATGTCCGCTTTCACGGAAAAGCCCACGATCGTCGACGCCCACATGGGCGGCAACATGGCCCCGCAGATCAAGTTCGCGGGCTATGACGCCATCATCGTCGAGGGCAAGGCCGACGCCCCCACCTGGGTCAAGATCCTCAACGACGAGGTCACCTTTGAGGACGCCTCCGGCGTCTGGGGCAAGGGCACCCGCGAGACCACCGCGATCCTGAACAAGGAAGCGGGCCCCGAGTTCTGCGTCTGCGCCATCGGCCCGGCGGGCGAGAACCTGGTCAACGATTCGATCATCGTCAACTCCATGTGCCACGCGGCGGGCTGCGGCTCCGGCGCGCTTTGGGGCAGCAAGAACCTGAAGGCCATCGTCATCCACGGCACCAAGTCCATCGCCGTGGCCGACCCGAAGACCACCATCGAGCTGCAGCAGTATCAGCTCAAGGAGCTCATCGGCGCGAACAACAACCACGTGCAGCCCTCCACCCAGCAGAGCTGGAACGAGTTCGTGGGCAACACCCGCTGGCAGGGCGGCCCCGGCAAGGAATGGGGCGAGGCCATCGGCGGCCCGGTCGACACCGGCGAGCAGAAGCCCGGCGACATCAACGCGGTCGGCATGCGCAATCATACCATCAACTTCTTCATGGGCAACGACGACGTCGCCTTCAAGCACACCGTGAAGAACGGCGGCTGCCATTCCTGCCCGATCCGCTGCTTCCCCGACCTGCACTTCGACGCCCTGAAGGAGTACGGCACCGAGTACAACACCGCCACCTGCATGACGCTGATGCGCGCGAACGACTTCTACAACGGCCACGTGAAGGACTTCGTCGATCCCGGCGACGGCTCCCTGACGCTCGGCTCCCACTGCGAGTGGCTGATGGACGACTACGGCGTCTGGTGCGGCTACGGCGATCTGGATTACACCTTCTCCTACTGCATGAAGAACGACATCTTCAAGCAGAAGCTCTCCGCCGAGGAGTACGCCGAGATCCCGTGGGATCTGATGGAGGCGGGCGATCCCAAGTGGGCCAATGAGATGATCAGCCGCATCGCCACCAAGAAGGGCGAGTTCGGCCGCGTGCTCGGCATGGGCTCGCTGTGGACCGCGAAGGAATGGGATCTGCCGGATTCCTTCTGGAACGACGCGACCGGCATCTACTTCAACTTCAAGAAGGGCTACATCCGCCATCACTCCAGCGAGTCCTTCGGCCAGGTCGGCGGCCTCGTCAACATCGTGTTCAACCGCGACTCCATGTGCCACACCCACCAGAACTGCCTCGGCAACGGCCTGCCCTACGACATCGTGAAGGGCGTGCTGGAAGAGAAGTTCGGCGAGGGCTGCGCCGACAAGAGCGCGAGCTACACCCCGATGAACCCCGCCAAGGCCAAGTTCGCCAAGTGGGCCATCGTGCGCAACAACGTGCACGACAGCCTCGCCCTGTGCAACTGGGTATGGCCGATGACGTTCTCCCCGATGAAGGAGCGCGACTACAAGGGCGACACCGCGCTGGAGGCCAAGCTGCTCACCGCCGTCACCGGCGAGGAGTGGACCGAGGAGAGCCTGGACTTCGTCGGCGAGCGCATCATGCAGCTGCAGCGCGCCATGACCGCGCTGGAGCTGAACTCCAAGAACCTGCGCGCCGACCACGACGGCGTCAGCGACTGGGTGTTCGACCGCGATCCCGACAAGGAAGCGTTCACCGAAGGCACTACCAAGCTGGAGCGCGAGGACTGGGAGAAGGCCCTGGACCTGTACTACGAGGAGTGGGGCTGGGACAAGGCCACCGGCATCCCGACCCGCGCCACGCTGGAGAAGTTCGATCTGAAGGACCTCGCAGACGAGCTGGAAACGGCCGGCCTGCTGCCCGCCTAATTTCCGCACCGCAAGCCTGTTTGGGGAGGGGCGCTTCTTGGGAAGCGTCCTTCCCCTTCATTCGTTCTATATCTTGGAGGTGATCGCCATGAAGGACAGGGAAAAACGCGAGCCGGCGGCTGAAACGCCCGACGCGCAGGAGGCCGCGCCGGAAGAGGCGCGGGAGCTGACGGACGAGGAACAGGCGCTCGAAGCAAAGAAGCTCTCGTGGGAGGTCTGCGCGACGTCCGTCCGCGAAAAGGCGCAGGCGCTGGAGTACCTGACGCTGACGGAGCTTTGCGCGCAGCTTGAGATGGAAAGGGACGCGGCCGCCGCCCTGATGGACGAGGTCAGGGAGCAGGAGGACTATCGGGACGTGTGCGTGTACAAGGGCGCGAAGGACCTGTACTACTACACCTATCCTAAGCTGGCCCATAATTACGTGAAGAATCTGGCGCTGGCCCAGGAAAACGACCTGCCCCGGATCATCGCCGAGGTCGTCCGCTACGAATCAAAGACCTATCCCCGGGCGACGGCGATCGACACGTTCTCCAAATTCCCCTATCACTTCACCGAAATTCAGGTGAAGCGCATGCTGGAGCGGATGACGCGCCAGCCGGAATACGAGGACATCCAGCTCTACGAAAGCGGAAAGAAGAACCTTTACGTTTTTTCCACGCAATTTCTATCCCGGAATTACGCCTCCTCTCTCGTAGAGATGAGCGAGGACAAGCGCATGTGGCTTTAAGATGCCGCTTATCCACAAGTTTGCCCTAAAAAAGCATAAAAGGCAGAAAAAAGGCTTCGGACCGCGCGTTCGAAGCCTTTTTGACCCCTGCAAAGCAAAGAAGAGCCCGCGCGTTTTCCACATTTCCTGCGGAAAACGCATTTCAAATCAGATCAAAGTGGGCGAGCGCTCTGTAGACGCCGTCCTCCAGGACGCGCCCCGTCACATAGGCGCAATACGGAAGGATCTCGGGCGCGCTGCCGCCCATCGCGACGCTGCCGGGCACGTGGCGCAGCATCGACAGGTCGTTCGCGCTGTCGCCCACCGCAAAGCAGTTCGCGAGCGGGATGTTCAGCTTTGCGCACAGCAGGTCGATGCCGGAGGCCTTGGAAAAGCCGCGCGGCACGATCTCGCCCTCGTTCCCGCCGCGCGCAATCCAGTCAAAGCGTCCGTCGATGAGCGAGCGGAAGCCCTCCACGTCGCTTTCCGGCTGCATGAAAATATAAAACTTCGCGAAGGTAAAGTTCGGGTTATCCGCTCCGGCGGGCGCCCCGAGACCGCGGCCTCTGTAGGTCCGCATCGCCGCTTTCAACTCAGGATAATGTTCCGTCATTTCACAATCACTGTAAATATCATTTTTTCCCTCGAAGAAGGCGGGTATCCTCAGTTTTTTAAGCGTCTGCGCGAGCGACATGGACTCCTCATGTCCCAGTTCCCTTGAAAGCAGACGCTCACCGTGCAGCTCGACGTGGGTGCCGCAGCCGCAGACGTACCCGTCAAACCCGAGCGCCCGAACGTCCGGATCGATGTCGCAAATCACGCGTCCGGTGTTCACGAAGAGCAGGTGCCCCCGCTGCTGCGCCCGCCGAATCGCCGTCCGCGCGCTGTCCGGGATCAGGCCCGTCCGATGATCGATCAGCGTGCCGTCGATATCAAAAAAGATCATCTTCTGTTCCATATTCTCTCTCCAACGTTTCAAATTGCGCGCGGGGCCTCTGCGCCCAGGCGCGCGATTTGAATTGTTCGTCGCAGGCGCGCGGGAATCCTGCCAAAGAGCGACGAAAAGGGCGCCTCCCGCCTGGGGAAGCGCCCTTTTTACCTTGCCCCGAATACGAACAGCGCGACAAACAGGGCCAGCAGCGCGAGGATGATGCCGTCAAGAACGGGGATGGGGATGTTGACCTTGTCGTACATGCCGCCCCGCCCCTTCGTCTTCAGGCTTTCTTCCTGCGCCCGCAACGCCCGCTCCTTTTCGTCCAGCGCCTGCTCGCGCGCGCGAAGCCGTTCCTCCCGCGCCTCAAGCTCTCTTTCCTGCTCGTCCATGGTCTTACTTCTTGGTGAGGTACTTGCGCATGTCGATCGCGCAGGCGATCAGGATGACCAGGCCCTTGATGATGTAGGTGGTGTTGCCGCTGATGCCCAGGAACGTCATGCCGCTGATGATGAGCTGCATCAGGAACACGCCCAGGATGACGCCGCTGATCTTGCCGATGCCGCCGACGAACGACACACCGCCGATGACGCAGGCCGCGATCGCGTCCAGCTCGTAGTTGAGGCCCAGCGTGCCCGTCGAGGCGCCGAGGCGCGCCGCCTCCACAAAGCCGGTGTAGCCGTAGGTGACGCCCGCCAGCGCGAAGACCGCGATGATCGTCAGCGTCACGTTGACGCCGGAAACCTTGGCCGCCTCTTCGTTGGAGCCGACGGCGAACATGTTCTTGCCGAACGCCGTCTTGTTCCAGATCACCCACATGATCGCCGTGACGACGACCGCGAAGGCGACGTAGCTCATGACGGAGGTGGTGCCGATCTTCATCATGACCTTGGTCACAAATCCGGTGGTGTAGCTCTCGTCGAGGTTGGAAATCTGCTTCGCGCCCGAGAGCGTCAGGTACGTGCCGTAGGTGATGAGCTGCGTCGAAAGCGTCACGATGAACGGGTGCAGCTTGAACTTTGCGACGCAAAAGCCGTTGACGAGGCCCACGATGCCGCCGATTACGAGGGCCAGCAGCAGCACCAGCACCAGCGGCTGCGTGCCGACGTTCGGCAGGAACTTGCTGGCGATGTCCGTCTTCTGCAGGAGGATCGCGGAGACGAACGCCGTCAAGCCGACCGCGCGGCCGGCCGAAAGGTCGGTGCCCGTCAGGATGATCGCGCCCGCGATGCCCAGCGCCATAGGCAGGCGGGAGGCCGTCAGCGTGATGATGTTGACGATGGACGCCGTCTGCAAGAACGCCGGGCGCTGCACCTGAATGTAGATGACCATCAGCAGGATGATGATGATCATCGCGTGGTCCAGCAGCCAGTTGCCCATATAGCGCCACTTGTCGCGCGTATCCAGCGCATTGAATTCCGCCATGCGCTGCGAAATGCCGCTCTTCTTTGCGGCAGGCTTGTTTTCAATCATGTGTGTCCGGCCTCCCTTAAGCGTACTTTGCCGCCAGCGTCATAATCTCTTCCTGGGTCGTGTTCTTCGCATCCACTTCGCCCGCCAGCCTGCCGCCGGACATGACCAGGATGCGGTTGCAGACGCCCAGCAGCTCCGCCATCTCGGAGGATACCATGATGATGGAC
>JAEXCG010000017.1 GCA_023402355.1 Bacillota bacterium | reverse complement strand
GTCCCGGTCCGTCAGGACCGGGACGCCCCGTTTGGTTTGGCGCGGATTCGGCGGGTGGCATCGCCGCGTGATTACGGCAGGACGCGGGGCGATGCCGCGGCGGAGCGTTCGCCCGTCCCGGTTTGCTTTGGCGGGTGCAGCGGCATGGCGGCCTTCAGGCAGGCCAGGTTCCCGGCAAAGACGTCGATGAGCTGCTCGGCCGTGTGGGAAAGCACCTTGCCGTGACGATAGGCGACCGCATAGGGGCGCGTTGCGTCCATGCCCGTCAGGCGGTACACGTTGGGGTGAATGCACAGCATCGGCGTTTCCAATAGGATTTCGGGCAAAAAGCCCAGACCCAGCCCGCAGCAGATGAGCGAATGCACCGTGTCCCAGTTGATGGTCTCGTACACGACGTTGGGCGTAAAGCCGACGTGATGAAAGATGCGGCTGAGCATCTTGGCGATCTTCTGTTCGGACGGCTGCAGGATGAACGGCTCGTTTCGCAGGCAGGACAGGTCGATGTTGGGCAGGCTGGAGGAGGGAACGGCGTAGGCGTTGGCGGGATGCCCGGGCGGCACGCCCAGCAGGATTTCCTCGATGCTCACCGTGCGGTAGGTCAGCTCCGGCCGCGCGGGATAGGCGGGCACAAAGCAGAAGTCGAGATCCCCCCGCACCACGTCCTCTTCCAGCTCCACCGAGATCTTCTCGATGATCTCCAGCTTGATGTCCGGCAGGTGGCGGGCGTAATAGGTGTAGACGCCCGGCAGGTAGTACTTGCTGTAAAACGGGGACACGCCGAAGCGGAGCACCTCCCGGTGCTTTTCCGCCAGGCGGGCAAGCCGGGTGAGCAGGTACTCCCGCCCCTGCAGCAGCTTGCGCCCTTCCTGAACGACGACCTCGCCGGAGGAGGTGAGGGCGAGCGTGTTGCCCATTCGGGTGAACAGCTTGACCCCCAGCTCGTCTTCGGCCTTTTTGATGGACTGGCTGAGCGCGGGCTGGCTGATAAACAGGCTTCGCGCCGCCTGCGAGATGGTCTTTTCCTCGGAGACCGCGATGATGTAGCTGAGCATTTTCAGGTCCATGGCCTTCACCACCTATAAGTAAAATCAATAGTTATATTATACTATTGTATTTGACATTGCACAATATCGAGTATAAGATAATGTCAAAAGAGCGAAAAAGTGTTATTTGTAAATGTTATAGATTATTCCTCTACGCACGGGTATTTCCAACTGACGGCAGGAAAAGGAGATGAAGGGATGAAGACGAAGGCGAAACGCGGGCTGATCCGGGAGGCCAAGGGCGTGGCGTACGTGCTGCCGGCACTGCTCTTTCTTTCGACGTTCACGCTCTACCCCATGATCGACGCGGTGCGCACCAGCCTGTACAACTGGAACCTGACGGGGAGAAAGAAGTTCATCGGCCTTTACAATTATCAAAAGCTCTTTCGCTCGCAGGACGTTTGGCAGGTGATCGGAAACACGATGCAATACGTCGCGCTGGTGCTGCCCGCCGCGCTGATTCTGGGCTTTGCGCTGGGCATGCTCCTGCGCAGGGAGACGAAGCACAACGTGGCGTTCCGCACGATGATCTTCACGCCCCGCGTCACCAGCCTGGTGAGCATGTCGGTGGTCTGGCTGTTCATCTACAACCCGCAGTACGGCATCCTCAACACCCTGCTTTCGGCCTGCGGGCTCAAGCCCCTGCGCTGGATCAACGACGCGTCCACCGCGCTCCCTTCGCTTGCGCTGATCACCGTGTGGCGGATGCTGGGGTACTCGACGGTGGTTTATCTGGGCGGCATTCAGAACATCTCGTCCGAGATTCTGGAGGCCTCCCGCATCGACGGGGCCAACCGCGTCCAGACCACGTGGCACATCGTCCTGCCGCTGGTCTCCCCTACGACGTTCATGCTGCTGATCCTGAACACCATCGAAATCATGAAGCTGTTCACCACGATACAGACCATGACGAACGGCGGGCCGGGAAACGCGACGGCCAATCTGGTGGTCATGCTCTACGAATACGCATTTAGGCGCTATCAGGTGGGCTATGCGTCGGCGATTGCCGTGGTGCTGTTTCTGCTCATCCTGGCCATCAACGTGCTTCAGATGTCTCTGGAACGCTTTGTCCATTACGACGCCTGACGAGAAGGCGCGAAAGGAGAAGGACGATGGATGCCTGCAAAAGAAAGCGCCGCGGATGGGCCGGAAACAGGCGCGTGAAGGTCGATGGCTGGGATGTCGCGCGCGTCGCGCTGCTCGCGGCCGTGTCGCTTTGTATGATCTTCCCGCTGGTCTGGATGCTGCTGTGCTCGCTTAAATCCCCCACCGAGGTCATGAACAAGGACGTCTTTTTCCCGGCAAAGCCCTACTTTCAAAACTACGTCAACGCGTTTCACGCAGCCCCGTTCGGCATTTATTTCAGGAACAGCCTCCTGATGGCGATCATAACGGTCCTCTCGCAGATTCTGACCGGGTCGCTGGCCGCCTACAGCTTTGCCAAGATGGAGTACCGGCTCAACAAGCCGCTGTTCTTCCTCTTCCTGTGCTGCATGATGATTCCGGTGGAGGCGACGATCGTCGGCAACTACCTGACGATTTCCCGCCTGGGGCTGATGGACACCTTTTTCTCCGTCATCTGCACCTCGATGGTCAGCATGTTCGGCGTTTTTCTCTTCCGGCAGTTCTACATGACCATCGACAACGCGCTGCTGGAGGCGGCCCGCATCGACGGGGCGGGCGACCTGCGCATCTGGCTGAGCATCATCCTTCCCCTCGGCAAGAGCGCCATGGCGACCGTGGCGATCATCGGCTTCATCGGCAGTTGGAACAGCTACCTGTGGCCGCTCATCATCACCAACTCGATGGAGCTGCGCACGGTGCAGACCGGCCTTCGCTCGATGATGGAGGGCGAAATAGGCGAGGACTGGGGCGCGATCATGGCGGCCGCGTCCATGATCAGCATCCCGATGGTCCTGCTCTTCGTCTGCCTGCAGAAGTACTTCGTGCAGGGCATTACCAAGGTGGGCCTGAAGTGATCGAATTTGGCGCGGAAGTGCGTCCGCGTTCAAAAATATGAAGGAGGCATTGTCTTATGAAAAGGTTCCTGGCTCTTGTTCTTGCCCTTGCGATGACCGCGGTTTTGACCTTGGCAGGCGCCGCCCTGGCGGAGGACACGATCACCCTCGACTTCTGGGTGCGTCTGTCCGACGATTTCACGGAGGAGATCGCCTCGTTCGAGGCGTCCCACCCCGGCGTCAAGATCAACCAGGTGAACGTGGGCAAGGATTACGACGACCTGGTCGCCAAGTACAACGCGGCGAGCGTGGCGGGCAACATGCCGCAGGTCGGCATCGTGGGGCAGCGCCACGGCATTCCGCAGCTATACGACGCGGGCTGGCTGATTCCGATTGAAAACTACATGACGGCGGAGGAGCAGGCGGACATCCTGGACAACTACTGGGTGCGCTACACCTATCAGGGCGTCCGCATGGCCGTACCCTTTGGAACGTCCATGCCCATGGTGCACGTCAACATGACGATGCTAAGGGAGCTGGGCTACGACGAGGTGCCGACGACCTGGGACGACATGGTCAAGGTCGCTTATGAAGCCGTGAAGGATACGAACGGGGATGGCCTGACGGACATTTACGGCATGAATTTCGCCGCCGACCTGCCGTGGTACATTCAGCCGCTGGTCTGGGGCGCGGGCGGAACCATCGTGGACGAGGCGGGCAACGTGACCGTGAACAGCCTCGAAATGAAGCTGGTGCTGGAGCGCATCGCGAAGCTGGTGAAGGACGGCGTGTTCCCGGCAAACCAGCACGCTTCGACCAACAACGACTTTATCAACGGCAACCTGCTGTTCTACTTCACCTCCTGCGCGTCCAAGGGCAATCTGGAAAAGTCGATCGGCGATTCGTTTGAATACGGCATCAGCTATTTCCCCTCGGACAAGAAGCTGGACGTGTGCATCGGCGGCAACGGCCTGGCGATTTTCAAGTCGGACGATGCGCGCCAGCAGGCCGCGTACGAGTTCATCATGCACTTGATCAGCCCCGAGTGCACCGTGGGTACGACGCTCGCCGATGGCTACGTGCCGTTCACCCACAGCCAGTTTGCGTCCGACCTGATTCAGGAGCGCCTCAAGGACCCGCTGTGGTCGCGCGTGCTCGACCAGGTGCAGTACATCCACGGCCAGGGCATCCACCCGGCGGACTCCACCATCTGGAACACGATGAACAAGCTGGTGTCGGAGCTCGAGGCCAACCCGGACATGGACATCGCCGCCGCGCTTGACGACTTTCAGGCCGAGGTGGACGAGTTTATGAGGATGTACTGACGCCCTTCGCCCAGGCGGAAGGGAACCGCCATCTCGCGCGTTCGCAAGTAAAACAAGGAGAACCGAACTGCTATGGAATTTATTAACTATGCGCATCGCGGCGCCAGCCACTATGCGCCGGAGAACACGTTTTCTTCCTTTTACCTGGGCTGGCAGATGGGGGCAAACGGAATCGAGACGGACGTCCAGCGCACCAAAGACGGCGTGCTCGTGCTCTTCCACGACGACGATATGATGCGCGTCGCAAACCGGCCGCAGGCGATTCACGATTTTACCTATGACGAGCTGCTTAAAATCGATATGGGCGTACATAGGGGCGAGCGGTTCAGGGGGGAAAGGATTCCGACGCTGGAGGAATTTCTGCGTCACTTCGGCGCAAAGCCGCTGCACTTTGCCATCGAGATCAAGGAACTGGGCGTCGAGGAAAAGACGCTCGCCCTCATCGAGCGCTATTGCCGGCGCGAGCGCGTTGTGATTACCTCCGGCATCTGGCAGGCGCTGACGAATGCGCGCAGTCTGGACCCCGGAATCCGCCTGGGATACCTGGTGGGCGAGCTGAGCGACGAGCTCCTCGCCGCCGCGAAGCGCGATGGAATCGGGCAGATCTGCCCCCGGGCGAGCGCCCTGACCGAGGTGTGGAACGCACGGCTGCGCGGCGAGGGCTTCTCCGTAAGGCCGTGGGGCATCGGCGACGAGGAGACGATGCGGCGCATGCTGAACATGCGTGTGGACGGGATGACCGTCAACTTCCCGGACGTGCTGCAAAGAGCGCTCGAAAAGAGCGCGTAGGACGGCGAAACGGGGAAATACAAAAAAGGCCTTGCCGACGCGCAAAGCCTTTTTTGCATGAACCCGAAACGGAGCCCGCGCCCTACGCGGAGACCTCGCCCGCGCGGTCCGCCGCGCTCATGCGTCGGGCGGGCAGGTAGAAGACGGCGATGCCCGCCAGCAGCAGCAGGCCGCAGACGCCGAAGACGCTGCCGACGCCGATCACGTCGCTGAGCGCGCCGCCCAGCAGGCTGCCGACGACGCGGGCGACGCCGAAGGCGACGAAGTTGAGCGTCGTCTGCGCGGTGCTGAGGAGCTGCGGGGCCACGCGCTCGCTCAGGTAGAGGGCGGGGAAGAACTCAAAGCACATGAGCACCGTGACGCCCGGAAGCTGCAGGAGCAGCAGGGCGAGCACGTTTTTCGTGAGCGCGATGCCGATCCAGCGCACGGCGTTGACCGCCATGCCCAGCATCAGCCACTGCCAGACGGTCAGCTTTTTATAGAGCCTGCCGGAGAAGAAGAGGAAGGGCAGCTCCATGCCGACGGAGAGCACGTACATGACGCCGACCAGGGTGTTGGATGCGCCGCAGTTGGCGAAGTGCTTGGCGAAGAAGGACTGATAGAACATCGTGGTGATGGTGCCGGTAAAGACCATGAGCAGCAGGAGCACGACGCGCCGGTCGCGCAGCAGCTCCGCCGGGGAGACGCGCTGCTGGCTTTTTTCGCTCTGGTGCCCGGCGATGGGCGGCAGCAGGAACGAGAGCGCCGCCGCGCACAGCGTGATGACGCCGACCATCCGGTACAGGCCGCGCATGCTCGTGGAGAGCACCACGCCCGTCAGCAGCGCCGCCGCCTGATAGCCGATGCTGCCGAACATGCGGATGGGCCCGAACGAGCGGCCGATCTGCGCGGTGTATTCGAGCGAAAGGCTGGTCGAGAGCGGGTTGATCGGCTGGCTGAAGACGGCGGTGCCCGTCGCGACCAGCATGAGCAGGACGAAGCTGTCCGTCAGGTCGTACAGGAAGCAGAAGAGCGCGCTTCCGAGCAGCGTGAACGTGATGACGTGGCGGCGCTTTTTCGCGTGGTCGCTCAGGACGCCCCAAAGCGGGGTGGCGAACATGCCCACCAGCACGGGCAGGGACATGAGCATGCCGATCTGCGTGTTGTTCATGCCGATCTCCTCAAAGAAGATCGAGGTGAAGCCGCCCGTGGACCCCATCGTCATAAAGTAGAGGGCGTAAAATGTGTACAGGATGAAAAGCTGCATGGCGCGCGCTCCTCTCGGATGGTACTGACTGCTACCAGTATACCACGGAAGCGCGCGGGAAAGTAGACCCATCTGCGGACGAAGCGGCTTCCGAACAGGAATGAACCGCGTCTTTGGCGAATAGGTAGGGCAGATCGCTGAAAAGGAGGAAGACGCATGGAAAATCAGGGAAACGCCCAGCGGCGCCAGTACGTTTGCCCCAAGTGCGGGTGCACCGGCTACGAGCACGACCAGTTTCAGGCGACGGGCGGCAACTTCGCGAAGATCTTCGACATTCAGAACAAGCGGTTCATCACCATCAGCTGCGCGCAGTGCGGATACACGGAGCTCTACAAGGCGCAGACGGACGAGGGCTGGAACATCCTGGACTTTCTGATCGGCTCGTAAGGACGCGGAGGAGAGCCCGGACGCGGCGGTTCTGCGCCGGGCATAAAGGCGGGGAGGGACGGACCTGTGGACATTCGCTTTTCAAGGAACGGCATTTACGTGGACATCGGCGTGGACGAGGCGGGCAGGGTGGCGCTGTGGAACTGCTCCGCCGTGGAGCACCCGCGCGGAGAGGAAGGCGGCGGATACCCGCTGGTGGAGGTGCAGGGCGCGGGGTACAACCACAACAACCATCACGCGTGCAAGCACAGCCTGACCTCCCCGGCGAGCGAACTGCGCTATCAGAGCCACGCGTTCGGACGAAACGAAAAGGGGGATACCTTTTCGCTCACGCAGTCGACGCAGGACGTGCGCGTGACGGTCTTCTGGCAGTTTTATGACGGCGTGCGCGCCCTGCGCGCGCAGACCGAGGTGGAGGCTGCGCGCGGCGTCTTCCCGCTCCAGTACGTCAGCTCTTTCGCGCTGACCGGTCTGGGCTACGGCGAGGACGCGCGCAGGGCCCCTTCCTACCGGGTCCTGCTGCCGCACAACACCTGGTGCGGCGAGTGCCAGTGGAAGGAATACGACCTGCAAACGCTCGGCTATGACGCGGTGAACGACTTCAGCGTAAAGCGCATCCAGCTTTCCAACACGGGCACGTGGGCCTGCGCCGAGCACCTTCCCATGGGCAGCTTCGTACAAAAAGGGCACGCGGCGACGTGGCAGATCGAAACCAGCGCGAGCTGGTGCTGGGAGATCAGCGATCTCGCGGGCCAGCTCTACCTGCGGCTCAGCGGCCCCTCCTGGCAGGAGCATCAGTTTTTAAAGCGGCTTCACGCGGGCGAACGGTTTGTCTCCGTTCCGTGCGCCGTGGCATTTTCGCCGGACGGGTTCGAGGGAACCCTCCGCGAGCTCACGAAGTATCGGCGGAGGATTCGCCGGTTCAGCGCGGACAACGCCCATCCCTCCGTCATCTTCAACGACTACATGAACTGCCTCTCCGGCGACCCCACCACCGAAAAGGAGCTGCCGCTGATCGAGGCGGCTGCGGAGGCGGGCTGCCGGTATTACTGCATCGACTGCGGTTGGTACGACGACGGCCCCTGGTGGGACGGCGTCGGCGAGTGGCTGCCTGCCCGGGGGCGCTTTCCCCAAGGCCTGGGCGCGCTGATGGCCGCCATCCGCGGGAAGGGGATGATCCCCGGCCTCTGGCTGGAGCTGGAGGTGATGGGCATTCACTGCCCGCTCGCGGGCGAGCTGCCGGACGACTGGTTCTTCCAGATCGAGGGCCGCCGCGTGATCGACGAGAGCCGGTACCAGTTGGACTTCCGCAATCCGCAGGTGCGGCGCCACGCGGACCGCGTCGTCGACCGCCTCGTAAAGGAATACGGCGTCGGGTACATCAAGATGGATTACAACATCAACGCGGGCGTCGGCACCAGCTATGCCGCGGACAGCGCGGGGGAAGGGCTGCTCGCCCACACGCGCGCCTATCTGGACTGGCTCGACGGCGTCTTTGCGCGGTATCCGGACCTCGTGATCGAAAACTGCTCCAGCGGCGGCATGCGCATGGAGTATTCGCACCTGTGCCGCAGCAGCCTGCAGAGCGTGAGCGACCAGACGGATTACGTGAAGATGGCCTGCATCGCCTGCAACTGCATGACCGCCTGCACGCCGGAGCAGGCGGCGATCTGGAGCTATCCGCTGCGCGAAGGGGACGAGGAGGAGACGGCCTTCAACATGGTGAACGCCATGCTGCTGCGCATCCACCAGAGCGGGCATCTGGCCGAGCTGTCGCCCGCGCGGCGCCGGCTCGTGCGCGAGGGGATACGCCTCCACCGGGACATCGTGGAAAGGACAAAGGACGGCCTGCCCTTCTGGCCGATCGGCCTGGGCGCCTTTGGGGACGCGTTTCACTGCGTGGGCGTCGACTGCGGCGGCGAGGCGTTCCTCGCTTTGTGGCACACGCTGCCGGGAACCGCGACGCTGACGGTGCCGCTGCCGGGGTGGACGGACGCGGCGTGCATCTATCCCACCGGTCTGAAGACGGAGCTTAAGGCCGAGCCGGGGTTCGTGTCCCTGCGCATGGAAGGGGTCAGCGCGAGGCTGCTGCACCTGAAAAGGGCATGAAAAAGACGGGGCATAAGCAGCCCCGCCTTTTTGGGTTAACGGTGCGCGATCCAGTAGTCGCGGACGTCCTCGATGTTTTCATAGATGAAGTCGAAGTCGACCGGCCAAAGCGGGATGTCTTCCAGCGCGACGTTCTCGGGCGTCGTCGGGTTTTCAGGCCGCACGGACCAGGTGCCCAGCGATACGAACGGCGCGTAGCCCTCGCCCTGGCCGTCCTCGCCGCCCATCCAGTACTTGATGAACAGCTTGGCCGCGTTCGGGTGCTCGCACTCGTTGGCGATGCCCAGGAAGTTGAGCGCGTAGATGCCGTTGGAGACGCTCATGTTCACCGGGTCGTAGTTGATCGCGTAGCCGTCGGTCTGCTTGCGCAGCTTCACGGAGGAGGAGTAGCCCACCGGCGGGTTCTCCTGGCCAGTGGCGCCCACCAGCTCGATGACCTCGTCCGAGCCCTTGGCGATGACCGGCTCGTTTGCGAGGAAGCGCTTGATGAACGCGTGCGCCGCGGTCGGCTCGTCGGCGTCGAGCACGATCGGCTCGCCGAACACGGCCTCGTAGTCGGCGGCCATCTCGTCCGCGTGCTGCACCATGGCGGTCAGCGCCGCGCAGTAGGCGTCGTTGGAGGCCGCGTCCTGGAAGACCACGCGGCCCTTCCACTCCTCGCGGGTGAGATCCCACCAGGAGGTGATGGGGCACTTGTCGTAGACCTCGGTGTTGTAGAACCACAGGTTGAGCTCCACCAGCAGCGGGGTCAGCGCCAGGTACTTCTCGTCCGTCGTGCCGAAGATGGAGGTGGGCTGATAGTTGTGCAGCAGCCCGTCGCCGAACACCTCGAACGTGTACTCGCCCACCTGCTCCTTGGAGTGCACGATGTCCACCGTGCGCAGGCCGGATTCGTACTCGGTGAGGAATTTTTCCTTGAGCGTGCCGGAGGAGATGTCGTAGACCTCCACCTCGATGCCCGGGTAGGCGGCCATGAACTTCTCGGCCACGCCCTGCGTGCGGCTGGAGATCGTGTAGACGACGAGCTTGCCCTCGGCCTTGGCCTTTTCGTACAGCTCGTCCATGGGCTCGTCCAGGTTCAGGCCGTTTTCCTCGGCCCACTTGTCCTCCGCGTCGCCCGCCAGCGCCGGCATGGCGACCGCAAGGCACAGCAACAGCGCAAGAGCGAGGGAAAGAATGCGGGATGCCTTCATTTGGTTCACTCCTTCATATTTTTACCGCGGCGCGCCCCGCGGCCGGAAACAAATTTACTGCACGGCGGCCAGCTTGACCAGCGCGCCGGAACGCTTGTCGAACACGTTGATCATGTCGGGGTGGATGGAAAGGTACAGGCGCTCGTCCGCGTCGTAGGTTCTGAGGCCGAGCTGCTTGCATAGCAGGCTCTCCGCGCCCACGTGCAGTTGGATGAGCGTCTCGGAGCCCGCGGGCATGCCGGAATAGACGTGCGCCTCCGCCGCGCCGTCCACCGGCGTGCGCGAAAGCTCCAACTGCTCGGGGCGCAGGCCCACCACGCAGTCGAACGAACCGTCCGCCGGCGTCGCCTCCGTGAAGGACGCGCGCTCGAACGCGTAGCGCCCGAGGGCGCACTCGACGCGCATCGTGCCGCCCTCTACGTGCGCGGTGCCGGGCAGCAGGTTGATGCGCGGGTTTCCGATGAACTCGGCCACGCGCAGGGAGATCGGGTTTTGGTAGACCATCATCGGCGCGTCGACCTGCTCGATCGCCCCGTCGAAGAAGACGGCGATGCGCGTGGACATGGTGAGCGCCTCCACCTGATCGTGCGTGACGTAGATGACGGTCGTGCCCATGTCCTTGTGCAGGCGCTTGATCTCCGAGCGCATGTCGATGCGCAGCTTCGCGTCCAGGTTGGAAAGCGGCTCGTCGAGCAAAAGCAGCTTGGGCGCAGAGGCGATGGCGCGCGCGATGGCGACGCGCTGCTGCTGCCCGCCGGACAGCTCGGAGGGGTAGCGCCCGGCGAACTGCCCGATCTGCATGCGGGAAAGGGCGTTTTCCACCAGCCGCTTGATCTCGGCCTTGGGGCGCTTTTCGACCTGTAGCCCGAAGGCCACGTTGTCGAAGACCGTCATGTGCGGCCACAGCGCGTAGGACTGGAACACCAGGTTCAGGCCGCGGTTTTTCGGGGATTCAAAGAACTGTTCTTTGGCGTTGATGATGACGCGCCCGTCCATCGTCATGGTGCCGCCCTGCGGGCGCTCCAGCCCCGCGACGACGCGCAGGGTGGTGGTCTTGCCGCAGCCGGAGGGGCCCAGCAGCGTCATGAACTCTCCATCCTCGATGGTGAGGTTTACGTCCTTGAGGACGTGGTTGTCCCCGTAATACTTTTCGATTCCTGAAAGCACGATCCGGCTCATATTAACCTCCCAGCCCGCTGGCGATGTCTGCGTTGAAGAAACGGTTGGCGACCCAGTAGAAGAAGAAGACCATGACGAACATGACGATCGCCACCGCGCTCGCGGGCTGCGAGAAGCCGCTCGTCGAGTAGGTGTAGGCCATGTAGGGCAGCGTCGCCTGCGTGGGCGTCATGAGGATGACGATCAGGTCCAGCTCCTTCATGATGCTGATGAGGATCAGCATGAAGCCGCTCATGAACCCGTTCTTGGAGAGCGGGAAGACGATGCGCGCAAAGCGCGTCAGGAAGTTCGCGCCCGCGATCTGCCCGGCCTCTTCCAGCTCGATGCCGATCTGCATCATGTTGGACGTGCCCGCGCGGGAGGCGAAGGGCAGGTGCTTGACGATTGAGACGAGCACCAGCAGCGTGAAAGTGCCGTAAAGCGAGGGGATCAGCGTGATTTCGAGGCCGAAGAGGCTGACCTTCGTGCTGGTGGCGAACATCGACAGGTACATCGCGCCAAACGCGATGGAGGGAATCAGGTAGGGGATGAACACGAGCTGCTCCACCAGCTTGCCGGAGCGCAGCCCGCGCCCGCGCGAGTTGATGTAGCCGATGATCTGGCCGAAGGCCGTGGCGATGAGCGAGGTCGCGCCCACGAGCAGCAGCGTGTTCTTGACGAACATGAAGAACTGGCTTGAGCGCAGCACGCCGGGCATGCCGTCGCAGATGGCGGGGTCGCTCTCGCCCAGCCAGTAGTGCAGCGTGAAGTTGGAGAGGCCGAAGTCGCCCGCGCGCAGCATGAACGTCTGGTAGAGCAGTATCACCAGCGGCAGCACGACGGCCACCGCGAGGAACGCGAAGAGCAGCGCGACGATGACGGGCTTTGCCTTGCCCAGGCGCAGCAGCGTCGAGCGCCCGCCCTTGCCGCCGATGGTCGCGTAGGACTTGCGCGAGCCGATCAGCTTCTGGTTGACGAAGATGTTGATGGAGGCGATGGCGATCAGCATCAGGCTGATGGCAAAGCCCGTGCCCTTCTGGGACTGGATGGTCGAGTAGAGCGAGGTGGAGATGGTGTAATAGCCCACCTTGAGCCCCAGGAAGGAGGGCACGCCGAACGTGCCCATGGACTTGGAGAACGTGAGGATGACCGAGGAGAGGATCGCGGGCAGCACGAGCGGGAAGGTGATCTTGCGCAAAATCAGGCCCTTGCCCGCGCCGACGATCTCGCCCATTTCTTCAAGCTCGGAGTTGACCGAGCGCAGCGCCGCAGAGACCAGCAGGTAGGCGTAGGCGTAGTAGTGAATGGAAAGCACGATGATGATGGCCACCGGCCCGTAGGCCAGCCAGTCCGGCGCGGTGATGCCCAGATAGCCCAAAAAGCCCTGCGCGCCGCCGATGCGCGCGTTGCGGAAGACCGACAGCCACGCCATGGACTTGCACCAGGAGGGCAGCATGTACGGGATGATGACCGCGAGCGAAAAGAAGCGCTTGAACGGCAGGTCGGTGCGCACCATCAGCCAGGCGATGAAAGAGCCCAGCAGGATGGAAAAGAACGACGTGCACGCCGCGATGACGAGGGAATTGAGCAGCGGCACGTAGAAGAGGTTCTTCGACACGTCGCTCGCGAGCAGCCGCTTCCAGTAATACGCCGTGAAGTCGCCCGCGCTGGCCCCCTTGACGCGCCGCAGATCCGACTTTGCGAGTGTGAAGGTGGTGACCACCATGTCGAAGAGCGGCACCAGGATCAGGTAGGCGAGCAGAACGAGGGCGATGAGCACGATGACGTTGTACGGATTGGTCAGCGCGTTGCGCAGACGGTTTTTCAGCTTGCGCCGCGCGCTGTAGGGCATGGGCGTCCTATCATTTACGGCGCGCGAGGGCTCTTGCATGGGCACACATCCTTTCGTGCGAAAGCGACAAGATATTTTTACGTAATTTTTACATACATTATAAATCTATTTCACACAAAGCACAAGGACGAAAAATCTATTTTGACAAAAAGCGCGGGAACCGGCGCTCTATGCGACATAGCGTTTGACAAAAAAGAGCGCGCATGATATAAGTAGAAAATAAGAAGAACGATACGCAAGAGCGGCCGCCGGGCCGGCAGAAGCGAGGTGGCACGGATGGCTCGTCCAAAGAAAACGCGCAGGTTTTCCGTGCCCGCGGCGCTCGCGCTGATCGCGGTGCTGGCCCTCGGCTTTTTTCTCGTGCTCTCCCACTTCATGAGCAGCTACCGCAGGGACACGTACGAGCGGTTTATCGCCTCCAACATCGCCGCCTTGAAGGAGACGACCGGCACGCTGATCTCCAAGACGAAGGACGGCTTTGAGCACTGCCAGTACGAGGTGCGCATCCTCGCGCTCGGCATGTCACGGGCCCTCCGGTCGGAGGGCTTTTCCTCCGTAAACGAGATCGGCGAGGACGACCGCGCCCACATCGGGGCGTTTGTGCAGGCCTCGGGCTTCGACTACTGCGCGGTGCTCAACGATTCCGGCAAGGGGCTGTACAGCGACGGAGAGAACGTCCGGCCGATCAACATGTACTTCAGCCAGGCGTATGTCGACTGCATCGCGAGCCCCTCGGGCGAGGCGATCAGCTTCATATCCGACCCGTTTAACGCCGTCGGCGCGGACGTGGTCGCCTTTTCCTGCCGGTCGGGCTCCATTCTCCTGATCGGCATCTACAGCCTGGATTCGTTTGAGGCGCTGTACGATTCCACGACCTTCGGCGACCATGCCTCCTACCTCATCACGACCGACACGGGCCTGATCCTCTCCAGCGCGCACGTGAAGCCGGAGGTGAGCAATTCGCTCAACCTCTTCACCTATTTTGAAAAGGACGCGCGCAACGCGGCGTTCTTCGCGGCGGACGAAGGGGGAGAATCCGGCTATTCGCGCGCGCTTTCGGACTTTCGGGAGGGGCGCAGCGGCAGCGCGGAGCTGTACTTCGAGGGCGCGCTGCACGAGCTGGTCTACGCGCCCATTCCGCACACGGACTGGAGCTTCATCTCCCTGGTGTCCTACGATTACATTACGGCCGACGCGGCTGAAATCAACGCGATGACCACGCGTTTGGCCTTCCTCATCATCACGGTGTTGCTGGTCCTGTTCGTGGCCGCCTGCGTGCTGCTCGTGTTCGTGCTGCGCGCGCGGGCCTCGCGCGAGGCCGTGCGGCGCGACCGCATCTTCACCCTGATGACCCACTACGTGCCCAACGTCATCGTCGTGGCCGACAGCGAAAGCGGCGGCATCGAGTATGCATCCCGCAACGCGGACAAGGTGCTGGGCCTGGCGGAGGGCTTCCAGAGCGTCGTCAGCGAGGCGTTTTGCCGCTGCGTGCGCGAGGAGGACAGGCCGGGCGTGCTCCGCCTGATCGACGACGTGCGCACGGGCAGGCGCACGAGCGACAGCCTGACGGTAGGCTTCACCCGGCCCGACACGCACGAGGACGTCGTGCTGAGCCTGTGCGGCTACCTCATCGCGGAGGAGGACAGCCGCCAGCGCTTCATCACCCTGACCATCGAGGACATCACGGGCGACGTGCGCGCAAGGGAGCGCCTGGAGGAGGCGCTTGAGAACGAGGAGCGCGCCAACGCCTCCAAGAGCCTCTTCTTGGCGAACATGAGCCACGACATCCGCACGCCCATGAACGCGATCATCGGCCTTACGACGCTGGCGATGCACCACCCGCAGGATCAGAAGAAGGTGGGCGAGTGCCTGCAAAAGATCGCCCATTCCTCGCAGCTGCTGCTGGGGCTCATCAACGACGTGCTGGACATGACCAAGATCGAATCCGGCAAGATGCAGCTTTCGGAGACGGAATTTGAGCTCGGGGACTGGCTCGACGGCGTGGTGACCGTCACGCAGTCGCAGACCAGCGTGCGCGCCCAGCGCTTCAGGGTGAGCGCGCGGGGCGTCACGCACGAGCGGCTCTTCGGCGACACGGTGCGGCTGGGGCAGGTGCTGACCAACGTGCTGGGCAACGCCGTCAAGTTTACCCCCGAGGGCGGGGAAATCCGCCTGCACGTCGAGGAGGTTCCGACGGACGATCCCGCCCTGGCGCGCTTTGTTTTCACCGTGCGCGACAACGGCATCGGCATGAGCCGCGAATACGTCAGCCATATCTTCGAGATGTTCTCGCGCGAGCAGCGCGCCAATGAAAGCGGCGTGCAGGGCACCGGGCTGGGCATGGCGATCACCAAGCGGATCGTGGACATGATGGACGGCGAAATTCGGGTTGAAAGCGAACCGGGCAAGGGCACGGCGTTTTTCATCGAACTGCTGCTTCGCGTGAGCACGCGGACGGAGCGGCTGCTGACGGGCCGCAGCGCCCTCGTCATCGGAGAACCGCACAGCGAGGAAAGCTGCAGGGAGGCCGTGCGCAAGCTGACGCAGATCGGCCTTGACGCCGTCGGCACGGCGGATTACGACGAGGCCGCCGCCCTGGCGAGCGAAAGAAGGGCGGCGGGGAACGCGTTCACGTTTGTCTTTCTGCCCTATAAGCTGCTGCTTTTAAGGCCCGGCCTCACGCGCGCAGCCCTGCGAAGGGATCTGGGCGAAGGCGTGCGCGCGCTCGTGGGCTTTGAGCCGGACGAACGGGAGGCGCTTTCCCGGGTGCAGGACGCCGGCTTTGCCCAGACGATCGGCCTGCCCCTGTTTCAGTGCGCGCTCGCGCGCAAGCTCTGGGCGATGCTGGACGAGGCTTCGGCCGCGCCGGACGGGCTGGAGGGAGCGCTCCGGGGCCTGCGCATCCTGCTGGTCGAGGACAACCGCCTGAATCTGGAGATCGCCTCGGAAATGCTCGGCGGTCTGATGGGCGCGCAGGTCGACACGGCGACGGACGGGGAGGAGGGCGCCTCGCGCTTTGCCATGGCGCTGCCTCATACCTATGACCTGATCCTCATGGACCTGCAGATGCCGGTTCTGGGGGGATTGGAAGCGGCGCGCAGAATCCGCGCGAGCGGCCATCCGCAGGCGGCGGACATTCCGATCGTCGCCCTGACCGCCAACGCGTTTGAGGAGGATCGGCGCGCAGCCTTTGAGGCGGGCATGAACGGTTTTATCTCCAAGCCGATCGACTACGACGCCCTGCTGCGCGAGGTCGGGCGCGTCCTCAGGGACCGGCGCGAGCTGTGCGTGCTGCTGGCGGAGGACAACGCCCTGACCCGGGAAATCGCCGTGGAGCTCATCGGGGAGGACGGCGCCGCGGCGGAGGCGGTGGAGAACGGACGACAGGCGCTGGAGCGGTATCTCGCGTCGCCGGTGGGGGCGTTTGACGCGCTGCTGTTCGACCTGCAGATGCCGGTCATGGACGGGTTCGAGGCGGCCCGCGCCGTCAGAGCCTGCGGCCGGCAGGACGCAAAGACGATCCGAATCTTCGCCCTCACCGCGAGCAGCGAAGACGAGGTGGGCGACGAGGCGGCCCGGGCGGGCTTTGACGCGGCGCTGATGAAGCCGATCGACATGAAGCGGCTGCGCGAGCTGCTGGGGTGGACGGGAAACGCCGGGCGACGGAGGGATGAAGGATGAGAATTTCGCGGACAGGCCGCGCGGCGGCGGCGCTGCTGGCGCTTGCCGTGCTGCTCGGCGGGTGCGCTCGCGCGCGGGAAGAGGCGGGGATTCAGGAGCCGGGCGTCCGCGCGGGCGAGGCCGCGCCGCCGTCGGTGGAGGCGCTCGACGAGACGCCGGTCACGCTTCGCCTGTACAACACGCTGGGGGAGCGGGTGAGCGCGGAAAAGGCGGAGGCCTACATCCACCGGACGATGCCCAACGTCACGGTCGAATACACGTATGAAAACGGAGCCAAGGTGGAAAACGCCCAGCTCGCGGCGCTGAAAGGCGGCGGCGGGCCGGACATTCTGTACACGCAGAGCTACTATAACTACGTGCAAAGCGGCTACCTGCTGGATCTGACGGCGGAGCCTTACCTCAAGAACTATACGACCAGCGCGCTGAGCGACATCGAGGTCGGCGGCAAGGTGTACGCGCTGCCGGTCGGAAACGGTTATATCTCGGGCCTGCTCGTCAACACCCGCCTCCTGCGGGAGCTGGGCTATGAGATGCCGCAGACGCGGGAGGCGTTCATCCGCCTGTGCCGGCAGGTTCAGGCGGACCGGGAAAAGACGGGCGTGCGCGCTTTCGCCCTCAACATGCTTTACGACGCGAGCTCGGCGCTCGCGTCGATCCCCTTCCTCATCGACGCCTATACCGATGGGGAGTACGTGCAGTGGCTGATGAAGTATCGCGCCGACCCCGAAGCGGTGTCCTTTGACACCCCGGCTTTCACGCGTGTGCTTGGCGGCGTCGACGCGCTCAAGGAGCTGGATTTAAGCCAAAGCGGCGATTTCCTGACGAACGAGATCACCAACATGAACGAGGTGGTTCGCGGGGAGGCGCTCATGTGCTCGCTCAGCTACGTCACGTACATTCAGCAGTTTGAACAAAGGGCGCTCGATGTGGAGGGGGCTCCCTCCCTCCGCGTGGGAAACGGCGACGGCACCGTGCGGTATGTGCCCGTTTCGGACTGCGAGTTCGTGCCCTATCGCGGAACCACGCCGGAGGACCGCTGGCTTGCGACCAACGGAGACTGGTATCTGGGCATCAACGCGAACATCACGGACGCTTCCCGGCTCAAGGCGTGCAGGCTGTACCTCGAATACATCGCCTCCACGGAGTTCGCGCCGGAAATCTACGCCCGTTCCGTGCCGGTGGGCGCGACGACGTATTACCGCAGGGACGACGCCCTGCGGTACGACGAGTACGAGAAGCGCTACCCGGAGATTTACGAATGCCTCATCGAAAACTCGGTCATCAAGAATCCCTGCCAGTTTTACGGTTCCGACGTGTTCGCGTTCGCGCTGCGCCACTACCTTTGCGGGCAAAAGTACTACGCGGGGCTTCAAGGGGCGAGCACGTATCGGGCGATCGACGGCGTGGGGGACATCCTATCCGCGCTCGAAGAGTTCAGGACGACGGGCAGCAGCCGGTATGAGGTGCCGAATCGCGTGGTCGGTTACACGCGCAAGGCGTACAGCTACGTGCGCATGTACTCGCGCACGAATGAGTCCGCGCTGGGGAACCTGCTCGCGGACGCGCTGCGGGCGAGCACCGGCGCGCAGATCGCGGTCGTCAACGCGGGATCGCTGACGGCGGGGCTCAAGAGCGGGGAGATTACCGAATCGGACCTCGCCACGGCCATGCTGTACGGGCTGAGCAACCACGTGGTGACGGTGCGCTGCAAGGGCGAAAACCTGCTGTCCATCCTTTCGAGCAACAACGTGGCGGGCGTGGTGCGCGCCGAAAAGGAGGGCGTGTTCGGCGGGCTGGTCATCCCCTCGGGCTTTACCTACGAGATGACCTACGAGCCGGTCGAGGGGCAGGAGGGCGCGCTGAAGGCGCGGGTGAGCGACGTGCGCCTGCTCAGCGGGGAAGCGATCGATCCCGAGGCCTATTACACCGTGACGACGACCGATTACGAGCTGGGCGGCATCGACCAGTGGCATGCGTTTACGCTGCTGACGCGCGACAAGCCGAAGGCGCTTCCCGAGGGAATTGCGCTCTACAGCGCGTTCGACGCGCAGGACGAAGAAAAATGCGCTTTCTTCGACCTGACGGTGGACAACTACGACGAGCTGTACCCGCAGATTGCCGATTGGGCGCAGAACCAGCCGAACATCATCGAGGCGGTCATCCGCTACATCGAAGAAACCAGCGAGGATGGGGTGCTGCCGCCGGCCGTGATCGACGGGCGCATCCGCGTGGCCGGTCCGCCGGAGCGCATCGACCCGGCGAAAAACGGCGTCGATCTGAGTTGACGTGAAAGCATCGGAGGGAAAGCCGTTGGAAGGGGCGACGGGGCGGGCGGACGCGCTGGAGCGCAGGATCGTCGATGATTTGGGGCGCAGCTATGGCCTGTTTCCGACCGCCATGGCGCCTGTTCAAGGCGGGTGGCTCAACAGAAAGTGGAAGGCCGAGTGCGCGGGGGAACCGCTGCTCGTGAAGCAATACAGCTTTGAGCGCTTCAGCATGGAAAAGCTGCTGCAGATCGAGGCGGCGTTGGAGCGGCAGATGCGCCTGGAGGAAAGAGGCGTCCCCTGCCCGCACATCCTGCCGTATAAGGGGCGCGCCATCCGGTTTCTGGACGGAGACACCGCCTATATGGTGATGCGCTATTGCCCCGGGAGGATTGTGGACTGCGATACGGCCACGGAAAGTCAGCTTCACAGTCTGGGCCTCGTCTGCGGCCAAATGCAGAATGCGTTTACGAGGCTGCCGCATCGGGGCGTCAGGGGGTATCCTCTCTGCGGCGGCCAGCTCGTCGCGGCCCTTCGGGAGCATTTGCGCGCATGCGAGGGGACGCTTACGGCGGATGCGCCGCAGGCGTATCGGGCGGCGGTGCGGGGGGCGGAGGCGATCCTGCGCTCGCTGACGGACGATTGCCTGGACGGCTGCCCCATGGGAATCGCCCACGAGGACTTTACCCCGGACAACATGCTGTTCCTTCAGGACGGGGTATCCGCCATCCTCGACTTCGACCGCAATCAGTACAGCTTCCTCTGGCACGACGTCGCGCGGGCGCTGCTCTCCCTGACGCTGAGGGGGAACCACATGGAGCGCGCGCGGGTTCGGGCGTTTGCGGAGGGATACGCCTCGTTTAGGCCGCTTGAAGCGGGGGACATAGTCCGTGCGCTTCGGATCGCCGGGTGCATCGAGTTTCCCTGGTGGATTCGGCGGGACGTGTTTGAAAGCGACAGCCCGAAGCTTCGGCGGTTTCTGGAGGAAATGCGCTTTTTGACGGAGCATTGGTTTGAATTGGACGACATAATCGCATAAGGCCGGGCCGCCTGCGGGAAAGGCGGCCCGGCCTCGGCGTTTAGAGAATCAGGGTCGCGGGCGCGCGCTCCCCTGCCATCAGCGCCGCGCCGATGAGCACGGCGTCGCTGCCGAGCACGGAAAGCTCGATGCGCGGCACCGCTTCGCCCCTGGACATCGTGCCGGGCAGCTGCATATGCCGCCGGACGGAGCCCAGCAGGTACGGGCCCGCGTGGCTGAGCGCGCCGCCCAGGACCGTCATCTGCGGATGAAAGAGCGCGATGAGGCTGGAGAGGCCGACGCACAGCTCGTCGAGATAGCGATGAAACGCTGCGGCCATCCGGGGTTCGCCCGCCTGCGCCCTGGCGATGACCTGCCCGGCCTCCAGGCCGCCTGCCATGCGCTCCAGCGCCGTTTGGGAGGCATAGCGCTCAAAACAGCCGTTTCGCCCGCAGGGGCAGGGCTCTCCGCCCGCGTGCGTCGTCATATGGCCGACCTCAAGCCCCAGGTTGTCCGCGCCGCGATAGGGCCTTCCGCGCACGAGGAGCGCGCCGCCGACGCAGGTTCCCAGCGTGAGGCAGAGCACGTCGCGCATGGCGCGGCAGACGCCGAGGCGCCATTCCGCGTGCAGCGCGCATTCCGCGTCGCTGAAAAGCGGCGGCGCGTATCCGAAGCGCGCTTCCAGAAGCCGCCCCATCGGCGCGCGCGTCCAACCGAGGTTTGCGGCGGTGACCTCGCCCCGGCGGCCGTCGACGCGCCCGGCAAAGGCGACGCCCACGCCCGCGGCCTTTGGACAGTGATCGCGCACGAGGCGCGCGCAAAGGCTGGCCGCCTCCTCCGGACCGCCCGGCGGGAGCGGCGCGGCGGCGCGGTTCACCAGCGCGCCGCCTGCGCTTACGATGCCCAGCTTCACGCAGGCTTCGTCGATTTGGAGGCCCGCATACAGGTTCATGCCATCATCTCCCGTCGCAGGGGGCGAATTGCCCATCACGGACGCTTCCGAACGGGGCGGACCGCCCCGTTCGGTTTCCTTTGTAAAGAGGTTCGACGCCCGCTGGGGTCGTACCTTCCCCCGCACGCCCGGTTTTTTTCAGGCCCCGGTAGAACTTTGCGCGCAGATTCGCTATAATAGAGGCCATAGATCGACGCGGGAGGATGGAGGGGAGCGCTTGTCGTTTTTTGCGCTGTCTTCTCGATCGAACGGTTGACGCTTAGCTGGGATACGCGATGCGGCGATGCTCCGGCGCGTGGCCGCCGGGGAACGCCCCGGGGCGGCGGCAAGCGTCGTCCTGAAAAGGTGGGGAGGAGGAAAGAAAGATGAAGAGAGGATTGGCCGCGCTGCTTTTGCTGCTCGCGCTGCTCACGCTTGGCGCGTGCAGCCGGGGTGCGATCGCGAAACCCATGCGGCTCAAGGCCGTCGAGCTTACGAAGCAGGAGAAGAATCTTTTTGATATGATGAAGGAGGATCGCACCGCGGCGCTTTACGATTTTTTGCTCGACGCGCCTGCGACGGCGATCAACGTGCACGCATATGAGCTGACCGCAGATGGGACGTGGTCGGAGCTGGAGGGACTGGGAAGCGGGCTGCTGCCAAACGCAAAGAGAGGCCGTGTGTACATAAGCTTTAAGCACATTTGGGAAGGGATGACTCTGGCTGTTCAGGACGACGACGGCTCGGCGTCTGTAAGAACCAAGCTTCCTGAAAGTAAAGAGACACAGGAACCCGTGGCGACGGCTGTTGCGGCGGCTGAATACGACGTCGTCTGGGAGAAGGAGATTCCGTTGGCGCTGCAAATCGTCGCACCCGGCGAACAGAGCGTTTCGCTGAGCGTGGAATATTACGACCGCCCCGAAGAATTGATGAACCAGGGGTACAGCGCCGTGTACATGGTGACGGCAAAGTTTTCGAAGGAACCGCAGGATTGAAGCGCGCAAACCCATCGGAATACGGCAAACGGGGCTGTCAGGCTAAGCCCCAAAAGAGAAAAAAGAAAAAAGTGCGAGAAGGTACTAGCCAACTCGCACTTTTTGTTGTAATTTGAGACTATTAATGAAGCAAATACAACGAGAGCATGATACCGCA